>JBKPAZ010000249.1:0-3887 GCA_046726655.1 Chloroflexota bacterium
GGTGGCTCCCCCTGGCGTATGAGTCGAATCGATTCACCGCCGTCGCGTTGTGGTAAATAGGTTTCGACGCCCAGCGATTGTAGTAAAGCATCGACTTTCAGATTAAATGCTTTCTCTGCATCGTTAAATAGTGGGCCTGCAATATACGCCTTCACCTACACCTCCTCTAACAGATTATTGGCGAAAAAGCTTAGTAAGAAACGCCTGTGGCATCGTTGGTCATGAACTCTACGAGCTTCACGGCACCGACAAGTGTCGCGCCTTCAATCAGGTCACTTTCTGTGTAACCGCGTTTCTTGTAACAGGGAGTGCAAACGAAGAAAGTGCCACCTGCGGCCAGGTAATTCTTCACAAGGTCGGCCATTGGTTGAAGACCTTCTTCTTTGATGGTGTCGGCTACGCCTTTCACTGCCAGGCGTACACCTTCGCTCGTCAAAAATACCATGGTGTTCTTGCCTGAGGCGGCGGCAGCATTCGCTACGATCATAGCGACAGTTGCGCGGTCAGGATCATCAATGGAGCGTGTGAGGTTGATACCGAAATTGTTCATGAGATCTAAAGTCCTTTCCGTAATAGAAACTGATTTCCAGAAGAGTCGGGTAGTCTTTGTGCGAGTGTATTGCCTGTCATGCGGCACCAGGCCTCTAAATCGATCGGCGCTGATGGATCGTATGCCGTGACGAGCAAGGTTTGACCTTTATCCATGCGGCGCATAGCCAGCATTACTTCCATTACAAGCTGGCTGCAATTTTTTTCTCCCAGATCGAGAACAAAGTCGGCGCGGATAGACGGGTTCATAGCTTTCAAAATACCACTCCGGAGATGGATGCGTCAAACGATGGGAAACCTAAGAATACTCTTGACGCATTGCCTTTCGCTTCTCAAGAGGTGTCACAACCTGTTCCTTCGACAAAGGAAAAGAAAGTTCATGGTTCTCGTCGAGTAATTTCCTCAATACGGTCGAAGTCAGCGTCGTAGGAATAAAGTACCTGCGAGCCTTGTTGCCGCATCGAAGCAATGATGAGAGCATCTCCAAAGTCGAGCTTAGTGGATGCGTAGAGGTCAAGTGCCTGCAAGACACTCCAGCGGTTCTGAACGTGAAACTGTGGCAGGCGAACGAGAGCAGCAAGCATCTGCTGAACATCGCTACGTGTAAGATGGTAGAGCCTGGGCGAAGACAGCACATAGACGGCATCAGCAATCACCGTATCAGGAGCTTGTACGGTGAGCAATCCCTGTTCAACCTGCTCGAACAGCGCTGTTGCCGCAGCCTGTTTCTCTGGATCATCGCCAGTCAAGAAGCGAATGATGACATCCGTATCGATGAATGGTTGCGTCATGAGTTCGACTCATTTTTAGCGGCGAAGCGATCCTCGTAGGCGATCCGTTGCATCTGCTTCCACGATACCGGTTGCTGCAAACGCCCTGCAGCTCCTCGAAGCGAAGCAATCGTGGGATACCGAGGAACTCTCAGCCGTACAATCCCTTCCTGGTCAATGATAAAAGCAATCTTGTCATGAGTTTTGATGCCCAGATATGCGCGCACTTCAGCAGGAATGGTGACTTGTCCCTTGCTGGTAACGGTGGATACAATTTCTTTCATCTAGCGTCTCCTTGCAACTGGCCTTTCTATGTAAGGAAATTATATCATTTCTCCTTACTTCAGTCAATTGTCCATTTAGCTTGACAGATCGCAATACTTGCAGTTATAGTTTGCATAGAGAAAGTAATTGTACTGTTCCGCAGCTTATAGTTGCGGGACGATGCTCAAAAAGAGGATAGTTAAAGAAGATGGAACATAAGTACATAGCTACCACATTGATTATGCCTATGTCTATGTTTACCCTCGCTTATCGGATGCTTATTATGGCACCCGGCAGGCTGTCGCTGTCCTCCGCATGCATACAGGTATTGCACACCTGAACATAGGTGTAACAACTCAGAAGACGTATGAGGGGCGTAGGCGACAGACCTGCGCCTCTTTCATTTTTATCAGTACTCATTTGCAGAGAGGTGAAACATGTTAAATGATTCTGAACAGCATACCGGCACCAAACCTTACTACATCACAACGGCCATTGATTATCCGAATGGCCCTCCGCATCTCGGCCATACCCTGGAGAAAGTAGCGGCTGATGTAATCGCTCGCTACCATCGCTTGCAAGGACAAGAAACATACTTCAGCATAGGTCTCGACGAGAACAGCCAGCATGTCGTGCAAGCTGCCATAGCTCATAATGTAGACCTCGTCACCTGGACTGATAGAATGGACGAAGCCTATCGCCTGGCATGGTCAAAACTGGAAATATCGAATGATCGCTGGATTCGCACCACCGAAGAGCGTCACTTCCGTGCTTCACAGGAGATGATTCGCAGAGCGGAGGAGCGCGGAGACATTTATAAATCGATCTACTCTGGCTGGTATTGCCCTAACGATAACACATTTTACCAGGACGAGGATCTGGTTAACGGCAGGTGCCCCGACCATCCCTCAATCGTACCCGAGTGGCTAGAAGAGGAGAATTACTTTTTCGCCCTTTCTAAGTACAGTGATCGTCTGCTTGCATACATCAACGAACACCCTGATTTTATTGTGCCTACTGTATGGCAGTCTGAAATAATAGGGATGATTCGCCAGGGACTACGAGATTTTGCTGTATCCCGCCGTGTGAATCAAGCCAGGGAACCCTGGGGAGTACCTTTCCCAGGCGATCCCGAACATGTCATCTATGTGTGGTTCGATGCTCTTACAAACTATGTGACCGCTGTTGGTTTTCCAGACGACATAGCAATGTTTGAGCATTACTGGCCTGCTGATGCGCATGTAATCGGCAAGAACATCACGCGCTTTCACTGTCTCTACTGGCCTGCAATGCTCATGTCGGCAGGGTTGGCGTTGCCACGGCAAGTAGCAGTGCATGGTTTTATGACGTTGGAGGGAGCGAAGATCTCTAAAAGCACGGGCAACATCGTTAATCCGGTAGAACTTGTTGACGAGTTTGGCGTCGACGCTGTCCGTTACTACTTGCTGCGCAACCTGTCTTTTGCGTCAGATAGAGATTTTACTCGTGAGGGATTAATTCAGCGCTATAATGACGAGCTAGCTAAAGACCTGGGTAACCTGCTGAACCGCGTCGTCACGATGGTGAATCGTTATCGAGGGGGGACTATTCCTAACCCAGGGTCTATTGGTGAACTCGAGAAGGATCTGCAAAGGGTAGCCGCCGAAACACGCGAGCATGCGGAAAAGGAATTGGAAGCATGGGAAATTGGCAATGCTTTGCACAGCATATGGAATTTCGTACGCCGTACAAATCAATACCTTGAGCAGGGGGAACCCTGGCGATTGGCACGCCAGCCAGAAAAGGAGGCACAACTCAATACCGTTCTCTCTTCGGCAGCAGAAGCAATGCGCCAGCTGGCAATTTACCTGGCTCCCTTTATTCCAAACGCCTCTGATCGCATCATGAGCCAATTGGGACTGGGGCCTGTCAGCGCGTCTGCCTGGGTTCGAGAAGCCACATGGGGAAGTGTCCCGTTGACAACTGTAGTGCCTGGATCGCTGTTATTCCCACGTATCGAAACGTAGTAGGAGGGAAAGATAATGACAGAGAGTGATATTCCGTGGTACAAAACATTCTTTGGCGAAGACTACCTACACATCTATGAACCGGTTCTTACTCCTGAGCGAACGCGGAGAGAAGTTGATGGCATCGTCAACCTGCTGGGTTTGCCACAAGGTAGCAGCATACTCGACCTGTGCTGTGGTCATGGACGGCATGCGATCCCACTGGCTCAGCGTGGCTATAAGGTTACTGGACAAGATTTGAGTGAAATCTTTCTTTGCGAGGCTGAGAAGGAAGCTCAGGCGCAGGGTGTCCATGTGC
>JBKPAZ010000250.1:0-5641 GCA_046726655.1 Chloroflexota bacterium
AGAGTCGGAGGTAAGCCACGTCTGGCGTGTCATGGTCGAACGTACCACCCAGAGCTGGACCAGTGTGCCACATTTCTATCTTGTTCGAGAGGTCAATGCGAGTCGTCTGATTAACTGGCACGATCAAATGCAGAAGCGGCTAACTGAAAAGGTGACCTACACCGATTTGCTGGTGAAAGTCGTGGCGGCAGCATTGCACGAACATCCACGTCTCAACTCCTCGTGGAATGCTGGATCAATTACCCTGCATGAAGAGATAAATGTCGGGTTGGCAGTGGCTGTCGATGAGGGATTGATTGTGCCAGTAATCCACCGGGCGGACGAGTATAGCTTGCACGACATTGCGCGGATGCGTGAGGAGTTGATTACCAGAACCAGGACTGGAAATCTGCGACCGAAGGATATTCAGGGAGGCACTTTCACCATCAGCAATCTAGGTATGTACGGGATAGATGCTTTTAGCGCAATTATTCATCCACCTCAAGCAGCTATTCTGGCGGTGGGGCGCATAGTTGAGCGCGTTGTACCCGTCGCTGGTCAGCCATCAGTGCAACCCATGATGGTACTCAATCTTTCATGCGATCACCGTGTAGTGGACGGCGCCAGGGGAGCGCAATTTCTGGCTGCGCTGGCAGATCTCGTGGAGGAGCCGTTGGGGCTCTTAGGGTAAGCTCTTCATCAAAAAAGTGTAAATTCTGAGAAAATGTTCAGAATTCATACGTATTTTAGGCGAAGTACTTATGCTTTTTCGCTTTTTTATCTGGGTATCGGAATATCCACTGAAGGCCGATGAATCGGCGATGGGCGCGATAATGCAGATGAACTTTTTCATTGGGGTATTGGGAAATCCACCAAGGGCCGATCAATCGGCGCTGGGCGCGATAAATCGGTCCCTACGGTTGTCCAGATTATTGTGTTAAACTCGCTTGAAGCTGACTCTGATCAGAGAGCCGGCATGTAATGAAGGAGGAATCTAGTGAAGCTATACTATTTCGAACGGCTGAGGAAGGTGCTCTACGCATCTCTCACTGTCAGCCTGATACTGTTATTTGTCGCAGCCTGTGGCGGCACATCGACCGCGAGCACGACTACGACGCCTACGCCAGTCAACACAACCCCAATCAAAATTGGTACTTCGCTCTCGTTTTCCGGAGACTTCTCCGCCGACGGCATGGCGTTCCAACAGGGCTACCAGCTCTGGGAAAATGATGTCAACAAAGCCGGGGGACTGTTGGGACGGCAGGTGCAACTGGACATTGTCAACGATAACAGCAGCCCTGACCAGGTGCAAACCAACTACCAGACGTTGATCACCGTGCATAAAGATGACCTGGTCTTTGGTCCGTTCTCCACGCTCCTGACGAAACCAGCATCAGTCGTTGCCAACCGTTATGGATACGCGATGGTAGAGGGCGCAGGTGGCGGTCCTTCCGTCTTTACGCGTGGTCTGAACAATGTCTTTGATGTCTCCTTGCCTGTGGCTAACAACCTGGTCGCCTTTGCGAACTATCTTCAGACCCTACCTGCATCTCAGCGGCCTACATCGATTGCCTACGCAACAGAGGACGATCCGTTTACCCAGCCTCAGGTAGACACAGCTAAGGCGCTGCTTGAGAAGCAGGGTATTAAGACTGCTTCCTACCAGGTATATCCTGCGGAGACAACGGACTATAATCCAATTGCCGATAAAATAATCGCCTCTGGCGCTCAGGTTGTAGTTGTTGGGACTTTGCTTCCAGATGTCAGTGCGTTCATTCAAAGGTTTAAGCAGCAGCACTACAATCCACAGGCCTTGATTGCAACCGCTGGACCCGACCAGGGTGATCAATTTACCAAAGCAATTGGAGGGACCAAGGCAGCCGAAGCGATCATGGTCCCTAATGGCGGCTGGTTCGCGCAAGCTAGTACACCTGGCAATGCTCAGATGGTACAAGAGTACATTGCTAAGTATGGCGGCACGGCTGATGGTATTAGTTCTGATGTTGCTGAAGGCTACTCCGTGGGGCAGGTGGTACAGCAAGCGGTTACGAAAATTGGCAGTCTCGACAATCAAAAGCTCATCGCTGAACTTCACTCGGGCGCCACATACACTACTGTTCAAGGGCCAGTGAAGTTCGACAATACCGGCCAGAACACTGCAGCGACTGCGTACCTGTTCCAGTGGCAAAATGGGTCTTTAGTACCTATTTACCCTGCAAACGTAGCGACAGCACAGCCCGAGTATCCTAAACCTAACTGGCCGTAATGTGTGCATATGATGCCTGGCTTCGTGGTGGATCAACCGATCCACCACGACCATGGGGACAAGCCACCAGTCGAGTCACACTAGCTAGTAAGAGGTCTTACGGTGAACATAAATCTATTTATTGATGCAGTCATCACGGGAATATTGACTGGTGGCGTCTATGCCTTAATGTCATCAGGGTTGACATTGATTTTTGGCGTGATGGAAATCATCAACATCGCCCAGGGCGCGCTGGTTATCCTGGGAGCATACCTGAGCTTCTGGCTGCAGGACAACTTCCATGTAGATATACTCGTGGGACTTCTTATAACCATGCCGATCATGTTTCTCCTGGGCCTCCTCATCGAATGGGCATTTATTCGCCCTCTCAAGCACAATCGCACCATGTTGTCTATTCTGGTCACGTTCGCGATCGCAATCATCATCGAAGGAGTGCTGACAAATCGGGTCGGCGCTAATTATGTAGAACTGAATGCCTGGTATGTCAATGCATCATTCAAAATAGGTAGTTTCTACCTGCCATACATCTATGTTTTCGGGTTTTTGCTGAGTGTAGTCCTGTTAAGTGGACTCTATCTACTACTGTATCGCACGAAATTTGGATACAGCTTGCGTGCTTCGATGCAGAATCGCACGGCCGCCGAACTCATCGGCATCGACGTAGAGAGAGTATCGGCAATCACTTTTGGAATAGGCGTTGCGTTAGCGGCAGCAGGAGGTGTCGCTTTCGGAGCAACAAACCTTTTCAATCCAAACAGCCACTACGATCTGATCTCACGCTTGCTCGTGATTATTATTCTCGGAGGGCTGGGGAGTCTAAGAGGCGCCTTGATCGCCTCTGTTGCCTTGCTTGTAATAGGTGACGTGACTGCCGTTGTATGGTCCCCCGTATGGTCGAGCACAGTCTTCTTTATAATACTGGTTGTAGTCCTGGTAATCCGTCCCCAGGGACTTTTCGGGCAGCCTGAAGGAAGAAAGCAATGAAAATAATCAGAATAATCTTGCTCATAGCCTTTCTAGCTGCATTCATCGCATTCCCGTTCGTATTTTCGGATCCGGCAATCACAACAGTTGCGGTCTTTACGTTGTTTTTCGCAGCAGCGGCATCAGGATGGAACATTTTTTCGGGCTATAGTGGGTATATTGCGCTCGGCCATGCTGTCTATTTTGGGATAGGTGCCTATGCAATGGCGCTGCTATGTCAGGACTGGAACATTCCGGCTGGCTATGCTCCATTTTTTCTGCTCCCCCTTGCAGGTCTGATAGCTGCTGCGTTCGCAGTACCATTTGGTTGGGTTGCATTGCGAACACGCAGGCACACTTTTGTGGTTATCACGATTGCGACTTTCTTCATAATGCAGCTTATGGCTTACAACCTTCGCAGCATCACCCAGGGTTCGGCAGGACTCAGTTTGCCTATACCATTTGACTGGAGCGCAGATTTCTTCAACCTGCCTTTCTACTATGTTGCACTTGCCATACTGCTGCTCGCCTTTGGCACCTCATGGTGGGTTCGTAACTCAAAATATGGACTTGGGCTGCTGGCGATTCGAGACGACGAGGACAGAGCTTTAGGATTAGGAGTAAATACAGGTCCATTCAAGCTGACTGCCTTCGTCCTTTCCGCCTTCTTTGTTGGTATGGTAGGCGCTCTACACGCCTACTTCAACGGATCCATCTTCCCGCCTTTTGCGTTTGACGCATTATTTGATGTGGCCATTGCTCTGATGGCTTTTCTGGGAGGTTTGGGAACGCTATTTGGCCCTATCCTAGGCGCACTCATTTTAATACCTGCTCAGCAATACCTGACTGTAATCGCTGGGAACACTGGTTATAACCTGATTATGTACGGCATAATCTTTCTAGCAATTATTCTGTTGCTGCCCGAAGGCATTATACCGACACTTAGTAAGAGGTGGAACAAGTGGAAGGCCTCCCGCAACAAAGCGGAAATCACCCCTACTGCTGCTACTCGATCAGGTCAGGAAGACTCGGTAGTTGTAGAGAGTTCAGGGAAAGGGGTTGAGTGACATGAGCCTGCTGGAAGCACAGAACGTCTCTAAAGCATTTGGAGGTATTCACGCCCTCGACACCTGTTCAATCACGGTGGAACAGGGGACGATTACTGGATTGATCGGCCCGAATGGATCGGGCAAAACCACACTGTTTAATGTCATCACAGGCTACGAAAAAGTGGATATGGGTATTGTTCGATTTAATGGCCAAACCATCACGAATTTGACACCAGATAAGGTGTTCAGGTTTGGGATTGGCAGGACATTCCAATTGACCCGCATCTTTCCCAGGCTCAGCGTGTTAGAGAATATGCACGTGGCGGCGCAACGCGAAGGCGCCAGGGCATTAGTGAGTCGTTGGAGTTCAACGCACGAACAGCAGCGAGCACTGGAATTACTGGACTTCGTGGGGCTTACATCCCTCAAGAATATGCCAGCAGGCAACTTATCCTATGGGCAAAAAAAGTTGCTGGAGTTCGCATTCGTTCTGATTGCTGAGCCGCAGGTGATTTTGTTGGATGAACCGGCGGGAGGTATCAATCCGGTCATGATTGCCCAACTTTCAGAGCGTATTCGCACCCTCAACAAACGCGGGGTGACCTTCCTGGTTGTCGAACACAACATGGAGTTCGTCATGGGGCTGTGCGAAACGGTAATGGTGATGCATCGCGGATCAAAAATTGCTGAGGGAACTCCTGAAGAAGTTCGCAATAATCCCGCAGTGCTGGAAGCCTATTTAGGAGGGTGAAAGCATGTTACTGAGATTGCAAAATGTTTTCGCTGGCTATGAGGGAGGCGATGTACTCAAGGGAGTCGAGCTAGATGTCGAGCAGGGATCAATTACCTGTGTCATTGGACCGAACGGCGCTGGAAAATCAACAGTGCTACGGGTCATTAGTGGTCTATTGAAACCTCGTCTTGGTGAAGTGACGTTCAATGGACGCTCAATCGGTGGAATGAGTCCACGCCAGGTGCTCTCACAGGGGATTGTCCAGGTGCCACAAAACCATAGTCTCTTTCCGGAGATCTCTGTCAGAGAAAATGTCCGATTAGGCGCATTCATGCTGCATGACCCGGTACTGGTGAATCGACGTTTGAAAGAGGTAGAAGAGATTTTCCCTATAGTAAAAGAGCGGGCCAGGGAGAAGGCAGGTAATCTTTCGGGTGGACAGCAACGTTTAGTCGAATTTGCTCGTAGCTTGATGCTCAAACCAGCGCTTATTCTGTTGGACGAGCCTTCAATGGGCCTGGATCCAAAGACACTGAAGCAGGTGTATGACACCATTACATTGATGCACAGCACAGGCAAAACGATTCTACTGGTGGAGCAAAACGTACGCACAGGCCTGGGTGTCTCAACGAGTGGAGTGGTCATGGAGAG
>JBKPAZ010000251.1:0-8553 GCA_046726655.1 Chloroflexota bacterium
AACGCGCGAATGCGGGGCAGGTCATGCCCCAAAGCATGGGTATCCCTCGTGCCAGAGCGCGTCTGCCTCAAAGTCCGAGCGAAGCCACACAAGAGCTGCTTTTCCTCTCCAGGAGGGGAAAAGTAGAAGCGTGGAAGCACCGCTCAGAACCCCCCGTGCTTTAGCCGGGAGAGCCTTCAGAACCCTCCTGGACGCCTTTAGAACGTTGGGGGGTAACAATGCCCGCACCCCCATGGACGATAATGGCTGCTGGCATGTCTATGATCTCCTCTTATCTTTGTCTTAAACAATCAAAGTCAACGATCAGTGCATGATTGACGCGGGATACTGGCAGAAATGCGTTGAAGAGGATCAAACGCCCTATCGCCTCATTTCTCCTCCTCAAACGACTATGTACCGGCAGGTCCTCTCGTAATTGGGGGAAGCGACCAAAGACCGGGGAGGTTCCCCCAAGTCCCAGTTGCACTTTGGAGAGGTGGCGAGGCGACCGTCGCGGTGTGTCTTCGCTGGAGGTTCTATTTCGCCGTGCTGGCCAACCATGATCAACCGCAGTGGGCACCAGCGCATGACCCTGAGGTCAGTTGCATCGGCGGCGTTGAGATGGCGCACATCAATATCGAGGCCTCAGTCGCTTTAGCCCGGTGGATTGACCTCATAGGGGGGACCAGAAGCACTTCTGCAAGATGGTCAAGGCAGCCGTCCAATTGCTTCCTTTCCCTATCTCGCACCTCGATGGGTCGGCGTACTACAACCACTTCCGGGCGTTGAGCGCCTTCAATTCCGCCAGTGGAAGGTGATACCTGATGGGGGCTTCGGACAGGAGTGATTGGAAAGGGAAAAGGCTCGCGTCCTCGTCAATCCCACGCGTACCCTGGCGAATGGGATCCTCAACGAGCGCTGGCGCAATGGACCGGGTATCGAAGACATCCATACCGGTAGCGTTGCACCCGCACGGCCACTGATGCAACGGCGCCTCACGAGAGTATAGGAAACCATGCTGATGCAGGAAACGGCAGAGCTCTTTGTGCCCATCCTGCGCGCCGTGTATAACGTCGTCAGCAAGCCGAGCAAAGAAACCTGGCCCGAATGGGCGCTACCGCATGAGATTGCCTTGCCAGATGCGGAACCAGGGTAGCACTTCACGCCCTCTTGCCCCCGGTGAGAGACGGGTTTTGGCTGCGCAACTGCTCGCTCCCTTGAAGGCTCCATCTTGGGGCTTAATTCGCCGGACAGCGCCGACTGCCCGCGTTCGAGCGTGTAGGCCGGTGACGAGATGGACTGTACCAATAAGAGGATGCCATTTGGCCTCTCCATGGAGCAGCCAGGATCATCAGCCGAGCCCCTTTCACACCGAACCTGGCCTCACAGTCTTTCCTGTACTCTGACTGTATATCCTGCCCTCTCAAGGGCTGGGTCTGCGTGCCTGTTGTTGTGTAACCATCCATCCGCTCTCGTAGGACCAGCCCCTGCCGGATGCGGCGCGCGAGTTCTCGCGTGTAGACGGCAGGCTCGGCCTGCTCCTCCTGCAGCACGTCCTCAGTATACTGGTAGAGTTGCAACGCCTCCTGCCGCCTCTCCTGCTCCACCAGCAGGATCATCAGGCGGCACAGTGCATCTTCGTCGGCCGGGTCCTCCTCCAGGGCGGCGAAGAGCAGCTCCTCGGCCTGGCCCACCCGCTCGTCTTCGAGGTAGAGGTCTACCAGCTTGAAGAGAACGCGATGCTGCGCTCCGTTGATTGTGTGCCTCCGACTCTGCGCCCACGCAGCATACAGGTCGTCCTCGAGAAACTCGCCCCTGACGACGGCATACGCCTCCTCTAACAGGGGAAGCGGGTTCTGCCCCTGGCACTCCGCCCGCATTGCCCTCGACACCAATGAGAGAAAGGCATCGGCGTCGACCCAGAGGCGGTGCTGCCCGGGCAGTTTGAAGATCGTTTCACCGCCGCTGCGCAGTGTGAGCAGCAGGCTTCCCGCCTCGCCCACGCGCAGGATGCGCCGCCGCAGGACGGAAGCTGCCGAGTCGAGTGCGTGCGCGGCATTGATCGCCCCGTGGTCGGGCCAGATAGCTTCGATGAGTTCATCCCGCGATGCCCGGCGGTTCGCCCGGCATAGCAGCACCTTCAGCAGCACCATCGCCGGTCCGCGATTGCTCCACTCGTTTAGGGGCACCCGCGCGAAACGCGGATGCTCATCTTGGGCCCCCGAGGGAGTGGGAACGAGCCGCTCGAGGGCAAATTCACCTAGCGTGATGATCCGCATCAGCGGATGCTCCGTGCGATTGTACTCACCCACGTCGTGCATGGTCTGCGCATCTCCTCCTTCCTTGGCTCGGCCCGGACGGCGTGTACGGGACATGCTTGCATAGGCCCCGTGATTGCGTTGTCCTTTCAGGGATAGAGAACATCCATCCCGATCCCCGATTATAGCAGAACCGCCTGGCTCTTGAATGAGGAAGTTGTGATTCTTCGTGAGCTGTTTGTGAGGAGGAAGCCTCTTCCTGGCGTGCGCTCCTCCTCGTCTCTCTGCCTATTCTTCTCGGGCCGCGAAAGACCGGAAAGCAAAGGCCGGGTTTCCTCCAGCCCTCTTCACGAGGCAGCGTGGCCGCATTTCCCCATTCCATGCCGCACCCAGCGTCGTGAGGGTGTCGTGAAGATGCCAATCGACCTGGTGAACGCTCGTGAGGAGCACATGAGGGGAGCATGCTATGGTAGCTGTGGAGACCTGGAGCGGCAGCAGAGAGAAGAGAGGCGCTATGGTGAGCAGAGGAACAGGCATGGAGCGGCAACTGAGGGTGATGGTGCTAGACCCCTCGCAGACCTCGCGCAAGATCCTCGAGGTCATCCTCCGGCGCGAGGGCCACGTGGTCGTCTGTTTCGATGACCCGGTGGAGGCGCTGCGCTTTCTCTCTCAGCATGGCCCCGCCGACCTGCTCTTCCTCGGCGTGAACCTCCCCAGGATGGATGGCTTCGATGTGCTGAAGTACCTGAGAGGCGAACCGCGTTTTCACTCGATGAGAACTATCGCCCTCCTCAGTGAGCGCGACGGGGTCCTGAGCCGTGTGAAGGCCCGCTTGGCTGGTGTGCAGCAGGTGGTGATCAAACCGCTGGTACGGCAGCAGATCGTCGCACTGGTATCCGCATACTCTGCCCATCAGTGACCCAATCCGCCTTTTAGGGGACGGGCTTGCATGGAGGGGTGACTTCTGCCCGTCTCGTGCAAGTTCCCGCTGACTACCCTGTGTACGCGGCAGCCGTACTACGTTCGAGAGGTCATGAGACCCTGGGATGCTTGCTCTAGTCCCCCTGCGGTACGCGTCTGTGATTAAAAGCTCTGACGGGTAGGAGCGGTGTTGCAGACACGACAAGCCCGCTACGAACATTGGCGAAGAGCACCGTACATTCGTGCGGGAATGGGCCTCATCTTTCTTGAGGCAAGCCCGAGAGTGAGACCGCACTTCTGACTCTCCCGGAGGCGTCCGGCTTTCTTTTCCGCGGAGCTAGCGTGAACGCAGGCGGGTCTCCAAGAAAGGTTTTTATGAAGCAAACCAGCTAACAGGGATCCCTATCCCGTGACGGCGACGATGTGGCTTCCTCCCGAGGAAGGAGATGCCGTTCCCCGCTCGCGTACGGAATTGGAGCGCATGCGGGGTATTGGCCATCGTGTACGGGCGAGCCAAACCGCCTCTTGATGTGAACATGGCCCGGTTTCTTGGATCGTTCGAGTGCGCTGAGGTGAGCCCCGAACGTTCGCTATGCGTGTTCGTACTTCGTCTGGTGAGCGATAAGCGCAGCCTCGAGGTCAGTTGGACGGCGCTCGATTTCGGGGCGCTCGTGTGCCGTGCTAGGCACCCGCTCTGTCCGCAGTGCTCGCCGCGGACAGGTACCAGTATTCCATGTCGCGGCAGCGTCAACCTACTCCCACCTCAAAAGTTCTTTCAGGCTAACGAAGCGCTGGTGGCCGATGATGATGTGGTCGACGAGTTCGATGTCGAGGATGCGGCCAGCCTCCACGAGCTGTTTCGTCGTCTCGATATCCTCTGTTGATGGCGTAGGGTCGCCGCTGGGGTGGTTGTGGCAGAGAATGAGACCCGGGCAGTTGCGGATGATGGCGGGGCGGTAGATCTCCGCCGCACGCAGCACCGAGCTGTTGGCAGTGCCCTGGTAGAGGCTCGCCTTCTCGACCAGCTGGCTCCTGGCGTCCAGCAGCAGGATGCGCATCTGCTCGGTGTCCAGGTAGGCCAGGTCCAGCATCACCAGGTTCGCCGCATCCTCCGGGGTGCGGATCTTGTTCCTGGCGTCGATCTGCAGCATGCCGAGTCTGCGCCCGATCTCCAGAGCCGCCTTCACCTGTGCCGACTTCGCCATTCCCATGCCGTGCTCGGTGCACAGCTCACGGAAGTCGGCGCGCACAAGCCCAGCGAGGCCGCCGTACTTCGCCAGCAGCTTGTTGGCTACTTCGAGGGCGTTGTCGCCCCGGGTGCCGGTGCGCAGGATGATGGCCAAGAGTTCGGCCGTCGAAAGCGCCTGGGGGCCGAAGTGCTGCAGGCGTTCGCGCGGGCGCTCGTTGCTGGGCAACTCGCGCACAGTCGCGTGGTATTCCAGTTTGGTGTGTTTGTAAGAGCCGGAGCCCGTTTCGAGGGAGAGCACGGTGCAGCATTCCTCCTTACTATTGTGTTGAGTCTCTCCTCTCTATTCTGCAAGAGACCAGCAAAAGAGGATAGGGAGCAGTTTCGTAGCTATGGCGCGGTTGTGGCAAGGAATCGTGAATTGGACTCCTGAAGATGCATAACGTCCGCATTTTATCCGTCCGCATGTAGTCTTATGCGACGAGGGCGGCGCTCATATACTGGTATATCACAGAGAACGGACTAGGATGCCCCGTCCATGTATGGCGGGGAGGGATAGCCCGCCGCCGTAGCGGTACGTTCTGTTGTTTAAACATTTGTTCGTTCAACACTTTTCCCTTCTTAACATGCCGTTGAATATCTGATAGAATAGAACGCATGAAAACGGTGATAACAGCAAAGCTCAAATTGCAGACAAATGCAGAACAGTTTCAGGCATTGCGTGCGACGCAGCCGGCCTATCGTGACTCGCTCAATTATGTGAGTCGCTATGCATTTGAGCATCACAAAATGAGCAATAAGGTTGCTTTGCAAGATGGAACCTACGATGAAGTTCGTGCCCGTTTTCATCTGCCATCCCAAATGGCCTGTAGCGTTCCTAGACAGGTAGGAGCTACCTACAAGACGCTGTGGACAAAGGTCAAGCACAATGCTGCCTTGCGTAAAGCAGGTCAAACAAAGAAACGCTACAAAGGGCTTGACAAGGCGCCCAAGTATGTCTCCCCGACGCTGACCTATCAGCACCGCAAAGATTATAGCTTCAAGGCTGGTCAGCACTGGAGCATCTTGACCCTGAGTGGGCGCGTGATTGTAGCCTACGCGGGCTACCATGAGCATGTCGCTCTGATTGCCAAGGGTGCCCACATCGGTGCTGCAAAACTCTGGTACGATCAACCAAAGAAACACTTCTACCTGCTGGTTTCCCTTGAGGTAGAGGTAGCAGAGCCAACACCTGATACTCATCTTGGGGTAGCTGGTGTGGATGTCGGTGTGCGCTATCTGGCGGTAACGACGACGACGAAGGCAGAGCATGCTTTCCATTCTGGGAAGCGAGTCGTTCCCAAAGCGAACCACTACGCGAGACTGAGAAAGCGTTTGCAAAAGAAAGGCACCCGTTCCGCAACGAGGCGACTCATGGCCATCAGTGGACGGGAGAGACGGGGGACCGCAAGACGCCAATCATGTAGTCTCTCAACGCATCGTAACCCAGTACCCACACAGCCTCATCGGATTGGAGAACCTGACCGATATCAGAGATCGAACCCGGAGCACTCGGGGCAAGCAAGCGACGAAGAAACAGCGGCGTGCCAATGCCGCCTACTCCAAGTGGTCGTTTGCCCAACTGCAAGGCATGATTGCCTACAAAGCGCTTTTGCATGGTTCGATGGCAATCAAGGTAGACGCACACTACACGAGCAAAGCCTGCCCGATGTGCGGACATACCTGTGATGGCAATCGGCCCAACCAGGGCTTGTTGTTCGTCTGTCAGAACTGTCATTATACCCTGCATGCGGATTTAGTCGGTGCTCGCAACATTACGATGCGAACGCTTCTTGCTCGGCAAGACTGGGCAAGAACGGGGCACTTGTCGATTGCCCCTGATGTGTCAAGCGATGAAGCCAAAGCGGAACGTCTGCGAAGATATTCCGAGTTGCGGTGGAGCTTAGAGACAAGCCCCCGTGCTTTAGCCGGGGGTAATTGACATGTATACAGAACGTATTCTACAGTTAGCGCGGACGATTTCAAACCAACTTGAGTACTTTTCCAAAGTTATGGCTGTTATACTATTATTCTAAAATTATATTGAAAATCACATCCCATTTCCAGGCGAGGGAATGCACAAGTGCGCTCGGTGTGATGCATTACGACCCTGATTGTGTCCAGTGGGTGGCCCAACTCAAGGCGCGCGGCAAGTCGGTCAAAGTCATCGTCGTCGCGGTGATGCCCACATTGTTGCATCTGGTGCATGGCGTGTTGAAGTCGGGTGAGACGAACGATCCGCGAAAACCTTTTCCCGCTGATCGCTCTGCTGACCAACAGGAGCAGGTTGCCTAAACAAGCAGAGAGGTGACCACAGCATGTTAGCAGACTCTGCTCAACGCCTGGCTATATCGCTCCCTCTGCTTGCTGTCCCAAAAAGCGGTGGCGGCCCGCTAGAGCCAGGATCGCTTTCCTGTGCCCTTTTTCGGCCTGCAAACAGACGACGCCGAACGCGTACTTTTTTCAGGAGGGTTCCAAACATGACCAAAAAACCCTTGACAAATAAGACGCTATCCACGCGACCAGGGATCGTGGCCAGCGCAGGAGAGGAATGGAGTGCAATCCCACCCTTAGGCGACCTAAGGGTTCCCACGCTACGCCCCTCACGCACCTATGCGGCCGGACATCCACGTGAAAGGCGTCCACGGGGCCAGACACCGTGGCCCCGGTGGCATCTTGTCCTCGGTTTGTGATGGGATACAGGAACAACCTGACATTGACAATCGCCTCCTGTCCCTGTTACCTTTTGAATAGAACGAAAATTGTTTATCCTCACGTTGAAGGAGACATCCATGACTCAGCCTCTTAGTGGCATACGTGTACTTGACCTCTCCCGATTGCTTCCAGGCGCTTATGCTTCACAGATGTTAGCCGATTTTGGCGCTGATGTCATCAAAATCGAAGCGCCAGGGAGCGGCGACTATGGGCGTTTTATGCCCCCGCATGGAGTCGGAGGGATGAGCCTGTACTTCCTGGCGCTGAATCGCAACAAGCGCAGTATGACGCTGAACCTCAAATCGCCCCAAGGGCGTGAGATCTTCCTGCGCATGCTGCGCCAGGCTGACGTGGTGCTGGAAAGCTTTCGTCCGGGGGTCATGGAACGCCTGGGTTTAGGTTATGAGCAACTCAAAGAGATACACCCAGGGCTGGTCTACTGCGCCATCAGTGGTTATGGACAGGATGGGCCTTACCGACTGCGTGCCGGGCATGACCTGAACTATGCAGGCTACGCGGGAATGCTGCACTACAATCGCGGGCCACACGGCGAACCCGCGATGCCCGCAACCCAGTTCGGTGACTTGGCAGGTGGCGGCTTTATGGCGGTGATCGGCATCCTGACGGCGCTGTTTGGGCGCGCCCAGGCGGGCGAGGGGCGTATGATCGATGTTTCAATGACGGAAGGCGTCATGTCACTCCTGCCTCTTATCGCCACCGTTTATTTGAATACAGGCGAGGCGCCGCAACCTGGACGATCCGCGCTCGACGGGGGACTACCCTGCTACAATATGTACGAAACGCTGGACGGCAGGCACATCACGCTGGCCGCGCTTGAATACAAATTCTGGCATACCTTCTGCACACGCATCGGGCATCTTGAATTGCTGCCATTCCATACACCGGTTGGGCCGGGCGAACGCGAACAGGCCATAGACATGCTGCGCGCTATCTTCAAGACAAGGACACGCGACGAATGGATTGCTGAACTGGCCGAAATCGATGCCTGTGTCGGGCCGGTCTACAGTATCGACGAGGCGCTGAACGATCAGCATGCGCAAGCGCGTGGTGTGAGCGTCACCGCTGTCCCGCCAGGCGAAACAGGCGCATCCTACCGCACGCTGCCAGGTTTCCCGCGCATATCCGGTGTCGAGAGCGAACAACGCTATGCGCCCCCCGGCCTGGGTGAACATACCAGCGAATTACTGCACCACATTGGCTATAGCGACGCGGAGATCGAGCAATTCAAAGCAGGGGGTGTGATTTGATGAGTAAACACCGCGATATCGAACGCGCTGAACAGTTCATGGACCCCTACCTTGAAGAACTGAAAACCATCGTCAATATCGACTCCGGCACCTTTACCAAGGCGGGCGTCGATCGCGTCGGCGCGTATTTGCAAGAACGTTTTCAAGCGCTCGGTTTCTCCACCCACTTCGACAGGCAAGAACAGTA
>JBKPAZ010000252.1:0-3973 GCA_046726655.1 Chloroflexota bacterium
AGAAGACTATCGATATGGATTTTTAAGAACCTGCATAGATCAGCGCTTTGTTGCCTCCACACGAGAAGCTTTTGAAAAGGCCAGCGGCTTGAGACCTGCTGATTATTGGCATGAAGCGTATGCTGGCGGTGCTGCTGTGCCTCCGGCTAACACGAGGGGCGAAGAGTATGCAGCCTCTCATGGAGTCACCATTTTTGGCTGGCAAGCTCATCTGAATGGCTGTCGTGGACAACCTCACGTGAGCGATCAAGAGATCATCAAGAGGCTTGATCGAGTGATTGCAAAAAAGAGGAAAAAGTTTCCAAACGCGAGGCATTTTCGTATCGTGGCCTCGGAGGAGGGGATAGATATCCAGGAAATGTATTATTAACGGTAAACCTGGACCACGGTCAAGCGGTGATCTATGTCGCGGGCTGCAAGGACACGCTCAGAACATGAACCGAGGTGCTGAATATTTGTGAGAAAAACAGCCAGAAATTTGCGACGATAAGCATGACTCTACGCTCAACACTGCTGAGCTAATGTCAAATATGTGTGACAATCGCCAATATTTGAACGTTGACACACCATTTGATCTCGTCAATTCCCACTCTACTGCACAAGAATAACCCCACCGTACCCCTGCACATCCACCGTCACTTGCCCATTCTGAACCTGGTAGCTATTGCCCGTAAGTTGATCAACCACTCTACTTCCATTGATCATACTTAACTGGTAGACCGGAATGGTAACGGTATGGCTACGGAAATCCTGGTTCAGAATGACGGCAATGCGGTTCTTCTGGTCCATACGGCCAAATGAGTAGATTTTGTTCGCATCATCGGTGAGCAGGGTCATAAATGAGCCTGTACGCAGAGCAGGATAGGCCGTGCGGATGGCAATCAACTTGTGAAAGAGGGCTATTGAAGCGTTGCCTGAACTCACTTGCGACCAGTCGAACGTTCGACGATCATCCGGGTCCGGCCCGCCTCTCAGACCGTACTCATCGCCGTAGTAGATGGTTGGCAGGCCAACATACGTCATCTGGAAGAGAGCTGCCAGCTCTGTCTTTTGGATATCGCCTCCTGTGCGTTCTCCGAAGCGGGGAATATCATGACTGGAGAGGAAGTTTGCCATGACCTGCTGGACATCGCTGGGGTAGTTGGCCCGCGTGCCACGTAGCCAATTGTCAAACTGCGATGCAGAAATGGCGGCGGCGTTCCCAGTGTAATCCTCACCTGTGATCCACTCAGAGACAGGCTGGGTAAAGCCATCGTAGTTGGTGGCACCGTCCCATTGCCAGGGCGTGCCATTCGTCCAGGGATTGGCATTGCCCCAATATTCGCCGAAGATGAACGCATTGGAATTTGCCCCCTTGACAGCACTGCGAAACTCTTGCCAGATCTGGTGATCGGTTGTGTCACTCCCGTTATTACCCCCAGCATCTGCATATTGTGCTGCATCGAGCCGCCAGCCGTCGATGCCATAGTTGCGAATCCAGTATTGTGCAACGGAATCTGGCATATTGTAGATGGCGTTACGCACAACCGAGCCACTGCCTCCGTAATTCAGCTTGGGCAAGCTGCTGACGCTAGGGAACGTAGAGTAGGTATCCGGCCAATGTTGAAACGTGTAGTAGCTAAAGTAAGGGCTTGATTGGCTCTGAAAGGCCCCAACGCTGTTCGGATAGGTATTAAATTCGTTGAACCAAGCATTCCATGTTCCTGTGTGGTTGAAAACGCCATCCAATACGACATAGCCCTGGGGGCCATTCGTACTGCTATGAACGTCGTTGACTAGTTGACGAAGCGCAGTATTACCCCCAAAAGCGGGGTCAACATGGTAGTAATCCTGGGTATCATATTTGTGATTCGAGGGCGCGGTGAAGACTGGATTCAGGTAAAGGATGTTGGCTCCAAGCGTATTTTTTATGTAGTCAAGTTTCTGGTCGATGCCCTGAAGATCGCCGCCGAAAAAGACGGTGCTATTTGAATAACCAGCGTCGGCATTAGGACTCGCTCCCCAGGATTTCTTTTCGGTAGGGAAGCCAAAATAGGTATACTGGTTGGTTTGTATGTCGTTGCTGGTATCTCCATTATAGAAGCGATCGGGGAAAATTTGGTACATGACGCCGTTCTTAGCCCAGGATGGCGTGGTGAAGTTGGGCAGGATATAGAAGTCGCCTGAAGCGGGCTCAGTTGCAGATGGTCCCCTGGCGTTGTACCAGGCGGTGGCGGTGCCGTCATTGATCTGAAAACGATAATATTTGATGGAGCAACTTGCCGGTATTGTCCCTTGCCATATATCGAAGGTTCCTGTCGCATCGTTCGCATAGAAAGACAGCTGGACCCAGTGGAAACTATTGTCAACAGTGTCGAAGTATTTGATGTTAGCACTGGTGATGTCGTTGTGAAACGTGCGGAAATCGAGGGTGATAGGAGTGCTGCACGTTGGCTCTGGCGAGCTATCATAGAGTGGCCCTTGGTCCGCGAAGAGGCCATCCCATTCTACAATGTTGTCGTTCGATGCTGCGAAAGTGGAATGAGGGGAAGTGACGGGTAAGAATGGGATGAGTATACAAGCGAGAAAAAAAATGAAGATCAGGATACGCGATGCCTGCTTTGGCAATTTGGTATACCTCCTCAAGATAAGTTAAAGACGTGTTCACTAGAACAAACTTGAGGTTGACCAAAAATGGAGGATAGATGATAGAAGATGTTGGAACGCAAACGCTGCTCGGCATGCTGTCCCCATTCTGTCGTTATATCAAGCATATATTTTTCTTTCTTGATAGAAATGGCATCGGTCACATTTGCTCGTTTTGTTTCGTCATAGTAATGACGAGCAAAATCTACCCGTCGTGACAGGGAGATCGGTTCCCAGTGGAAACGACGGGTTGGGGGCATCGTCTCAATCGAAAGCAGTATGTTCAGTTAGCAGTAGAAGGAGTTCTTTTATGGAACAAGGGATCGGAGTGATCATCTATCCCGTTAGCGACCTCGCTCAAGCGAAGACGCTCTATCGCACACTTTTGGGGGTCGAGCCGTATATGGATAATGCATATTATGTTGGTTTTCGGGTGGGAGACCAGGAAATCGGGTTAGATCCCCAGGGCCACCGCAAAGGTATGACGGGGCCGGTCGGCTACTGGCAGGTGAAAGACATACAGACCAGTCTGCAATTGCTCCTGGAGGCTGGCGCGCAAGTACAACAAGCGGTCCAGGACGTTGGTGGGGGAAAGCTGATTGCATCGGTCAAAGACGCAGACGGGAACATCACCGGGCTTCTTCAGTCCCCGTAATGGCACCAGAGGTATCAAGCGAGGACTGGGGCAAGCCCAGCCCCTACTATATACGAGCCTGGCAAGCCGATTCATCGTATATAGTAGGGGCGTACTCTTGCGGTCGCCCTGGGGGGTCTGGCCTCGAATGAAAAGAGGTCACTAGAAAATCAAGGAGGGAGCGTCATGCCAGAGAGTGACTATGTTCTATATCCAATAGGCTTTCTTCAATCGCCTCTCAAAGAGCCTGGAGAAGCTCCCAGGCAAGGCCGTGAAGGCGCGCCTGACGCATGGATCGAAGTGCATGCGTCGGTTGCAGAGGGGCTTGAAGGGATTGCGGTGGGCGATGAAATTATCGTGATTACCTGGTTGCACAAAGCTCAGCGCGACATCTTGCAAGTGCATCCCCGCGGGGACGAGACCATGCCTCTGGCCGGAGTTTTTGCCACACGATCTCCCGATCGACCAAATCCACTGGGCTTACACCGGGTGACGGTTCTAGAAATCGCCGGAGAGAGGGTAAAAGTGGGACCAATCGAAGCGATTGATGGAACGCCAGTCGTCGATATCAAGCCAGTACTCCCCCAATCGGCAGACTCAGAATGAGACAGCCTCACAGGTGCATTCAAGCAACTTCACCCCTGTGCCTGGATCCTCGTTAGTCGTACACACTTCCTCCGAAAAAAGCTTCTCTCATGGTGCTCTCTTCCAAAA
>JBKPAZ010000253.1:0-21175 GCA_046726655.1 Chloroflexota bacterium
CGGGAATTCATTTCGACAACGGTCGACATTGGTGAGAAACCTGCCTTTCTGCGTTTTGATGAGCAGGGAGAGGTCGTTGGTTCCATGCCAAAAGTGATTACGACTCAAGTGCCGTTCCTCTTTGATGTACCAGCTTACACAACCCAGACAAGGCTATTGTTACCGATCCTCAGCGAAGCGGCACGGCAGATCGAAACGCTGGTTGTTGTTCCTCTTCAATCGGTTATAGAGCTTACCCTGACAGGAGAGCATGTCGTGCCTATGGTTGCGCCGAAATCGTTATCCTGGCTAGATCAATGGTCATGGTCACCGCGCATGATCATGTTGGACGGCTGGGACCAGAAGTGTTTCGAAGCCCTTCAACGCCGCTTCCCCGATAGTATCGTCTGCGTTCGCGTCCCAATGGATACGAATCTCGTGGAACTGGCGCAGCAAGGTGTGCGGGTGTTTCATCTGACCGCTAATTACCACGGGTATGCCGGCGATCGCTTTGTGATAGACCTGATTCTCCAGGCTCACCAGACCCTGGTAGATGCTGGTGTGCGGGAAGAAGTCACACTGATCGGCAGTGGAGGCATCGTCCTTGCCGAACACATACCGAAGGCGATCATTTGTGGCCTTGACGCTGTCGCTCTTGACGTTGCACTGGCAGTGGCGCTGCAAGGCCGCTTTAGCGGGGAATGTATCGATAGGGAAATGGCGTCTCTATCCTTCCCGCGTTTAAACACGGACTGGGGTGTGCAACGATTAAAGAATCTTGCCGCTTCCTGGCGGGATCAGTTACTGGAAGTCATGGGAGCGATGGGGCTGCGGGAAGTGCGACGGTTGCGGGGGGAGATCGGGCGATGCATGTTCCAAAAAGATTTGGAACGGGAAATCTTCGGTGAGCTTGTTGAGGTAGGAGGCGGAAGAACATGAAACAGAATGGTATAACGTCAGAGGAACGGATTATTGCAAAGCATCAGGAGGCCCTCCACCGTGGTTTTCAAACCTGGCCGAGCCTGGCGTTTGATCGTCCGCCTGCGATGGGAGACGCGCGCTGGACGGCTGACCTCATCCTCGCAACCTGGACACAGGCCGAAACGGGCCATCCACCCGATAATGGGCTGGAATACCGTGTGGGTCGATCCGGTGGCGGTTTCGATGCTCTAACATTCAAATTCCTGCCCAGAGAGCAATGGGTTCCTGATCAGGAACCCATTGCTACCTCAATTTCGTTGAACCGCCGACCGTACGACCGGAAGATTGAGATCCCAGTCCCCTGGTATGGCGCTGGGATGTCCTTTGGCTCGATCAGCGAGCAGACTATGCTAGCCAGGGCGAAAACGGCCAGGCGGTGGGGCACATTTACATGCACCGGCGAAGGCGGCTACCCAGATTCCCTGGTTCCCTATCGGGATTACATGATCACCCAGGTTGCTACTGGCATGTTCGGTGTGCGGGAAGAGACGATCATGTGGGCTCCAATCATCGAGTTCAAGTATGCCCAGGGGGCAAAACCTGGGCTTGGTGGTCACCTGCTGGGTGATAAAGCGACAGCTTCTGTTGCCAAAATGCGTGAAAGCGTGCCGTGGGTCAGCCTGTTCTCGCCATTTCCCTTTCACAGTGTCTATTCAGTTGAAGATCACAAGAAACACATCGACTGGGTTAAAGCTATCAATCCCGGTGCGCTCGTCTCGGTCAAGGTCTCGACACCCACGGACGTTGATATGGTGGCCGTGGGGAGCTACTACGCCGGAGCGCATATTATTCAGATTGATGGCGGATATGGCGGCACGGGAGCGGCTCCCGAAATCGCCAAAAAGAATATTGCGATGCCAATAGAGCTGGCCATTCCGAAGGTGCATCGCTTCCTGGTTGAGGAGGGCATCCGTGACGAAGTAGTCCTGATGGCAAGCGGGGGCATCCGGACGGCTGATGACATTGCCAAGATAATCGCGCTGGGTGCGGACGGCTGCGTTTTGGGTACCACCGAGTTGGTGGCGCTTGGCTGTACACGCTGTAGCAACTGCGAACGAGGGCGAGGATGTCCTTTTGGTTTAACCACAACCGACCCGCAACTTTCCCAACTGGTCGATCCCGATTGGGGCGCTGAGCGAGTTGGTCGTCTCTATGCCTCTTATCAGATGCAACTGCGTGATATTGTACGCCGTTTGGGACTTCGAAGCGTGCGGGAGCTGCGAGGGCGTATGGATTTACTCGTTTACTGCAAAAAAGAAGGTCATCATGGATCGGGAGCAACTCATTAAAGCTTTGATCGCCTCGCGTCGTTCCCTGGAAGCGGCTACTTCAAATCCGCGTCTCCAAGCCGAGGCCGAAGGCGGCTGTGGCGTCATCGGCATGGCTGCCAGTGTGCCGATTGCCGGACGACATCTGCTCCAGTCGCTGCAGCAAATGCGCAATCGGGGCAATGGTAAAGGAGGTGGCGCAGCCGCTGTTGGCCTGGACCCTGATTTCTTCGGGGTTCAGCCGGAATTTCTCGCCAACGATTACCTGATGTCCATTGCCTATCTGGATAGCTCGGTACGTCCGCAAGTAGAATCCACCTTCATCGAGCCTACCTTCATCGTCGATGGAGTGTTCCAGATACCCACACTGCTGGATTTTCGCTCGATTCCCGGCCTGGAGATTCAGCCACCGGACGTCTGGTGCTACTTCGTTCAAGTGCGGCCGGATGTGCAAGCAAGTTTCAGGCAAAAACATGGCATCGCGGATGAACGCAGCATGGCTGTCGAGGATGAGATCGTCTATCAGAACACCTACCGTCTGAATCGTACCTTTTACGCTGCTACCGGTGACAAACAGGCTTTCGTGCTGTCGCATGGGAAAAACCTGCTTGTGCTTAAGATGGTCGGTTACGGTGATGACGTCTTTCGCTATTATGGATTGGAAAACCTATGTGCTCATGTCTGGATGGGGCACCATCGCTATCCAACCAAGGGGAAAGTATGGCATCCCGGCGGCGCCCACCCATTCATTGGGATGCACGAAGCCCTGGTGCATAACGGCGATTTCGCCAATTACGTTTCCATCTGCTCTTATCTTTCCCAGCGCAACATGCATCCTCTGTTCTTGACCGATACTGAAGTGGCGGTTCTTGTGTTTGACCTGCTCCACCGTATCTATGGCTATCCGCTGGAATACATCATCGAGGCGATGGCGCCAACAACAGAGCGTGATTTCACCCTGCTACCACTGGAAAAGCAACGGTTGTACCAGTTGTTACAGACTGTCCACCTGCATAGCTCTCCCGACGGTCCATGGTTCTTCTTGATTGCCCAATCGGACGTACGAAAACATGCCTATCGCCTGATCGGTATCACCGACACATCGATGCTGCGACCCCAGGTGTTCGCCCTGC
The DNA here is from genome assembly GCA_046726655.1 of Chloroflexota bacterium. Classification (GTDB taxonomy): domain Bacteria; phylum Chloroflexota; class Ktedonobacteria; order Ktedonobacterales; family Ktedonobacteraceae; genus DATMNR01. The sequence goes on from JBKPAZ010000253.1 coordinate 3,362, forward strand.
AACAGGGAACTGCAACGATCGGCTTCGCCGCTTCCGAAAAGCAAGCGATTGATGCAGCCCTGGAGAGCCTCGCGCAGGAAGATTCTCGCTTCTGGTCGCGGGCTGACCTCTATTGGAATGCAAGGGGCGGCAGTCATACCGATGGCGGCGCTTTCATCTTCAACGTACGCACCGATGAAAGTGGCAAGCCAGCCTTACTATGTACGGACAAGTTTGGGCGCGCGATCGCGCCTGATGCGGCAAAGCGTCCCCTGGATAAGGTTCCGCTAAAAACGGAGAGCCAGCCACGAATGGGCGGCGCAAGCGTGCCCAGCCCATTCCAGACGCTGGGCGAAGGCCAGGACAGACCCAATGGCGGTGCAAGCGCCCCCACCCCACTCAACACAACCCCCGCCCCTACGCGAGCAGGCTCTCTTTCGGCGTTGGGTCTGTTCGATCAGGTGTGTGAGCAACTACCAGTGTGGGACTATGATGATGTGCGTGCTTTCCTGGAAGATCTGGAGCAAACGGCCACGAATGATGGTGATCGTGACCGCGCGATCAGCGTAATGAGTTTGCTGATGGACCGTCACTATCCAGTGGGAACGATGAAACGAAGTTGCTTGCTCGATCTGGCAAATCGGAGCTTTGCCCAATTGATAGATAGAGTCCGTGAAGCTCCTTCTCAGCGATACATCTGGGCTGGTTTTGGAAGCCCTTTGCCAGAATGCATCGATGCCAAAGTCACGCTAGTGCTCGACGCTCGTGGTTATCCCCCAGAGGGGAATGATTCTCTGGCACGGGCGCTCGTGATGCTCTATCAACGCGGTTTTCGCCGGATCATCGTCGCCAACACCCGTGGCCAACGATTCATCGGCAGTGGCCTGGGACCGGTGTCGGAGGGATTGCGGATCGACGTTTACGGCTCGCCGGGTGACTACCTGGCTTCGGGCATCGATGGCGCCAAAGTGATCGTCCACGGCAGCGCGCAGGACCAGCTCGCCCAAATCATGAAGGGAGGCAAGCTCGTTGTGTACGGAGACGTCGGCCAGACGTTCATGTATGCAGCAAAGGGGGGAGAGGCCTTCGTTTTGGGGAATGCTGCCGGACGACCCTTGATTAACGCGGTTGGACGACCGCGCGTCGTCATCAACGGGACATGCCTGGACTACCTGGCCGAATCGTTTATGGCCGGCGATCCGCTTAATGGTGGGGGATTCATCATCGTGAACGGCATCCGGTTCGATGAGGATGGCACTATCCGTGAACTGGATACTCCCTATGCGGGTGGAAACCTCTTCTCTCTGGCCTCCGGCGGGGCAATCTACATGCGGGATCCCCAGCGCAAGGTAACCGATGACCAGCTCAACGGTGGCGAGTTCGCTCCGCTGACTGCTGAGGACTGGACCCTCATCCGGCCCTATCTCGAGAAGAACGAGTCTATCTTTGGTATTCCCCTGGAGCGGTTGCTCACTATTGAAGGAACCCAGCAACCTCCTGCGCGGGTCTATCGCAAGATCCGACCAACTGGCCATAAGGCCCTCATGCCAGAAGAGGCCTGGGTGAGACGTGAGGGTTAAATGAAAAACAATCCAACTCAGCAGGACTCAAGTGCACGGCTTATAGCACGTGTATGACATGCTATAAGCCGTTGTGATGTGTAGTCAGTCATCAATGACTGCAGGTGGATTTACCGGTCCCACCGCCCCACAATTGCGTTGTGAAAGGATGTCAGTACCATCGTGAACTTGCGAGAAGTCCAATGCCGACATCAAATCCGCCGAAGTTGTATCTCGTCGATTGAGCGAAGGTAGATTGAACATCTCCTCCGCAAATTTTAATACGCTCGAGAATTCTAGTTGCGTGTGATCCACGTGAGGGTTAGTAGGATTCCCACTAGCATACGCGTATGGTGAGATCACCATGAACGGAACTCGGAACCCGTATCCAAGAGCATCGACCTGCGGAGGTGCAACATGATCATAGAATCCGCCGAAGTCATCCCAGGCCAGTATGATCACCGTGCTTGACCAATCCGGACCAGACATTACCGCGTTGATCTGTTGCACCGACCAGTTTTCTCCTACACATGTGGATGTCGCGTGCTCACTGCCGGCATAGGGCGGAGTAAGCCAACTAAAGGCGGGTAAATTTCCAGCCTGTGCGTCTGCCGCAAAGTTCCTCCAGTTCACGACATGCGAGGCCCACACGGACGTCTCGCGGTCTTGCTTGAAAGCGTCCAAGGCTGACCAGGAGTAACCTGAGTCGGGTGGAAATGCCGCGTAGTACTTCCAGGAGACGTTATTTTGAGTCATTTCGTCAGCCAAGTTGGAAAACGTGAAGCATGGGTAGACCTTGGTGCCATTGTACAACGTTACTCTAATAGTTGACGGAGAATCACACCCCCATACGCCAAAGGAGTTGCCAGGGTTGTCCTTGGCACTAGTGGGTATATCCGGCCCTGACCCCGCAGCAACAGTGAACAAGTGGTTGGGAAACGATGCGCTATTTATCGATGAAAATGTATTATCATTCAGTACATAGTGCTTCGCTAAACTCCAGTAGTTCGGAATAAGCTTCTTCGAACCAACCTGATAGCACATATATGGAGCACTTCCGCAGAGTGTAGGATCACCGAGGTTGAAAGCATCCATCTTCCCATTGTCATAGTCTTTGTGCGCGCAATACCAATGGTGGCAATAATCGGCTGGATGATCAGGTGCTGGATTGAGAGGGATCGTTTTGTCTACACCATTGATTTTAACCACCCCGGTCGTCGCTCCGTTTACGCCTGGGAACGCCCCGAAGTAGTTATCGAAAGTGTGGTTCTCCTTCAGAATGAAAACGATGTGTTGAATGGGCGACTGTGCATGCACCCGCTCCAACACATATCTTGATAGACCTCCCATGAGCACCACAGACATTCCCACTAAAGTGAGTCCAATAAATAACCTTAACGTTTTCACACTTTCCCTCCTTAGACACCTCATCATCTAGTAAGCAAGGCGAGCCAGTCCTTTATGTACTCCCGTCCGAACTGTAGTAGAGGGTGCATATGAATTCGGTTAAGCTCTCGTTAAGAAAACGTAATAGATACCGGGAATTGGTTGAGCTTTATTAACCAAATAGTCTTGTATTACTTCGCGGAATATTCTAGTCTGTTTTGAGCCGGGTATTGATGCTGATGGGTGCTGAGGCTGTGACAAATATTGGAATAAGCTAACAAAGCAAAAGCGTTCTGAATGAGGGAGAGGTTGCTTATTTCCTCTACCATCTACTACTGGTGGGAGTTTATTGTTATCAATGGGCATCTCCCCCTGGGATACTCTAGCTAGATTAGGAAACATACCTTGCTTGATTTCACACTTGTAAAGAACCGAAGGATGACATTTTCAGACATGGCACGAGACCTCACCCCGGCGGATCTCCGCAATTTGACCAATGAGATGATTGATACTATGCTGTCGATTGTCGCAGATGCCACAGATGAAGATGTTGTATTTGTCCCACAGGATCCTAATGCTGATGATCCTTATGGGATACCGGAGGAAAGAGACCTGGTCTGGACACTTGGCCATGTCGCTGTACATACTACGGCTTCCGCCGAGGAGTCTTCGGCACTCGCCCTAACGCTTGCTCGTGGTCTTACCCCCGAAGGCCGTTCTCGCTACGAAGTACCCTGGCGAACAGTTCAAACTATTGTCCAGGTTCGTCATCGTTTTGAGGAAAGTCGACGTATGCGCCTGGCGATGCTTGATGCCTGGCCGGACGAACCGCATCTTGAAGTGACATACTCGATCTCACCACGATTTGGTTCTTTCAATGCCACTGCACGCTTTCTCATGGGCTTGTACCACGATGATGATCACTTAGGTCAACTCAAAGAGATTATGCGCCAGGTGCGCGAAGCGCGGTCCTCTAGCACGGTGCACTGAGAATAACATCCTTGTATACATGATCAGGCAATCCTCGTTTACGGGGGATTGCCCGATCCTATATCACCGGAGTGCTGGGCCAGAGATTGTACTGGATTTTCAAAGCAATAATGCGTGTCACCGACTCATCGATACGTTCCGTGGAGAGATTGCCATTCGCAATTGCCTGCTTGAGGGCCGCGACCGAGGAGCTTAAAATGGAGGAATCGCGTACACCCAGGATCATGTCGTTGCCTGCCTCAATCGCGAGTACCACAGCCTGGGGTAGGCTCCATTTTTTTGCAATGCCAAGCATGTAGAGGGCATCGGTGAGGACAACACCGTCATAGCCAAGCTGATGACGAAGGATGTTGGTAACGATGGTGTGCGACAGTTCAGCAGGCATGGTCGGGTCAAGCGCTGGCATCAGCTCATCAGTCGTCATAATCATGCCCGGGTTATTCAGCTTGTTCTGCGATTGCACAAAAAATTTGTACGGAGCCAGTTCTGTAGAGTAGAGCTGGTCTCGCGAGCGGTTGACTATTGGCAGGTCTTGATGAGCGTCTGTAGTAGCAGCGCCGAGGCCAGGAAAGTGTTTGAGGCAGGCTATCACTCCGTCTCCCTGAATAGCACGCAGGTACGTCCCACCCCAGTCGATCACCGATTGTGGTGTGTAGCCCCAGGTTCGCATATACTGATCAGGCCCCATCACTACAGGCACATCCACATCTGGTGCCAGGTCAGTGTTGATTCCGAGTGCCTGCAGGTCGTGTGCAATACTGTCGCCCAGTTTCGCCGCGTTCTCGATCTTTCCTGTTTGATATGTTTCGAGAGCACCCGGACGATCCCCATAAATATTCATGATACGCTCGACAAAGCCCCCCTCCTCATCGGCAGAGATCAACAGCGGCATCCAGGCTTTCTTCTGCATACGAGCAATATCGTTTTTCGTCTGTGTAAAAGTATTCATCTGGGCGCCATACATAATCACTCCGCCTGCATACTGATCGTGGATCATTGTCTCCAGGTCGTTTGAGTAGGAGTAGCCCCAATACTGGACCATGAAGAGCTGACCCAACTTCTGATCGAGGGTCATATGTGAGAGATACATTCTTGCCAGGGTCTTATCGTTGATATACTCCGAGAGATGTTGCAGTTTAACAACCTGGTCAGGATTGAGCGGTGCCTGGATGAGCGGGCCCGTCTTCTCCAGTACCCGTGGGGCCGGTGTCGCTGAACCCGCCAGCATCTGTCTGATATCGCCTCCCAGGAATGCAACCATGAAGGCGAGTATGAGCAGGATGAGCACTTTTGCCCATCCAGAAGCCTTGCGCCTCCTGGGCTTCTGCGGCAACCATCCCTCCCCCGGGGCCGGATTTCTGAACGACCGCTGATATAGAGGAAAAGGCATCTGCGGCTGTTCCGCCTGTATCGACATATAGACTCCTGTTTATTAGAGGTTTATTATAGATAAAATTGTAACATATTTGTATTGTAAAAGGCAGCATCATTTTTTCGTCTGAATGCAAGTAAGCATTAATTTCGTGGCAACGTAACAGGCAAGAGGTGGTACTGCATCTTTAGCGCTATGATGCGTGCCACTGCCTCGTTCACACGTGCCATCGAGAGCCGACCATCCTGTAGCGCCTGTCTAAGTGCCTCGATCACTGCTGCTGTTCGGGCGCTCCCCATGGGACTCAGGATCATATCGTTGCCAGCCTGGATTGCCAGTACTGCCGCTTCTGGCTCACTCCACCGTGCGGAAATGCCGCCCATATAGAGCGCGTCGGTGACAACCACGCCATCGTAGCCGAACTGAGTACGCAGGATGTCAGTCATGAATGTGTGCGAAAGTTCCGTTGGCATGACCGGGTCGATGGCGGGCATCAACACATCGGTCGACATGATCATCGCAGGCCGCATCAGCGGGTTCGGCGAGTTGATGAGAGTCTTATACGGTGCGAGTTCAGTCGCGTAGATCTGGTCCCGCGAGCGGTTATCGGTTGGCAGAATATCATGCGCGTCGTATGGTGTGTCACCCAGGCCACCGGGATAGTGTTTCATACAGGCAATCAGCCCATGGCTCTGCATGGCTTCGATGTATGGACCGGCATATTTGATCACTGAATCAGCAGTGGTGCCAAAGGTGCGATCATCGGTATCGTAACCCGGGATAATCATCACGTCCACGTCGGGGGCCAGGTCGGTATTGAGACCGATAGAGAGCAAGTCGTGAGCCATCTGTACCCCTTGCTGGCGATCAAAATCCAGACTTCCCGACTGAGCGATCTCAGAGGGGCCGGGCCGCGCTCCGTAGATATGCTCCAGGCGATTGACGTATGCGCCGCCCTCTTCATCAACCGAGATCAGGAGGGGAATTTTTGCTCGCTGCTGAGCCTGGCTGGTTGTCGCTCTAGCCTGGCTAGCGGTCTGCAGGTGGGATTCATACATAATCATTCCGCCGACATGCAGTTGTGTAATCATATAGTCCAGGTCATCAGAATAGTTATTCTGCTCACTCTCGGTCATGATCATCTGGCCTAGCTTCTCATCCAACGACATATGTACGACATACAGGTTGGCAAGCTCTCTGTAGGTCATACGATCTACAAGGTGCGTGAGAGCGTTCAACTGGGATATGTTATAGGGTGGTTTAACAAAAGGGCCAGTTTGCTCTGGGGAAACTGTAGCCTGCTCGCCAGGAGTAAACGAGCCAATTGAGTCGAAATGTATCAACAGGCTGGTCAGGACCACGATTGCGGCCAGCGCGACCAGGGTCATCGAGACGAAGAGGCCAGTCCTGCGCCGTCTCGTTCGAGGATCGCGAAGCGCCGGGTTTTGCTCCGACCCCCCTGTGATCTCGATGCGGGGTGGCAGGATTATTTGCGGGCGTTCTGCATCTTTAGCCATGAAGCTTCCTGCTGATTATCTGTTTTTATAAGTATAGCAAATCTATCTGTGTGTAGTGAAGAGGTTTTTTCTACATGCTTGATTATATCCTGTTTCGTTATGTCTTTTCCAGCTATAAGCGGGCAGAATCAGGCTTCTGGACACGACTTATCCGTGAGTGCTATCATCACAAGAGTCAGAACATTATCCCTGCCATTGCCAGCAGGTGAGTTGCCAACCAGCGCCCTCAACAGCAAGAGCACCGGCGTAGTGAACTCCTGGTGCAAGGGCATAAAGTGACCAGCGCGCCGGTGCTTGGGGATCTTGCCGATCGGCGAGTAAAGCAGCAGGTTCCCCCGGAGTGAGAGACACATCGAACTGGTCGAGTGGGAGAGAAAGACCTTTCCCCCGTGCTTTGATATAAGCTTCTTTGCGGGTCCAGCAAGAGAAGAAAGCCTTTTCATGTAATGAGGCTGGCAAGGAGCGGAGCACTGCGCATTCATATGAAGAGAAGTGGTGTATAGCCACTTCCTCGTAATCAAGAGGCGCACGCACGTATTCAACATCAATCCCCACTGGCCTGTCGTAAGCAAACGCGTATAAGGCAAGCTCGCCCGAATGGGAAAGATTGAAATGCAAACGAGCCGCATGAGGGGGATAAGCTAGAGCTGGTTTTCCATAATCGTTGATCACAAACTCGAGTTCACTTGCCTTCATGTCTAAATATCGTCCCAGTAGCAACCTCAAAACGCCATGCGCAACTATCCAGTGCTGGCGATCTTTTTCGAAGTAAAACTGCCTTGCTTGTTCACTTTCCTCTGGTGAAAGTACACGTTGGAGTTGATCGATGACATGAAATGGCATCTCCAACGAAGCCCTCCATACATGAACCTCATTAATAGCCAATGAAACATGCTTTGGTGATATGTTCCATGCTTGCACACTGTCGCTCATAAACTTCCTGGGCGATTTCTCGATGCTCTAGATGAGCATATATTCAACTATTTTATCGATAGTTATACGCAGTGATCCTGCCTTTGTCTTCCGATCAAGCATTTCTTAACCACATAAACTTATCCACAACCAACTCTTAACCTCTTCATAATCCGTATGATAGATGTAACTATGTTACCATTGTAAAAGCATTATGGTGAACAAGCAATAATGGCTACATTACTATACTTCCTGACACATTTAATATCTATTGTTATATGTAGTAACAGATTGCAGGGAATGTTTTATGGCCGCTAATATAGGAAACGTAGCGCAATTGGGACATATTGATGGGGATGTGCAAGAAGACTGCCATCCACCGGCAGTATGGAATATGACTCAGCATGACTTTCACCTGAATGCCTGTATCCCACAACTGGTAGCGAGACAGGCAGCAATGACACCTGAAGCTTTAGCGCTTATATCAGGTAAACAAACAATGAGCTACAGGGAACTGAATAGACAGGCTAACCAGTTGGGCCGCTATTTACAAACACTAGGAGCACGAGCAGGTACGCTGATTGGTTTATATGTAGAACGGTCCCTGGATATGGTGGTAGGGCTGCTAGGTATTCTCAAAGCCGGGGCCGCATATGTTCCACTAGATCCTAATTATCCCACCGAGCGCCTTTCCTTCATGCTGCAAGACGCCCGGGTTCCGATACTGCTAACACAACCGCGCATGGCAGCACGCTTAGATCCAGCGCAAACAAAGATGATCTGCCTGGATACCGATAAATCACTGTTGAACCAACAAAGCGTAGATGATCCTCCCACTAATTTTACCGCTAATGATCTGGCCTATGTCATCTACACATCAGGCTCAACAGGCCAGCCTAAAGGGGTTCAGATTACGCACGCCAGTCTGCTTAACCTGATCTTCTGGCACCAGCGAGCCTTTGATGTAACCTCATCTGACCATGCAACGCAGATTGCCAGTCTCGGCTTCGATGCTACTGGCTGGGAACTATGGCCATACCTCACTTGCGGAGCGAGCGTACACCTGATTGAGGAAGATACCAGGCTCTCAGACGTGCTGGTACGTGACTGGTTAGTCAAGCAGAAAATCACAATTACCTTCCTGCCCACCGTACTGGCAGAGCGCTTGTTGCAGTTAGACTGGCCTGCAACGACTTCGCTGCGCCTCCTCCTGACAGGCGCTGATACCCTTCACGTCTATCCATCACCGGATTTGCCTTTCGCACTGATTAACAACTATGGCCCGACCGAGGCAACCGTTGTCGCAACCAGCGGTCGGATACTACCAACTGAACAGGCAGAAACGCTACCAACAATAGGCCGTCCAATTGATAATACACAGATTTATATTCTGGATGAGCACTTCCAACAGATACCGGTAGGTGCTCCGGGGGAAGTGTATATTGGGGGTGCTGGCCTTGCGCTTGGTTACCTCAATCGTCCTGAATTGACGAGGGAAAGGTTCATTCCTCACCCTTTCAGCGACGATCCAAACGCTCGTCTCTATAAAACTGGGGACCTGGCCTGCTGCCTGCCTGACGGACAGATCTCCTTTATCGGCCGAGCCGATCACCAGATCAAAATCCGGGGCTATCGTATCGAGCCGGACGAGATTATGGCAGCTCTGGACAGACATCCTGCTATCCAAACAAGCGTCGTGTTAGCTCGTGAAGACAAGCCGGGCGAGAAACACCTGGTAGCCTACGTGATGCTCACACCAGGGGAAGAGGTTACGGCCAGCGATTTACACAATGCGCTCGCGGAGTCCCTGCCCGACTATATGATCCCGACCATCTTCGTGCTCCTGGAAGAGCTACCTGTGAATCCCAATGGCAAGATTGACCGGGCAGCTCTACCAGTGCCTGATGCAACCAACACCTTACGGGATACCATCACCGCTCTACCGATTACACCCACTGAAAAGCGTGTGGCCGAAATTGTTGCCTCGCTGCTGGGCGTGGAGCAGATCGGCATAGACGAGAATTTCTTTATGCTTGGCGGACATTCCCTGTTAGGGACGCAGGTAATTATGCGCCTCATAGAAGCATTTGGCGTTGAGATGCCTTTGCGTACCATCTTCAATGCGCCGACTGTTCGTCTATTATCCGCCGAAATCGAACAAGGTATTCTCGAAAAGCTCGAAGCAATGAGCGACGAGGAGGTTCTAGGCCTGTTGCAATAAGGTAGTAGGTTTTCAAGTTACTTGTTAGCCTGGAATATGGAGAAACATTCATGGGCATACAAAAAGGGGCATCGCTACCGGCACGTCAGGCAGAACCTGCGTTAAGCCTCTATCATTTGCTGGACCCCGAAGTCCTTGCCAACCCTTACCCTTTGTATCACCGTCTGCGCAGTGAGGATCCAGTTCACTGGGATCCGTACCTGCATGCATGGGTCGTTACCCGCTACGCTGATGTCATCACTGTATTTCAACGTTTCCTTGCCAATCGCACACCTACCCCGGAACAGTTAGAGTCGCTCGGTCTGTCCGCTCTAACTCCTCTGGCACAGGTGATGGTTCGCCAGATGCTCTTCTTAGATGCACCAGCGCATGGTCGTGTGCGAAGCCTGGCCTCCAAAGCATTTACCCCGCGTAGAGTAGAAGCACTACGTGCGCATATTCACGATATAACCAATAGTTTGTTGGATGTTGTACAGGATAAAGGGAGGATGGATGTGATCGCGGACCTGGCCTATCCTTTGCCTGCTATTGTGACAGCCGAAATGCTAGGCGTTCCAACAGCCGATTGGCAGCAGTTGACGGCCTGGTCAGGTGATTTCGCGCAGGTACTCGGCAACTTCCAGCATAATCCTGATCGTGCTTCACAGGTGATTAAAAGCCTGGAAGAGATGGTAGCCTATTTCCGCTCTGCTATTCGCGAACAGCGACAACATCCTCGTGATGGTCTGATCAGCGCGTTTTTGACAACCGAGATTGATGGGGATCGTTTCTCAGAAGAGGAAGTGATTGCCAATACCATTGTAACGATGGTAGGAGGCCAGGAGACGACCACCAACCTGATCGGCAATGGTATGCTCTCGCTGCTGCGCAATCCCAATCAGTTGGAGAAATTGCGTTCTGACCTGTCACAGATTCCTGCGGCAGTCGAAGAACTATTACGCTATGAGAGTCCTAGCCAGCACACGGCACGCCTGGCTCCTGATGATGGGATACTGGGAGGCAAGATGATCAACAAGCGGCAGGCAGTGATTGCCGTCATGGGAGCAGCCAACCGTGACCCGGAGCGCTTCCCTGACCCTGACAAGCTGGACATCGGTCGAAAGGAAAATCGCCATGTAGCCTTCGCCTGGGCCAGTCATTTCTGTTTTGGCGCACCGCTGGCAAGAATCGAAGGCCAGACGGTATTTGCGGCAGTGTTGAGTCGCATGACTGATCTGCAATTGCAGCCCGGGCCGATTACCTGGCGCAAGAACCTTGGCCTGCGCGGCCTGACGGCCTTACCCGTTACCTTTGAATCAACAGTCCTTCCCAGGTTATGAAAATACATGACTGCTTATGGAACCGCTGCTATGAATGGGAATAAATGAATGGCAAATACACCCCAACTGTCTGAGGCCAGGCAAGCGCTTCTTGAAAAATATTTACGTGGGGAACGTACGCAAATTACGAGCACAGCCTCCATTTCCCATCGTTCACCAGGCGAAAGCATACCTCTCTCCTTTGGGCAGCAGCAGTTGTGGTTGTTGGCGCACCTGATACCGGATATTCCTGTCTACAACGAAAGTGTCACCGTCCGTTTGCCCGGTCCCCTCGATGTAGCTGCACTCGAACAGAGCTTTAATGAATTGATACAGCGTCATGAGGCCTGGCGCAGCAGTTTCTCACTGGTAGATGGGCAACCTGTACAGGTCATTCACCCATCCTTGACATTTGAGCTCCCTGTTGTAGACCTGCAGCACCTGCCAGAAAGTGAACGTGAAGCCGAAGCGTTGCGCCTGGCGACTGAAGAGGCACTCTTGCCATTCGATCTTACACAGCTACCTTTGCTACGTGTCACGCTTGTACGTTTGAACGATACGGATCATCGCCTGTTCATCGTATTGCACCATATCATCTTCGATGGCTTCACTGTTTACCAGGTATTTCTGCCCGAGCTACGCGCTCTTTATGAAGCGTGTACCAGCGAGCAGCCATCACCATTACCACCACTTCCCATCCAGTATACCGATTATGCTGTATGGCAACGAAACTGGCTGCAAGGAGACAAACTCACCGAACAATTGGCCTACTGGAAGCGACAACTTGCAGGCGCTCCCACAACCCTGGAGTTACCCACAGATCATCCACACCCTATAGTACCAACTTATCAAGGTTCGATACAATCGTTCACGCTATCCAGGCGCTTGACTGATGAACTCAAAGCATTTAGTCAGTATGAGGGCTGCTCCCTGTATGTTACCTTGCTGGCTGCATTCAGTATGCTGCTCTACCGCTATACCTCACAGGAAGATATACTGATCGGCACGGCTACCGCAGGCCGCAATCAACCAGAGTTGCAGAAACTCATGGGTATTTTCATTAATACCCTGGCCATGCGCACAGACCTGTCAGGGAATCCAGGTGTACGAGAATTGCTTGCCAGGTTGCGGGAGATGACGATTGATGCACAGACCTACCAGGATGTGCCTTTCGAGTATGTGGTCAAGGAATTGCAGCCGGAACGAGGAGCAGGGCAGAATCCATTGTTCCAGGTTTTATTGATGCTTGAACCACCTATACCTATCCTTCCCAGTGGATGGACATTGACCCATTTGGACGTCAACACCCACACCTCCAAGTTTGACCTTTCGCTTATCCTTGAGGACCGAGAAGAGGGATTGCTTGGGCGTTTCGAGTATAGCACCGATCTGTTTGACGATGGCACAATTGTCCGAATGGTGGGACACTGGCAAACGTTACTTGAAGCCATTATTCAGGACCCTGCACAGCATATCTCGGACCTGCCTATTCTAATGGAAAACGAACAACAACAGTTGCTAGGGGAATGGAACGCTACTCAGACAGCCTATCCAGCAGAGAAATGTGTACACTGGCTTTTCGAAGATCAGGTGCAGCGCAGGCCAGAGGCGATAGCATTGGTCTTTGAAAATCAAACTATGACCTACCGGGAACTCAATATACGGGCCAACCAGCTTGCTCATCGCTTACAACGGCTGGGTGTGGGAACAGAGATGTGTGTAGGGCTGTGCATGGACCGTTCACTGGAAATGGTCGCCGGCCTCCTGGGCATTCTCAAGGCGGGAGGGGCCTATGTACCTTTGGATCCATCATATCCCCGTGAAAGACTGGCTTTCATGCTCCAGGACACACAAGCTGTCGTTCTGCTAACACAACCAGCTCTGCTTGATATGCTACCAACTCGGGGACTCGAAGTGATCTGCCTGGATACAAGCTGGACGGCCATTGACCAGGAGTCGGTTGAGAACCCAGTAAGCGAAACGCGAGCCGATAATCTGGCCTATGTGATGTATACATCAGGGTCGACAGGAAGATCAAAGGGTGTAGAGATACGCCACTTCAACATCAACCGCCTTCTATTCGGTGTAGACTACGCTTACCTTGATGAAACACGTACCTTCTTACATATGGCCCCAATTTCTTTTGATGCCTCGACTTTCGAGGTATGGGGTTCATTGCTCCATGGCGCACGCTGTATACTCTATCCGGAACGTATTCCTACTCCGAAAAGCATCGGTATGCTCATACGTAAGCATAGCGTGACCACACTCTGGTTAACAGCCTCGCTCTTCAATGCTATTATCGATGACGCGCCTGAAGAGTTGCTAGGTATCGATCAATTACTAACTGGCGGTGAAGCACTCTCGGTCGGGCATATACGTCGTGCATTACGACTACTGCCAGGAACTGAACTGATCAATGGATACGGACCTACAGAAAGTACAACCTTTACCTGCTGCTATTCCATTCCCGACAGGTTGAGCGAAAACCTGCGTTGCATACCTATCGGGCGACCTATCGGCAATACCCAGGTCTATATCCTGGACAAGCATTTAAAGCCAGTACCTATTGGCATACCTGGAGAATTACATATTGGAGGTGCGGGTCTTGCTCGTGGCTACTACAATCGCCCTGAACTTACCCGGGAAAAATTTATCCCCCATCCCTTCAGTGATCAGCCACATGCTTGCCTTTATAAGACAGGAGACCTGGTACGCTATCTTGCAGATGGCACGATTGAATTTCTGGGGCGTCTCGACCAGCAGGTGAAGATTCGCGGCAACCGCATCGAGCCAGGCGAAATCGAGATAGTACTGGGACAACATAGTGCGGTGCGTGAAGCGCTAGTGCTGGTTCATCAAAACGAGCGTGGTGAGAATTCGCTGGTGGCATATGTCGTGCTTTTCAAGGAGCTGGGAGTAACAATAGAAGATCTGCACCACTTCCTGAAAGAACGATTGCCAGAATACATGATACCCTCAGATTTCATACTGTTGAATGCGTTACCATTGACTGTCAATGGGAAGCTAGATCGAGAGGCCCTGCCGGTACCTGATAGCAATCTGCACATAGCAGGGGAAAGATATGTTGCTGCAAGGTTGATGATCCATCATCAGTTGGTGCTCATCTGGGAAGAGCTGTTGAACATACGGCCTATTGGCATACAGGACAACTTTTTCTATCTCGGTGGGCATTCTTTACTGGCGGCTCGTCTCGTCAATCGCATTGAGCAAACCTTTGGCAAGAAGATTTCTCTGTCTACACTGTTTGCTCGACCAACGATTGAACAGTTAGCGCAGGCGCTCCTACAGCAAGCTGAAGCAAGCTCACGAGCGGTTGTATTGACAGTGCAGACTGGACAGGAATCCAGACGGCCTTTTTTCTACCTGCATGGGGATTATATGGGAGAGGCTTTCTACTGCTTCACGCTGGCGCACGGCCTGGGGAAAGAGCAACCATTCTATGTTGTAGAACCATACAGATTTACAGGTCTGCGGGTTCCACCCACGTTTGAGGTGATCGCAGCATCTCACCTGGAAGCATTACGATCTGTTCAACCGGAAGGCCCATACATGCTGGGAGGCTTTTGCAACGGTGGACTGATGGCTTATGAAATGGCGTGCCAACTGTGTGCGGCGGGACAAGTCGTCGATCTACTGGTGCTGGTCGATCCGGCTTCACCTCCTCATAACACGCTACGCAGCCGACTCTCGCGTTTTTGTAGCATGTTTCACGTCGGAGAAGATAGACAGCTTAACTGGTTCTTACGCCTGCGCCACATCTACAAGTTCCTGCGCTTCCCGGACTATCGCAATGGTTTGCAAGACTCTGAAGGCATAGCAAGGATCGAAGCGCAAACGTTTGTACCGGGACAGGATCAGAATCATACCTTCCTTCAGAAGATTCGTGCCCTTTTACCTACCGTCGAGACACTGCGCCAAGAATGGCCCGGTATCTATAGATGGGTAGCTTCAGGTTACGCGCCTGGAGAGTATCCCGGCAAGATTACCTTTATCTGGTCGAGCGAAGAACTTTTCCGTGAAACCTGGGGGCGTAAAATGCCCAGAGTCAAAGAGGAACAGGTGTATGTGATTCCTGGCACGCACCTCATCAACACAACTGAGCAGTTGGATGCCCTGTCGGAGCGCTTGTACAAGTGCCTGGGAAAGGTCTCAACAGAGCAACCGGGCCAGCACGTTTAAAAAGGTGAAATTGAGGAGATGAATGCGTACAGTACTCTTTGGTGTTGATGGTTTATCCTTTCGCGTGCTGCATCCATTGATGCAACGAGGTGCACTACCAAACTTCCAAAAACTGAGAGACGCAGGCAGTGAGGGGATCCTCGAGTCAAAGTATCCGCCGCTTACGCCTGCAGCCTGGACCTCTATCTCAACGGGCATGAAGCCTGCCTCGCATGGTGTGTATGACTTTTGGGAGTACGAAGAGCAGCCAGATCCGAATACTCCACGTCAGACGCATATACAGACACACCGTAAGGGGAGTAAGGCCATCTGGAATATTCTCAGCGAATACGGCAAGCGGGTGCTGATCATTAATGTGCCCGTCACCTACCCACCGGAGATCGTCAATGGCATCATGATAAGCGGCTATCTGACGCCGAGCAGCGAGTTCAATTTTACTTATCCACTTTCCTTTAAAGAGGAGTTGTACCGTGCTGTGCCCGGTTACAAAATCGACCTGGAACACAACGATATGCTCGCTATCGAACCCTTGCTCGATGCCACCATCAACATGACAGAACAGCGTATCAAGCTAATGCGCTACCTGATGCAGGAGAAGCCCTGGGACTTTTGTTACCTTGTCTTCGTCGGCGCTGACCGTATACAGCATCCGCTCTGGGAAGATATTCTGGCAATGGACACAAAGGCAACGGAATATTTTCGTCTGCTGGACGCTGGTCTGGGGTTTGTATTGGAACAATTGGCGCCTGAAGATACGCTCTTCGTGGTTTCCGATCACGGTTTTCAGGGTGCGAAACGCATCTTTGATATCAACGAGTACCTGTACAGCAAGGGATTATTGCACCTCGATGCCAGTGTGCAACGAGGCCAGTCAGCGCGCAACGCCAATCTGAAATATCTATTAAAGCGGCTGGGTCTGTTCTCATTGGCACGTAAAGCCAGTCAGACCTTGAAAAAGACCGGCATAGAAGTGCTGGAAGAGCAACAGTTCGACGTGTACCAGCCGATCTTGACCGAGATTGACTGGACAAGAACGCAGGCCAATGTCCCGTCACTTTCAGGCTTCGGTGGGGGATACGCTGATATATTTTTACGCGAAGACCTGGATGTGCAGTGCATAACCGAATTATGTGCCGATCTGCGGAGCCAGATTGATCCACGTACAGGCAAACCACTTATAGAAGCCCTCTACACTACCGAAGTATACGGTAAAGGGCCCTATGCTCCCCGCGAGCCACATTTGCTACTTTTACCCTCTAATGGTATTACATTCCGTATGCGACTTGGTAATAAGCGCCTGTGGGATGATATCAACTCCACGCAAGGGACACACCAGAAAGACGGTGTACTGTATGCCTACGGCAATAATATTAAGCCAGGCTTGCAAGCATCCCCTGCGGAGATATATGATATTGTCCCAACAGTGATACATAGTATGGGTCTGTCGCTCCCAGGTGAGTTTGATGGTCGTGTGCTTCATGAGATCTTTGTAGAACAAAAGGAGTTTGGATCTGCCGGGCGTGAAGAGGGTGGGAAAACCAGGCAAAGATTAAAAAGGCTGCTTGAAGCATAGAGGATGCTGAGGGATAAAAGAGCAACGCGCCGGTGTTGAGACACTCACCGAGAATGACGTTGGGGACGAGCCAGATGAGCTCGTAATCAGAGGTGTTGGGTGCGTACATGCATAGCCTCATCCCAAAAATAGCGCAAGGCTGCCAGCCGTACCTGCTCGGCCGCCTGGCAACCTCGCGCTGCGTATCATTGTCAAGGTTTCGTGTTCTTAAAATGTCTGGGCACGGGAAAAATGAGCCATATTCTCTACCAAATATCATCCGAGATGAGTATGTTCATTATATATCTTCCCATCCTCGGAGCTAAACACGATAGCACCATTGACGACCATTGGCGAGGACTCGATGAAATTCCCTGTCGTGTATGACCACAGCGGCGTGCCGCCCGCCTTGAAATCGAACGCATAGATCTTCGTATCAGTTGAGCCAATAAAGACCATATCATCTGCTACTGACGGTGTGGAGTATTCGATGGGAGCGCCAGTTGCAACCGACCATCTTTTCAATCCACTGATGGCATTGATGGCATAGAGGCTGTTATCGGTTGAGCCAATGTAGACGAAGCCGTAGGCTAGTGCAGGTGAGGACAGGATCTGTCCTCCAGTGGCGTAAGACCAGGCTTGCTTCCCCGTGGTGAGATTGATGGCGTACACATTCTTGTCTGCCGAGCCGACATACACGAGGTTAGTGCCTACTGCAGGAGAGGAATTCACAGCGCCTTTTGTAGGGAATGACCAGACCTTCGAGCCATTAGAGCTATTAATAGCATAAAGATTATCATCGTTGGAGCCGACATAGACCACACC
>JBKPAZ010000254.1:0-9520 GCA_046726655.1 Chloroflexota bacterium
GCTGCCATCCGCCTGGAAGCCCTCTGGAACGAGCTGCATCAGAGCACCCATTCCTTTTCGCTCTTCTGCGCCTATCCGATACACGGCTTTGCAGGAGAAGGATACGGGGAGCAATTCACCGAGATTTGCCGGCAGCACGCACAGGTCATCCCTGATGAGAGCTATATCCTCCTTGCCAGCCCGGAGGAACGCTTGCGTGCCGTTACTCTCTTGCAACAGAAAGCCCTCGCCCTGGAAGCTGAGATCGCCGAACGCAAGGTAGCGGAGGAACGCCTGCGCATCTCAGAGAACTGCTACCGCCGCCTGTTTGAAACCTCCACTGATGGCATTCTGATGGTCAATCCACATAGTGGCCTCATCACCGACATCAATCCCTCTCTGCTCCACCTCTTAGGCTCCACCCGCGAGCAGATGGTGGATCGGGAACTCTGGCAGGTGGGACTGCTGCCAGACCAGTCAACCCAGCAAAGGTTTTTACGACAGGTGCAGCAGGAGCGGGTGCTGCGGTATGAGAGGATTGAGCTAGCCACCGCCAACGGCTCTCCTTGCTACGTCGAGTGGGTGAGTACCCTGTTTCAGGCCAATGGACACCAAATCCTTCAGTGCAACCTCCGCGACATCACCGACCGCAGGAGGGCAGAGGAAGCGGGTCTTCACCTGGCCGCGATTGTCTCCTCTTCCGAGGATGCCATTCTGAGTAAAGATCTGGACGGCATAATCATCAGTTGGAATGACGCAGCAGAACGCATGTACGGCTATAGCGCCCAGGAAATCGTGGGGCAGCCGGTCACCCTCCTCTTCCCGCCGGATAGTTCCGATGAGTTTAGTCAGATTATGGAGCGCATTCGCCGGGGAGAGCGTGTAGACCACTACGAGACGACACGCGTGCGCAGGGACGGGAGCCTGTTGAGCGTTTCCGTGACCGTTTCCCCTATCAAGGATAGCAGCGGTATCATTATCGGGGCATCGGCGATTGCCCGTGATATC
Source organism: Chloroflexota bacterium (assembly GCA_046726655.1). Classification (GTDB taxonomy): domain Bacteria; phylum Chloroflexota; class Ktedonobacteria; order Ktedonobacterales; family Ktedonobacteraceae; genus DATMNR01. Next base: position 988 of record JBKPAZ010000254.1, read on the forward strand.
AGCAAGCGCAAAGAACTCGAAGAGCAGCGCGAAGCTTTCGTGAGTCTGGTCACCCATGAGCTCAAGAACCCGCTAACGGCCCTGCAAGGCAATATTCAGCTTGCCCAGCGTCTGCTGACCCGACTGCTGAGTCAGGCAGAGCAACTTGAAGAAGGGCAGCAACGGATGCTGGAAGATGTACTGACCATGCTGGGTCGCAGTCAACAACCCTTGCGGGTCCAGCAGCGACTGATCAATGATTTGCTGGATCTCTCCCACCTCCAGGAAGACAAGATGGAGTTGCACCTGGCGGTCTGTAATCTGGTCGGGCTGGTTTATGAAACCGTCCAGGATCATCAGGCTGCTCATCCTGCCCGCCTTATCACGTTGGACCTGCCCGACCAAGATCCCATCCTCGTCTACGCGGATCGGGATCGCCTCCAGCAGGTGCTCAGCAACTATCTGACCAATGCCCTCAAATTTTCCCCGGCCACCGAGTCGGTGCAGGTCGGCATGGCCCTGGAGGCAGAGGCCGTTCGGGTCTGGGTAGCCGATCATGGACCGGGCCTCTCTGCTGAGCAGCAAGCGCACATCTGGCAGCGGTTTTACCAGGCATCCCGCACCCCTGTTCAGAGCGGGTGGAAAAGGGGCCTGGGGCTAGGCCTCTACATCTGCCAGCAACTGATTAGCAGACAGCAGGGACAGGTAGGCGTGGAGAGCACCCCAGGGAAAGGAGCACGGTTCTGGTTTACGCTCCCCCTGCTCTCCTCCCCATCACCCTTTCCAGAAACAAAACGGTAGAAGCGAGGTCGGTGAAGGCTGCTGCTGGTGGGGCTGGCTGGACTGCCATGCCGATTGTTGTAGAATGGCAAGCCGCAAAAACCGCCTCGCTTGAGCAAATCGTGTTTTGCATCCATTGAGGATGATCGGGTCAAAACATCTATAAAAAAGCGTGCTTATCCCACTTCAACGTCGACATATCTGAATTGGACGAGACCGATGATCAATAGCGCAATGGCCACAGCGGTCATGCCCAGGAAGTTGGTCCAATTCATGCCGAGGAAAACCGGGTTGCCGTACAGGTGGAAAATGGAGAGCGACATGAGCCAGCCAGGAAACTGGATATTCCCTTCGAGCGATTCTTGCAGGTAGGACAGGACGAGATACGCGGTCGCGATGCCCAGCACGGCACCATAGCGCAGGCGTCCGGCCAGCGCATAGACCAGGCCCATCGTAATCAACGCTGGCGGGAGCATAGCGAAGCTGGCAGCGAGCAGCCTGCCCTGGTCGACGTTCAGGTTGATGATCTGCGCCCCAATGATGAGAGCGAGCCAGGTCAGGACAGAAGCCAGCAGAACCACCAGCACATTCGCGCCGAAGCGTTCCAGCAGAACCCTTGGTCGCGATTGCGGGGTGCTGAAAATCAGTTCCAGCCGCCCGTTTTCCAGGTCCGAGGGCCACTTCAAGGCCAGGGTCAGCGCAAGGATCACGACCAGCGCAGGCACGAACGCAAAGACCATGGTGCCCAGCAACGCGGCATTGGTGTCGGTGGGTGTGTCGAACAAGTACTTTACCAGCCAGGGGGTCTGCTGCAATACCTGGTTGAAGGCCTTCTGGAAGCCGGGAGTCACAAACAGCAAAGCGGCACAAAAGGCCACAATGCCGAGCAGCCACCAGAAAGCAGACCAGCCCTCTGCGAAGAGTGTGTGCAAGCTGACGGCGCGCGTGGAGACCTGGCGCTCGGCGCGACTCAGGCTGCGCATGGCCGGTTGTGTACCGCCTACTCTCTCGCGCTGTGACTCAAACGCCGGCCTGCCAATATCGCGCCTGGCGAACAGGATGACACTTCCCACCAGGCAAAGCACGGCGAGACCCAGCGGAACCAGCGCCGCCAGGGGTTGGTCAGGGAAACTGGCAAGGAGCGGGCGGTTGAGATTGTAATAATAGAACGGCGAGAGGTATGGCAGCCAACTGCCACTCACTTCCCGTCCAGTCATTTCCAGGAGCACGGACAGGATCAGCAGGCCGCTTGCCCAGCCTGCTGCCGCGCGGCGGCTGGCAGTCAATTGGGAGATGAGCAGCGCCACCATACCAAAGAAGAAGGCGAGCAAGCTCAGGTTCAGCCCCGCCAACAGCGCCCTGACAAAATCGACGTGCCCACCGCCAAGAGCGGCTTCGCCGGCAACGACCCCCAGCGCGAACAGCACCGCGATCACGAGCACCGCGATCACGAGTGCGCCGACCTTCTCCAGCAGCAGGCGGGTGCGTGCCTGTGACGTAGCGAGCAGCACATCCATGGTGCCGCGTTCCTCTTCCCCGCGCACCAGGCGGGCACCGGCCAGGATGGGCCAGATGCTGAGTAAGAGCGGCCAGGTGGTTGCCATGTAGCGAAAGGTGATATACCCCTCGGGGGTATTCATTGCGTAGGGATCGCCGAGAAAGCTGACGATGCGCGCGAAGCTGATAAAGGCTGTCACCACCGCCGGCGTGGCCGTGGCTACAACGGCGGCCATGAATACAGCCAGTCCGATGCCCCAGGCCAGCATCGGTACCCGGTAATCTCTGAGCGATTTACTCAAAATGCTGCGAAACATCATACACCTCCTATCCGGCGAGCGCAGAAGACTCCTGCTGCGGCTCATAGAAGCGCAGGAAGACTTCTTCTAACGTCGGCTCGTGTGTAGTAATATTCGTGGCGCCGTGCTGGCCCGCGATTCGAATGATTTCCGTTAAATCGCCCTGAACGTTCAATTGCAGGGTGTGTTCATCCCCTCCTTGGGCCACTTTTGCCACACCGGCGACATTTTTGAACCATTCCACTGAGGCAGGGCCAGCGAAGCTGATCTCCACATCATACTGGTGGATATCTTTGAGCGAGGAAACATGATCGATTTTGACCAGCCGTCCCTCGCGGATAATCGCAACGCGGTCGCAGGTGTGCTCGACCTCAGGTAGAATGTGCGAGGAGAGGAAGACAGTGTGTCCTTCAACGCGCACCTCGTCTACCATTTTGTAGAATTCCTGCTGGTTGAGCGGGTCAAGCCCGCTGGTGGGTTCGTCCAGGATGAACACGCGTGGCTTATGCATGAAGGCCTGCACCAGACCCAGCTTCTGTTTGTTGCCGTGCGAATATTCACGGAACCGTTTGCTGGGATCCAGGCCCAGGCGCTCCACCAAGTGGCGCAGGTAGGTCTGGTCTACGCCGCCGCGCAGGTGGCCCAGGTATTCGATGATCTGTGCGCCGCGCAGGCCTGGATCGAAGGCAAATTCGCCGGGCAGATAGCCGACCAGCTTCTTGACCTCGGTGGACTGCGTCCAGCAATCCAGGCCGCCGATCGTGGCGCTGCCACTGTTTGCACGCAACAGACCCATCAGCGTGCGCATGGTGGTGGTTTTGCCCGCGCCATTAGGGCCTAGAAAGCCAAAGACTTCGCCCTCCTGAATATCGAAAGTCACATCGATAATGCCCCGGCTCCTGCCGTAGCTTTTAGTGAGTTGATTGGTCTGAATAATTGCTGACATTTGTTTTTCCCCTTTGCCAGATTTGGCTGGCGTAAAATCGCATTACGACTTCATTTCAACTTCGTTGTCTATTGGTGAGATAAACCACTCCTTCAGTGTTTGATCGTCAATGAGAGTCAAGGAACCTGCAGGCACTCCCAGTATGCGCTCAAACGCGTCGGTATAGACGGCGACGGTGCGCTCTACGCGCTGCATATCGTCGCGCTCTGGATCAAACGAGAGAAGCAGCACGCCAATCGTTTCTCCGGCGTCCTGCGCCAGAGACGCAATCACTTCGCCTACCTGATCTGGGTAGGTGGTCGTCATGACGCCTTCCTGGATACCCTGGCGGATAATCTCGGTGAGTAGAGGTGCAATCTCCCGGATCGCGGTTGCGCGCAGTTTCTGGCGCACAATGGCGTTGTCGTCGGTGAACCAGACACGCAACAGCGCGAGAAAAAAGGCTTTCTGTCCGACCTTCCAGCGGTTAAGTGTGTCTAAGTAGCGTTGGAATTTGTCGAGGGCAGGCAGCACCGGATCATGTACGATGGGCAGGAGGAGCTGTACCGCCTCTTCTCCCAAGCGTTCGACCACTGCTTCCAGCACCGCCTGCTTCGAGTCGAAGTAGTGATAGAACGCTCCTTTGGAAATCTGGAGGTCATCGAGCATATCCTGGATTGTCATCTGCTCATAACCTTTGGTATAGATGAGTCGTTGGGCTACATCGAGAATGGCATTGCGTTTCCCTGCGTATACTTCTTCTTTGACGATGCGTGCCATAATCACTCCTCTCTTTTTAAACCGACCGTCGGTTTATTTCTATTCAAAAATATACCATAGATGGTGTTTTGCTGTCAACGGAAAACAGGGTCAGTTAACAGTCCAGAAAACAAGTGTGATGCTATTGTGATTTTACCTTGCTCTGATTTATACCGCCGGCAAATCCCGTTTATTGAACACAACCAGCCCAACGATACCCAACACCAGGCCAGCAACCACTAGCACCCAGGGATACCACCACGTCAGTTGATGGTTGACAAGCGGGTCTATGGCAGGTGCGTAATAAAACGGTCCAATCTTGAGCAGCCAGTTTAATTGGTCAGAGAGTGAGCCGAATGTGTTTATCAGGTATCCCAGGGCAATGATGCCCACGGCAGCACCACCTGCGGCACGGCTGGCATTGATAAACGAGCCTAGCAGCATACCAAGGCCCGCTGCAAAGAAGAAGAAAGCCCACTGTACAAATTGCGTTATCCACAGCCATTGCCAATCGATACCAGCATCTTTAATAATCAGCGTATCGACCCAGACTGCTAAGACAGTTAGCAAGCCGATAATAGCGCCGCAGATCAGCACAGCTGCCCAGCTTTCCAGGTAGTAGCGCGTGCGACTGATAGGTCTTGACAGCGCAAGGTCAAGCGTACCGTTCTCTATTGTTACTGGTATTGCTGCGCCACCGATATAGGCCATGATACCACCGAAAAGCAAACCGTAGAAGGCACTGTAAAGCTCAATTCCCAGAAAAGCTGTAAAGCTTGAAAGATTGTTTACATGTCCGCCTATAATACCTGATAAGAGGCTGGATTGCAGGTATCCGCTCAGATTGGCTATGGGTATGACCGGGTAAATTGCAGCCAACAGTAAGGCAAACAATACTCCGTAGAAACAGCCAGCCGCTAGCGGCGTCCTCGCATTGATGATCGTTCTGATCATAACGGTCAATCCTTGCGACCGCTTCTTCGGTACCGGAATACTCTTTGGTATCGTAGTTGTAGCCATATTTGTATCTCCTTATAGTCTTCTCACTGTTTCTTTGCGGTTGCCTTTTCTGGCTCTTCATAAAACTTCAAGAATACTTCCTCAAGTGGTGCTTCTTCAGCTTGCATCCTTATGACCTTGTGACGACTGAAAGCCTTGATCAGTGGGTCCATACTACCACCCATATTCAGATGGTAGGCACGATTGTTCTTCGTGACATCAATCACACCCGGGATGCGGGCAAGTTCTTCTGCTGTCACCGTCTCGCCAAACTCGACTATCACCCGTTGACCCGCCTTCTCCCTCAGTTTGTCTACCTCCTCAATGGTCACAAGTTCACCACTGCGAATGACCGCGACACGCTGGCACACCTTTTCAACATCGCTCATGATATGCGAACTCATAAAGATGGTCTTCCCCCGTGCCTGCTCTTCCAGCAACAATTCGTGGAATGTTTTTTGCAGCAATGGATCCAGGCCCGATGTCGGCTCGTCCAGGATTAGCACATCTGGATCACCCATGAACGCCAGTGCGATACCGATCTTCTGGCGCATGCCTTTGGAGTAACTTTTCAAGGGCCGCTTCACCTCAATGTCAAAGCGTGCTATCAAATCGTTCAACAGCACCGGCTCGAGTCCCTGCAAGCGCGAGAAGTAGTCGATTACCTGTTTACCTGTCATCTGCCCGGGTAAGCGCACTTCACCCGGCAAGTAGCCGATGTACCGGTGCAGCGCAAGTTTGTTCCGTTGCGCGTCAATGCCCAACACGCGAATCGTTCCTGCTGAAGGACGAATGACATCTAACATGCAGCGAATCGTCGTGGTCTTCCCAGCGCCATTCGGTCCCAGGAAGCCAAAGATTTCACCACGCTGCACGCTCATCGAAATGCCGCGTACCGCCCGTATCTTGCCATATGATTTCTCAAGTTTATCAATCACGATTACTGGCTCTCGAGTGGTCATGATTCCAACTCCTTTTGCATAACTTTTATTGCGTCTACTTCCTGATCAATATACAGATTGAGAGCGTTCGATACTTCTTGCAATGATTCTGCGTCTTTTGCGCTACCAGCCACAGCATTGCGCGGTTCAAGCGCGCGTTGCACCGTATTGGCTAGCATCTCTACCATCTCTTCATCAGAAAATTTGAACTCTTCTGGCATCCAGGGATCAACGAGCAAAAATCCTATCCAGATTGCGCTGAGTATATATGTTTGCTCACGTATGCCAATATCAGTACTCACCATGCCATGGCTGCGCAGGAATTCAAGGTACTTCTTATAGTTTTCTATTCGTTGTGGATACGTTGCGCTGTTGTACTCTCTGCTTGCCAATTCTCCCAACATGTCGGTATCATTCATGTACACAGCCTTCACCAAAGGATTACTCATTAAGGCGAGTGTAGACTGTTTTACAAAGCCGCGTAACGTTGCGCCTTCGGGATCATTTGCAATGCGCTGCTTCATATCTTCTGTTAGTTTCAAGCCTTCACGTGTCATCAGGGCCATGAACAGGTCTTCTCTTGTCTTCCAGTGCAGGTAGATTGTCCCTTTCGCTACCCCCGCCTGTTTTGCTATATCATCAATCGTTGTTTTCTTATAGCCCCAACGCAGGATCAATTCGGCAGCAGCATCCAGAATACGGTCTGCGCGTTCTTGTCTCCTGGATCGATCCTCCTGGGTGGCGCTAGCCGCAGTACGTTTACTTGCCAATCTCACCCTTCCTCTCATTTTATGACTATATGACCAAGTAAGCTAATGTAGTCAAATGTTATCTGGTCATAAGTGTAACGTGGATTGCTGAAAAAGTCAAGGGCTGTTCTGTCTTGATTATCGCGGAGATTAGGAATATACTCAAGAAGCGGTTTCTTAGGCCGTCCTTGTTATTATTTTATCGAAGAAGGAGTAGCCAGTATGCTTCATACCATTCTTTGGGGAGTTGTCATTGTTGTCCTCGTCCTGTGGCTCCTGGGATTTCTCTTCCGTATCACGAAGGGATTTATTCATATTTTGCTTGTTGTGGCAGCCATAATTATTCTATTCAATCTACTGTTTCATTAAGTAATCACACAGAGTTTCTCTCGGTGGATAGGAATGCAGGGAGCTTTGCTCCCTGCGGATGATCGAGGGCGATCCCGGAAATTTTCCAGGCTTGGGTTCATGAAGAACACCCTGTACCGAAGTTCAGCCGCATTCCTGGCCAATTGAACGATGTGGCGACTTGTCGTATGCTGTAAACTCTCACCAGACCCTAACTTTCCTCATATTCAAACCGTTGGAGGTTGCCATATGAAGTTAGAAACCTGCAGACTTGGCCAGAGCGACCTGGAAATTACCAGAGTTGGCATCGGCACGGCTCCCATTGGCTCAACGCCCGGTTGGCGTATCTACTGGGGGCCTCAGGACGAAAGCGAGGCCATACGCACGATTGAAGCGGCTCTTGATCTGGGTGTCAACTGGATTGATACCGCTCCTTTCTATGGTTGGGGAAGGGCCGAACAGATCGTTGGCAAAGCTGTGCGAGGCAAGCACGACAACGTTTATATTTTTACCAAGTGCGGCACGCTGCAAGATGAGCAGGGTGAAGAGAGGGAAGACCTCTCACCTGCAAGCATCCGGCGCGAAGTCGAAGCCAGCCTGCGCAATTTGCAAACCGACTACATCGACCTCTATCAGTTCCACGATCCTGATCCCAACACGCCTATCGAAGAGTCCTGGACTGCCATGCAAACGCTTATCCTGGAAGGTAAAGTGCGCTATGGCGGCTTATCCAATCACACAATTGAACTGATGCAACGGGCAATGACTGTGGCCCCGATTACCTCTACTCAGCACCAGTATAACCTGCTCAACCGCGAAATTGAGCACGACGTCTTGCCGTTCTCCCAGCAGCACGATATTGGTGTACTGTGCTGGTCCCCACTGGCCAGCGGCTTTTTAGCAGACGGTTTCAACCTGGAGAGCCTTGATCCCAATGATTTCCGGCGCGGACGTCCCTACGCTCAGGAGCCAGCCTTTTCCAGGCTCAAAGAGCTGCGAGGTGTGCTCCAGACTATCGCTCAGGATCACTACAAAACGATGGCCGACCTCGCGATTGCCTGGGTTCTACGGCAACCTGCTGTGACCGGAGCCATCAATGGCATCCGTAGTCCCCATGAAGCTTTGGCAATGCCTGGTGGCCTCAACTGGAAACTCACAGACCAGGAGCTGCAAACCATCGAGGAAGCCCTCACGCTTTGGAATCAGATGTAGAATAAACTCTTCATGACTATTTTCCCCTTTTCTTGTCCTCCAAGT
>JBKPAZ010000255.1:0-3837 GCA_046726655.1 Chloroflexota bacterium
CCCACCACCCACACTCACTATACAGAGACAGGCTACAGGCTCGACCATCTCAGTGTGTATGATTGGATTGAACAGTACGTCGCGGGTGGGCACAATGGGCCGTTGGGTCATTTGCTGGATGCTGGCTGTACCGGTTTCTACGGTCTGGATTCGCGCGAGCAGAGTTCTCTCAACCTGCTCTATTTGTTCGGTTCTCGTGACTTGTCGAGGGGTTCGACCGCCCCCAGGCCGCTGCAAGGAAGCAGCAAAATCGTGGGTGGGAACGAGCAACTGCCGCTGGCTATAGCCAGCATTTTGCCGGAAGAGTGTATCTCCTTGCGCCATCAACTGGTAGCTATCGAACGAAAGAGCTACGATTCGCTCACCCTGACGTTCGCCACCGGCGGTGGCACATCGCAAGTGCAATGCGAACGCGCGATCCTCACCCTGCCTTTCACCGCATTGCGCCGCGTCGATTACCAGCAGGCCGGTTTTGATCCCCTGAAGCAAATAGCCATCGAACAGCTAGGCTACGGTACGATCTCCAAGCTGTTCTTGCAGTTCGATCAGCTCTACTGGTACCAGAAAGGCCCCTGGCCTCATGATAACAGCGGTTTCATCATCACGGACCTGGATATTCAGACGCTCTGGGATGCTTCCCTGGGTCAAACAGGCTCAAACGGGCTGCTTGTTGATTATACCAGCGGTCATAGAGGAGCCGCTTATGCGCCACCGGGGGCCTATTCCACCGCCGGCGCATCGGCGATCGTTCAGAGCTACGCCCACACCTGTCTGCAGCAATTGGAGCGCATCTTCCCCGGCATCAGCGCCCACTACACCGGCAGAGCCGCGTTGAGCTACCCAATGGGTGATCCCTATCTCCTTGGCAGCTACTCCTGCTGGAAGGTGGGACAATGCACCCGCTTCGGCGGCTACGAGCGCGTGCGCCAGGGCCCCGTCCACTTCGCGGGCGAACACTGCTCGGTCGAGTTCCAGGGCTTTATGGAAGGCGCAGCCAGGGAGGGCGAGCGGGCCGCCCACGAAATTTTGCAGGATTTGAGCTAATTGTGATTTACAGGTGTGATCACCTTTGACAACATCTCTTACCTACGACTCCGCCCGCTCCTCAATGCGATCGGGATCCTTCGGGGCGACAACGCCTAACGCCTGGGCAATCCTCTGGACCCCTTCTCGATAGGTTGGCACACTCGGCATCCAGTTCAGTTCGGCCTTGGCCCTGACGTTGGAGACGCGTATAGAGGTCTCTGCCATGAAGATCTCCCCATAGGGAGCGGCTAGCCGTAGCGCCCAGCGCGGAATGGACCATGGTGCCGGAGCACCGACTGCCCGGGCAAGCTCGGTCATGAAGTCATGCCATCGCACTGGCTCGTCGTCCACGATGTTATAGCCCTGCCCCGCTCTCCCGCGTTCGAGCGCAGCCACTATGGCTGCGGCGGCATCCTCAATGTAAATCCAGGACATGAAAGTCTGTCCTCCTCCCGGCAGCGGCAGGCTGCGGCGGCGCAACAGCTTGATGAGCGGAGCTGTCGAGTCCGGTCCATAGAACGCTCCATAGCGCAGCGAAACGCCCTCAATCCACCCGGCACGCGTTGCTTCGAAGATCTGTTGCTCCATCGAGCGGAAGCCCGCCAGGTGCCGTTCCAGCTCCTGGGAGCGTCCGGGCGGGGCGAAGGGCTGCTCCTCAGTGAGCACAGTCTCCCCCCAGTTGCCAAAGCCATAGCCAACGTGCATGGATTCGACCACAATCTTGTGGGCGCCCACTTCCCGTGCTGCGGCCAGCAGATGCGTGGTCCCTACATCGCGCAGCGCGTCAGTCTGGTACATATCGCGGTGTCGCATCGGGCCGTTCTTCGGCAGGGCAGTGAGCACATGCACAACCGCATCGGCCTGCTGTCCGTCAACGGCTCTCAGCAGACCCTCGCGATCCATCATATCGACGACAATAGGCTGCGCACCCAGAGTGGTCAGCAAACTGGATTTTCCAGGGGTTCGTGTGATGCCAAGAACCTGGTGCCCTCCCGCGATGAGAGCGCGCACCAGGGGTACCCCCAAGGCGCCAGTTGCGCCCGCAATCAGTACTTTCATCTATTCCTCTTTTCCTGATCCTCGCTCGGCCATCTGAGGGGCAAATGCTTGAGCAGATGAGGCCATATCCAGCAGAGCGATCATCTCGTCCGCCATCGCGCGCTCGCGCCTCTCTCTTCCCCACTTGCTTATCTATCATACCATACAGGATGCGCACCACACTTCTCGTATCTTACGGCTTCACCAGACATGGGTAGACTGAATCCTTGCCCTTTATGTTGCTCGTTTGCTTGACACTAAAAAATGTTTATGGGGCAATCAAGAGAGGTCAAGTATTGACTTAATTAAGGAAATGTTTTATAATCTATCGTATGGATATGTTTGGTGCCCTTGCCGATCCTACCAGAAGGAACATTTTAGAACTCCTCGCCACCAGTGGTGAGTTATCGGCTACTGCTCTCTACGAGCACTTTCCTGTCAGCCCACAAGCGGTCTCACAACATCTCAAAGTCTTGCGTGAGGCACACTTAGTGGAGATGGAAAAACGGGCACAAATGCATATCTACCGCCTCAATCCACAGACGCTGTCTCAATTTGAAGCATGGGTTCAGCAAACGAGGCAGAGGTGGGAAGAGCGCTTTTCTGCACTAGATACCGTACTCGAACGTGAAAAACAGAAGCTCGTGAAGGACGAGCAAGAAAGTAGGTGACACGATGAACAAACATGGGGAGGAGACCATGAGAAAAGTTGTTCTCAACATGACCATGACCTTTGACGGCTTCTTTGCCGGGCCGCACGGTGAGCTGGACTGGATGGTACAGACACCAGATCAGGAACTCAATGATGACATTGTTGCTTTCTTTCGAGGCATTGATCGTGGTTTTATTGGCTATCCGACGGCTTCAGGGATGATCCCCTACTGGTTAAACGTCGCGAACAACCCTTCGGCCTCAAAGGCCGAACGTGCGATCGCGCAGGCAGTTAACACCTTACACCCTCTCATTCTCTCGCGAAAGGCCGAACAACTTGAGTGGGAGAATACAGAACTCCTCGTGGTGAAGAGTGATCAGGATCTGGTTGAAGCAGTGAAAAAGATGAAGCAGCAGCCAGGCCGCGACCTGGGAGTGCCTGGCGGCATTCGCACCGCGCAAACGTTTGTGCGGCTGGGTTTAATTGATGAGTACGTGCTGATGGTCCATCCGGTTGCCATCGGCAATGGGCAACGCGTCTTCACGGACAGGATCAACCTGGAGTTGGTCAGCGCGAAGACGTACCCGTCCGGGGTGATGCGCGTATATTACCGGCCCAGCTCGCGCAGTTGAAAGAAAGGAGAGAAAGAACCAATGGCAAACGCCAACAAAACAACCATTACGGCAGAACCAGGGAAACAAGAAATAGTCATCACACGCGAATTCGATGCACCGCGAGAGCTTGTGTTTCAAGCATTCACCGATCCCGAGCTCTACGTCCAGTGGCTTGGACCAAGAAGGCTCAGTATAACGCTCGAGACGTTTGAGCCCAGGAGCGGTGGCAGGTGGCGCTACATCCACAAAGATCAAAGCGGCAATGAGTTCGCGTTTCGTGGCGTGTACCACGAAGTGCTCGTGCCAGAGCGCATTATTGACACCTTTGAGTTTGAAGGGCTCCCAGAAGCAGGACACGTGTGTCTCGAAACACTCACCTTAGAAGCATTGCCCGGAGGAAGAACCAGGCTCACTGCTCAATCGGTTTTCCAGTCGGTCGCCGACCGCGATGGCGCGCTCCAGAGTGGGATGGAAGAAGGAGTCAATGATTCCCACGAGCGCCTCGCG
>JBKPAZ010000256.1:0-5850 GCA_046726655.1 Chloroflexota bacterium
CAGAGACTATGGCCGAAACCCTGATTTAGAATCTTCTTACCCATTCATTCAGCCAGAAGGTTGGATGAATTCCCACTTCTCTCCTCTCTACCAAACGTTTGTCAGATAGCTCCCCTCATTATGCCAACAGCATAGCATTGCCTCTTAACCCGCCTGGTGATATAGTGTCCCTATGCGAATTACCGCTCTTGAACCACAGGTGAACAATCCTGAACGCATCAACCTCTATGTTGATGGTCGTTTTCTGCTAGGCGTCAACGCAGCCATCGTGCTACAGATGGGACTGCGACTTGAGCAGGAACTTTTGTCCGATCAATTGGAGCAGTTGAGAAGCGAAGAGGCAGAACAACAGGCTGTAGATCGCGCGCTCAACTACCTCTCATATCGACCTCGTAGCCGTGAAGAAGTGCGCCGCTACCTGCGCCGCAAAGAAACTCCCCCTGAAATTATCGAGGCTGCGCTGGAACGTTTAGATCGACTCGACTTCGTCAATGACCGTACCTTTGCCGGGTTCTGGATAGAGTCGCGCGAGCACTTCAGCCCACGTGGAGCGCGAGCACTGAAGAACGAACTGCGTATGAAAGGCGTCGAACGCGATGTTGTAGATGAAATGATTAACGATGAACAGGACGAAGAGCGAGCCTTACGCGCTGGCCGTAAAAAAGCCATGTCACTGGCAAACGCTCCAAACATCGATTATACGGCATTTCGCAACCGCCTCGGCTCCTTTTTACAACGGAGAGGTTTTGGCTACCAGGTTGTTACGAAGACGGTACGGGAATTGTGGAAAGAACTAAAAGAGGAATGACATCCCACCAGCCACAGCAACAAGCAAAGTAACCCAATCTCCATCATGCAACACTGTCTCAAGCGTAGCATCAGGGTCCGGGCGCTCCTTGTTGATGAGCACCCGGATAGACGTTTGTAACATACCCGACGCATCCAGCAGATACGATCGCACAAGCGGATAGCCAGCAATTAACTTCTCAAGCATCTGTGCTAGCGTCACAGTCGGTGTGTCAACCGAGAGGTCCACAACCGATTTGCCACTAACGACACGCGCCCCACCATAGAGTGCGACATGTACCTGCATGAACTCAGCCGTCTCTACTTTCAATCACAGCCCGTATTGCTGTCGAACGTACGACCCTATACCGATCTTATCGAGCTGCGCCAGTGGCGCAAGCATGTTCAATTGCACAACGCCGGGGAGACGCCCAATCTCTACCGAACCGGTGATGGTGCAGCGATTGCGCACTTCCGCCTTCGTCATTTGTAGCACAGTGGCTGCACGTTCGATGGCATTATCGGTGGCCTCGTTGAGGGTTGGCCCCGTACCAATAAACTGAACAGGTCCGACATTGCGCTGTAATTTGACATGGTAACGTTGCGCCATTTGCTCACCTGCAGCCAGTTCCTCTTTCGAGAAAGGCCGTGTAATAAAAGGCAGATCTTCAGCTACAGGCAACAGGATTGGGCCATCCAACGGCAGATTCTTGATTACATTGACGCACACTCGCGCTTCAGCCGTGATGTCGGTAGTGTGCAGTCCCAGCTCACCATCGCCCTGGTTGGCGTGGCAGTCGCCGATGTAGACGCCGCCGCCGTCAATCTTGACCGGGCAGATAAGGACTGCTCCAGCGCGAACCTCGTTCGTATCAAGGTGCGCGTCGGTCTTCGCGCGATTGAGGGTTTCGAGTGACATGCCATAGGGATGGTGTGCTCCAACCAGGAAGTTGCCAAAGTCTCCCGCGTTATGCGAATCCGGCAGATCGACGCTGGGTGTTGTGCCGATGTTGCCAATAAATGGGCGTAGCCGCGCAAGTGTACCGGGGATGGTGTGTGGCTCAAAGAGGAGAATTGGGTGCTGCCGTGCATTTGGCGGTAGGGCCGCCACCTCTTTGGCGCGCTGCGCAAAGTCATGCGCTGCGCCTTCACCTACCGTTAACCCAACCATGTTGTTGTGGTCGAAAACGATGGTATATCCCTCTTCAAATCCAAACGGTTTAACGACCGCTCCGCAATTGGTACAGCGGATGCTGTCCTCGCCGGTTCCTTCCACGCGAGTAGTAGGCCATGGAGTTCCACAGCCTGGACACTTCTTATCAACGAAAGGGTCATCGCCAAACGCGGCCTTGTTCGTAACCATCGTACCGGAGGCAGTAGCCAGTGAGAGTACGCGCATAGACTCGATGGTGATGGCGAGCGCATCACCAACTTTGGCTCCCTCCACAGCTACGGGGAGTGTTACTTCATGGCCACCACGAAAATCAGGTGTGATCATTGGTCCCCAGCAGCCAGGAGGAACGACACAAGCGATGCGTCCTCCGTCCTTGATCGTCGCTGCGAAGCCAAGACTTGGACCAACCAGTCCACCTGTATACTCATCTACAAAGACTTCATCCTTGATTTCGCTGCCCATTGTTTGCATCGAAGGTGTCTCCTTTTGTGCTAGTACATAAATAACAGGACTTTACAGAGGTCTACTGCTTTTCAAAACTTGAGAAGGCAAGACACAAGCAACTACTACTCAGGACAAAATACTCTCAAATTTCCTGTTTACAACGTACCACGAGGCGGGCTCTAAATCAATAGCGCCGTTTCATGTTGCGAAATTGTGATATCAGGCCCCTACACAAATTGGAATGTGTGGTATATAATTAAGTCAGAGCAACAAATCCCAAATAACCTTGTTCAGGGTGGGCTTTGCTTCGCCTCTGCAAAGGCAGACCTCCGTGTATTTGCAGGGGTGTGAAAGCATAGCCCGCCCTTTTTAACTTTGTATGGCAATCGCTAATTTTCGGTTGATGTTGGAGTTGGCGATAAGGAATCCGCCGGGGTTGGTGTAATAGCAGCGCCACTATCCGTTGATGGCGTAATAGTAGGAGTCGGTACATTCTGCAACTGAATAGACGGCAGACTGGCAGGGTAAATAGTGATAATCTTAATTTGTTGTGGGTCACCTGGAAGCGTATCGCTCTTGCCTCTCGTGAAATGAATACTTACCGTCCTCTGGTCAACACCCGGCTGATGCGCAAGGTAATTGGTTGCATCCTTCAGCGTCCTGCTCTTCAGGCCAGCCTGTATCGCTTGCAGTTCCAATGGCGGGAACTGGTATTGGACGATACAACCAGCAGCGATTTCGATGGTGAGGATACCAAACCCATCGACTCCTTCGACAACAGGCATCCCTGTTGTGATCGACGAAGTGCGGAGCAGATAGTTCTGCCCGTACTGTTGCGCTTGCCGGGTTATTAACTGTTGCGCCATATGCTGTACATCGCTCGTGAGAATATAGCCCAGGCTTCCCTGCTCTTGCAGCCTGACAGTCACGGATTTGCCCGGGTCTCCTACCGCTGGATTGGGCGTGATCGAGACGATCTGGAAGTTGATCGAACCGACTGTCGTGCCCCTGGCGTTCGTGATCTTTTGCTGCAACTCTTGCGTAATTTCATGCTCTAGGGTTGGTTGCATCCGGCTGACCAGGCGATCCACATCATCCTGACTGACCCCTCGCTGGCACTCGAAGACACCAAGTACGCAATCCACCCGCCCCGTGGTTGGCCCCGTCAGTGAACGTTGTGCCGTCATGCTGAAAGCCCTGGCAGGAATGGACCTGGTGTCCAGATTCGAAGTTTGAATGGTGGGGTCAACTTTAATGGTGTAGACCTGGCTGATGACATGGGTCTGTGGACTCAGGTTGATGGTTACCGAAGTGGCTGTAACTGCCAGGTATGCATAGTACCCAATGCCAACAAATGCCAGTAACAGGATAGTCGTGATGGCGGAAAGCAAAGGAAGTAAACTGCGTCGCCCTTTGCTGGAAGGAGTTTTCCCTGGCTTTGAACTGCCACCTGCAGGTTGCTCTCCCTGCGGCTTTATAGGATCAAACCAGGTAGTAGGCGCGTTATAATCTTCGCGGTTAAACGTGCTCTGCGATTGTACGGGCATAACCACAGGTATAGACCCGGAATGTTGCAATGACACGAGCTCTTGTTTGGAGGTGTCAACGTCATCGGCAATCAGAGCATTTGATGGCCTGTTGAGAGCGGCGCTTAGATGGCTGGAAGAAGGATTGCCAGGTGACACCAGGGTCGGGGATACAAGTGAAGGAACTTGTGGTGAGGTAATGAGAAATTGGTAGGCTCGTTCGAAGTTTTTCAACACCTCTTCTGCGGTGGCAAAGCGATCTTCAGGACGGTTAGCTATGCAACGGCGCACAACATATTCCAGCGGCTTAGGCAGATCAGGAGCTTCCTGACCCACCGGGAGGCTTCCGGTGAGCATTTGATACAGGATAACTCCAAGCGAAAAAATATCATTGCTTGGGGCTGCAACGCCGGACAGGCGTTCGGGAGCCATATATGCGATAGTGCCTAACTCATTGCCTGCTGTTGTCAACGGAGGGCTGGCTGTGTTTCCCTGAACGGATGCTATCCCGAAATCGATCAGACGTACGTAAAGTTGCCCATCTTGTTCATCAAGCAGGATATTGGTTGGCTTGAGGTCACGATGGATTACACCTCGTCGATGAATATATGCTACAGCCTGGACCAGGGGAACAAACAAAAGATACACTTCTCTAAGTGCTAGAGGACCACTTTGAAAGTAGTGAGCTAGCGTACCACCCTCGATATAGGGGGTGACAAGGAAAAGTCGCCCCTGATCTTCACCAAACTCAAACAAAGGCAAAATATGTTCATGTTTGAGATGAGCGCTGACCTCAGCTTCTCGCAAGAACCGGGCGCGGGCTGTCATATCATGCACAAGGTCGGAACGAATAATTTTGATTGCTACTGCACGGCCAAAAGCGCTGCGCTGGCGGGCGAGATATACCTCGCCCATACCACCCACATCGATGCGGCGCACAAGGTCATAGTTACCAAAACGAGGTAAACTCTCTTCTTGCATAATTTGGCCAGGCTGCTCTCTCATGGCTAGCTTTCAAATAGAATGTAGCTGATTCAGTGTCCCTATATGAATAGACGTTCATCACATCAAATTTGTCAATTATTGCCGGTCATTGGGTCAACAAGAAAGTATAGCTTAACCTACATTGAAACAAGTTGACAGAGTATTGTTTCGTTTGAAGTATAACATCTGATAAACGCACGAGGCAAGTAAGAGGATGCCATCCCGAATCTTGTGTAATGGTGTGCCATATACAAGAAGATATGGAAGCAACAGCCCGGCGGTAAAGTAGAATCCTCTCATTCGGCGCATGTCCAAAAGCGGCCATGCGCCGGGTGTTTCACCCTGTTTCAATGTCCCCAGAGAAAGGGCAAATGATATACTACAGAAACACCCTGGTAGAGGAGGAACAAACCATCCCATGACACAGACGCACTCCTGGTGGCAAACGGGCGTGATTTATCAGATTTACCCGCGCAGTTTTCTCGATAGCAATGGGGATGGCGTGGGAGATCTTCCTGGTATTGTGAGGAAGCTGGAGAGAGCAAAGAGGGCTGGGGAAGTCGCCTGCAAGACCTACGCGGGCGCGGAGCCACCCAGATAGATCTCATCGTCACCGATGGTCATGACGGACTGCTGACCGCCGTGAGGGAGTTGTTCCCGGCCACGCCGCGACAGCGCTGTCTGTTGCACAAACAGCGCAATGTCTTGAACGCTGTGCCCAGGCGCGTGCGTCGCGAGGTCGAGACCGAACTGCTGGGTATCTGGGCTCAGCCGGACAAGCAGGGCGCTTTGACCCAACTAGCTGCGAGCACTCGCCAAATATGGCCAACTCTACCCAGAAGCGGTACGAAGCTTAGCCGAAGAGGAAGACAAAACCTTGACCTTTTACGACTTTCCGCAGACAATGCATCGCTACACAACAATCGAGATGGCATC
>JBKPAZ010000257.1:0-7902 GCA_046726655.1 Chloroflexota bacterium
TTGGATCGGCATGAAATCAGTGACCTCACCGACACCCTCAAGCGTGAAAAAGCGCGTGATCAGGATATTGGTCTCTGGGAGATAGTACTGATTTTGCCTCATCTCGGGCGTGGCGTGTGGTGCAATGCTGAAGAAGCCGCCTTTTTCAGCATCCAATAAAGCTCCAAAGACGCTGGGTGCATCAAAAGCGGGCATGCAGCACCAGTCAATCGTGCCATTTTTGCCGACCAGCGCGACCGTATGTAGATCACCGATGATCCCATGGTCCTCAATTGGCAGATAGGTTCCTGACTGAGGTTGAGATTGTACCATGTTTGCTATTCCTACCTTTCTCAGCGTATTTCCTGCTTCAGCTCTACTCTTGCTGCCTTACGGTCACATTACCTCGCGAGAACAAAGTAACCCCCTGCTTATAGTATATTCTTAGTATACTGGTTTGAAGAGCGAAACACATCCTCAAAACACACCAATTTTGAGCGCCGTGTGTTTTGCCTATTTAATGATGTGGCTGGCCCATCTAGTGTATTTACACTACCGTGGTGACTCGAAAGATTGGATTTTACCTGTGGAAGTGAGCAAAAATGGTGTATTTGCGTGTTGAATATTCGTACCCATGACAGTACACTAGCAATGATAGCGGGTGTTTTTTACGTATGGAGGCACGTAACTGGATAAAAACCTCCAATTATTCGACAAGGAGGAATACGTATGTCGAATTTGATTGCTGCGCGTGTCCAGATGGGCAATTCACTGGCCTTTCATATCGTGTTTGTCGTGTTGGCCATCGGGATGCCACTCTTGCTCTGTATCGCCGAGGGGCTGGGTCTGTGGCATAAAGACCCCGACTGGATGCTGCTTGCGCGCCGCTGGTCCAAAGCCGTCCTGTTGATCTTTATCATTGGCGCCGTCTCCGGCACGGTGATTTCGTTTGAACTCGGCCTGCTCTGGCCGACCTATATCAACTATACCGGAGCCATCGTTGGTCCCCTCTTTGCCATTGAGGGCATCTTCTTCTTCGTGGAAGCCATCTTTATCGGTATTTACCTCTACGGGTGGGATCGCCTTTCGCCGCGTGCGCACTGGATCTGCTCGTTTCCGATCTGGATCTCCGGCATTTTCGCCGCCTTCATCATCGTCACAGTCAACTCCTGGATGAATACTCCCGCCGGCTTTGAAATCCAAAATGGCAAACTCACGGGTATCAATACCTGGGCGGCCATCTTCAACCCCAGCCAGCCGTACGAAGTTATGCATATGGTGCTGGCCGCCTTTGTTGGCATTGGCTTTGGGGTGGCCACGGTCTATGCCATCGCCATCTTACGTGGCAAACGTGATGCCTATCACCGCAAAGCCCTGTTGCTCGGCTTGACCGTTGGGTTAGTTTCCATCCCCCTGCAGATGTTTGCTGGCGATGCCATTGCGCGTAGCCTGGAGACGCAGCAGCCGATCAAACTCGCCTCCATGGAAGCGGTCTATAACACCTCCAATGACGTGCCACTGCACCTGATGGGGATTCCGAATGTCCCACAGCAAGGCTGGTATACCAATGGGCTGGTCATTCCTGATGGCCTCAGCCTGCTGGTGGGCTTCAGCCCCAATACCACCGTCATCGGGCTCAACACCGTGGCGGCCACTGATCGACCCAGCGATGCCTTGATTGTGATCATCCACCTGGCCTTTGATTTGATGGTGCTGTTTGGCACCTTTATGCTGCTCGTGGCCGCTGTGTTCTGGATCCTCTTCATCGTGCGCCGGGGCCGCATGCCGGAATACGGCTGGCTCCTCTGGGCAATTATCGTGTGCGGACCGATGGGCTTCCTGGCAGTCATCTTTGGCTGGGTGGTCACCGAGGAGGGGCGGCAACCCTGGGTCATCTATAATTACCTGCTGACGAGTAACGCCGTCACCCCGGCCCCGTACATGAATATCACGTTCACGATCTTTACGCTCATCTATGTGCTGCTGGCGTTCATCCTGATTGTGCTGCTCCTGCGCCTGGCGC
This sequence comes from Chloroflexota bacterium, assembly GCA_046726655.1. GTDB lineage: Bacteria > Chloroflexota > Ktedonobacteria > Ktedonobacterales > Ktedonobacteraceae > DATMNR01. The sequence goes on from JBKPAZ010000257.1 coordinate 2,003, forward strand.
GTCAGCCGCTGCCGAAGAGGGACTGGGCCGCGGTCACCGCGATCAACCCGGCTGAAGAGTCGACCGTTGTCGCGCAGGAACGCTAAGGAAAGGGTGGTGCCGCTATGACCATAGCTGATGTCCTGCTGAGTATCCTGTGGCTGGCCTTGTTCATCTACACGATCTTTGGGGGTGCCGACTTCGGCGCTGGTATGCTCGAGTTGTTTGCGGTGGGAGAAAGCGGAGCACGCCAGGAAGCCTTGATCGACGAGTCGATCGGCCCGGTATGGGAATCCAATCACGTGTGGTTGATCTTCCTGCTGGTGGTCTTTTTCACGGCCTTTCCGCCAGCATTCGCAGCCATTAATGTGGTGCTTTTTATCCCGTTGCTGCTGGCGGTGATCGGCATTGTGTTACGTGGCTCGTCGTTTGTCTTTAAAACGCATGGCATTATTCAAACAAGCCGGAATGTCAAGATTTTGAGTCGCACGTTTAGTGTGGCCAGTGCCATGACCCCGTTTTTCCTGGCCCTGGCGGCAGCAGCCATTGCCAGCGGTGTGATCCACATTCAAAACCCAAGCCAGGTAGTCACGAATACCGGCTCGGACTGGCTCACGCCGTTTACGCTGACGATCGGAGCCATGGCGCTCACGCTGTGTGTGACCATCTCGGCCATCTATCTGACGGTGGAGGCCACCAGCAGGGGAAATACGGAGTTGGCAGAGGCGTTTCGTCGACGGGGGCTGATTGCAGGCGCGCTGACCGCCGCTTTTGGCCTGCTCGGCCTGATCCTGTCTCCTTCGGAGGCACCCTCTCTCTGGCACGGGATGCTGGACAAAGCCATTCCCATAGTGATAGTGACCATGCTGGTCGGGGTGGCAGCGGCAGCGGCATTGTGGTTTAGACGCTACGGGTGGGCACGCATCTTGATCGTCGCCGAAGCGGCATTGCTGCTGCTTTCGTGGGGGGTATCACAATATCCCTATATCATCCCACCGGATGTGACAGCGGCAAATGCTTCCAGCCCACTGGAGACGCAGCAGTTTTTGCTGGTTGGCATTATTATCGCCTTGATCATTGTGGTGCCCTCACTCTGGTTCCTGTTCTACGTCTTTAAGCTGAAAAAAGTGCCAGCGGATGTAGCGCAGAATCCTACTGAGTAATAAGGAAGGAACGAAATGGAGAAAGTCATCGTTTTGTTTTCTGTGCCCTTGTTTTTGCTCCTCGTGTTTCTTTTAGCGGTGTACGTGCTGGCAAACTACTCCGGCAATGAGCCTGCGAAAGCTGCACCTGTAGAGGTGAAAGCCCCTGACACGACTGAAGGAAAAGATAATGTAATCGCGTAGGGGGTTGTGTCAGATAGCGAGCCAGTATAAATACACTATGTAAGCTGAATACTTTGTCCCCATGCCCGTTTTTTGAAGCATGCAAAAACAGTGCGTTTGCAGGATGTGTTTTCATCCCTCCTCTGGTATATTAAAGGTGGTGTTCAGAATGTGTATACGAAAGGAACGAATCTTATGAGCGAAAATACTGAGTCGCAAGTCGATAGCATTGAGGCCCTGTTTGTGCAGAGTGCTCACGGGTTGACGAGTAACAACGGCTCCGTGACATTTCACGGGCTGGCACATGCGACCCTGTTCTTTGCTGACCGGCCCCAACGGGTCGTGGGCCACCTGTCTTCCAGGAAGTTCGTCGACCAGTGGGGCGAGGGCGAAGACAGCTTCGCCGACGATCCACCGAACGCAGTTGTTTCCTTCCTGGAGGATGGAGACACGGTCCCTGAAGAAGTGACGATGACCATAAGTAATCCGCAGCTTGACGGGGATACCCTCACCTATACGGTCGATATCCTGGACGGGACGCTACCGGCCAGTGCAGGGCCGTGCTCGCTGTTTATTGACCCGGTAGGCAGGCCGTTATCGCCAATGTCGGTGGCGGGCGTACGTCGCCGCCAGCGCCGCCGCTAATAGTAATGATTTGATCTGAGAAACCGGCGGGCAAGCCTCCACGTGGAGGCTTGCCCGTTGATCCCCCTTATAACTATTACTTACACTGTCCAGATATTGTTAAATAGCGCTCAATTTGGATCGCTATTTTTTGAGACTCTTTTGCAGCACAGCTTCACACGTACTTTAAGGTATTTCTACCCAGCCATGTTCTTCCTGGAAATCTAATCCTTGCTGCTTTGCCTCCTCACCAGTCAAATAGGGGAGGAGGTGGCCCACCAGGGGTTGTTTGGCTTTGAAACGACGCAGATTGTCCTGTGCGCGCTCGATCAGCAAGTGCAGACCTGCTATAGGGTCTCCGAGTGTCTCTTGCAAGGACTGCAAAAGCTCTGTCGCTCGCTCATCTATACTGCGCCTCTGCCGCTGGTGACCCAGGTGACGGGCAACCGTCAGCATACTCTCTTCACCAATCAGCTCGAGGTGCTCCGCCCAGAGCACCAGGCGTAAGCCACGCGCCAGTTCTGCATCGAGCGTTGCGACATTCATTTCGGTATCGTCACGCATGCCCCGGTTGTTCAGATTGGCGGAGCCGACCGTGGACCAGCGATCGTCGATGATCGCGACTTTGGCATGCACATAGATGGGCCGGTAGTCTTCTGCACCATCGACCTCAGATGAAGCAGCCAGACAGAAGGCCTGAATGCGCCCCTGTGCCGCAGCGCCTGGCGCTTCTTCACGTAAGCGGGCAAGCCCTGCATCGGTGAAAGCGCGACCCACATTCGGGTGGTCAGGCAGCACTATTGCAAGTGTAGCGCCACGCTGCAAGGCTGCCGCTAGCTCGCGGATGTTGCGCTCCATATCTGGGCTATCGGTTCCCAGGCGCGGACGGTCAATCCCAAAGAATGCATGGATCCAGAGATACTGGTTCTCCAGATAGACAAAGTGGTGCGCATTGCTGAGTGCGTTTGCATAGAGTTGGGCGATGTCCTGGATGCCGTCCTCCGGAGCAAAATTGTAGGTGTGTGCCGGGATCGTACGAGCGACCTGCACCAGGCTGGTGCTTTCCAATGAAGGCGGGAGTGGGTGCTCGGGAGCCAGCAGCCGGTAGTCCAACTCGTGTCGCATGACGACATCATTCCAGCGCTGGCGAAAATTGCGTTCCACATCACCCACGGCCGGTCCTTCGATGATGGCATGAGCATCATGCCAGTTGTGCGGGGCGCGATCCTCTTCATTCCGGCGCAAGGGAGAGGAGTAGTGATGGGAGTGCGTATCCCAGCGGTCGTAATCGCCATTCAGTTCAATCAGCATATCGATGCCGCCGACGAAGGCATGGGTGCCATCCACGATCGCGATTTTTTGATGTAATGATTCGATGGGGTGATGCAGCAAGCCATGGGCGCTGTCATCCATAATACATGTCACGCCTACCTGGGTGAGTTGCTCATGCGCCCCTTTGGGATCGTAGTGTGAAAACAGCTCTGAACAGGCCCAGATCAATGCTTTCACCTCAACACCCTTGCTCACCATATACCCCAGCACCGCTTGCACGGTCAGATCGTGTGAACACCAGAAGTTAATCTCGGGCTCCTGGAGACCTTCCTCACGGAGTTCAGCCAAGAGCGCCTCCTGTTGTGGACTGCCGTCTGGTCCTGCACGCTGGTCTGTGCCACGCACCAGTTCCATCAGGGGAGTGATCCCCCAGGCGGCAATGTAGATGTACGTGCGTGCCATGAGAAAATGGCGGCACATCGTGAGGAAGGTGGAGTGCGCATCGACGAGATAGGCCACCTGCGAATCGGCATGGACGGGTGTATCGCCCTCAGCCCACCAGTTCTTCAATTGTTGCTCGTTGTTAGCTGACATAGATCCTCTCCTCGCCCTGTTTCAAGGGCGAGCAACGTTGTTATTTCCCCGGGTCGACCATCATATCGATGACTACCGTAATGGCGAGAATCAAGACATCATCGGCACCAGGGACAATATCCACTCCATAGGTATCAGCAACATGAAACCACTTCTTCGAGACTTCCGCCACCCGATTGCGTCCCTCGTGGATTTCATATTCGTGATCCAGGATATTGCCTTGCGCCTCCATGTTCTCAGCGCCTGCCACATGAACATCGAAACGCTGGCGCAGTGGTGTGATCAACGCTTTTTTGACAGTGGCAAGCACATTTCCGTTGCGGTAAATGCTATAGGTATCCTTGATGTGCATGACCTTTTCCTGGATCGCGGCCAGTTCGTTGCCCTGCATATCTTTAAAGCCCAGGTGCTCCCGCAAGCGGAAGGCTTTGCCATCGACAAAGAAGACGCGCTGACCCAGTGCATTCTCAATCCAGTAATCGTCGCCGAAGGACACCAGTTTTTGTCGCATGCGATAGCGTCCACCCCCACCTCCTCGCCCCATAGGCCCAGGTGCTCCTGGTTGCTCGGGTTCTTCTCCACCGCCATGTCGTCTCCGTAACATATCATTTTCTCCTTCTAGTTCTTATCCACTTTCCTCTTCTTCACAAGATTCGTGTAGAGGGGTAGCGCTATGTACAAAGTACAATTGCCCCTCGCTGACACACCATTTCTAGTATAATGTCCAGAGGAGGAAAACATATGCTGTAAACACACTATTTTTTCGTAGGGTAAGGCAGTTGAGCAGCTCAAATTAGGCATCTCGTAGTGCATTTACACTAGACAAGGTAGGATCCTATAAGACGGTGACGTAAGCGGGTGCAGGGACACAGGGTCTGGGAGATGGCACTGCTCCTGGTGATAGGCAGGAATGAGCCTATCACCGGGAGCAGACGACTGGTGCGCTCAGAACTATTGCTCGCGAATTCTTCTTTATTTGTCGAAAATAGCGCTCATATACCGCTCAGGATGAGCGCTATTTTATGGAAGAGGTTTGTGTACCAGTCTCTCTACGACCCAACGAGCAATACCAGGATGATATCAAAAACTATACCCTTTCTATACCCTGTGGGGAATTGTTTTTTCGCGCGTTATCGACTACAGTGATTCTTAAGTAGTACCCGGTAGTATTGTCTCATTGCAAAATGATGCTGTTACAACGTCAAAAGGAAGTGGTGCACATGATTGAACTGGTAGAACAACGTTTAGGGAACTATCGCCTGATGCAGCTTCTGGGCAAAGGCACTTTTGCCGATGTGTATCTGGGCGAGCACCTGTATTTGAGCACCCCGGTCGCCATTAAAGTCTTGCGCTCACGGTTGGACTCGCCCACCCTGGCCGACTTTCTCACCGAAGCGCGCCACGTCAGTCACCTGGTGCATCCGCACATCATTCGCGTGTTCGACTTTGGCCTGGAGGGCGAAGTCCCTTTTCTCGTGATGGACTACGCTCTCAATGGCAATCTACGCCAGAAGCACCAACCTGGTATGGCAGTGCCGTTGTCCACCATTGTCTCCTACGTCAGGGCTCTGGCCTCTGCCTTACAGTGCGCCCATGATCAACACCTGGTGCATCGCGATCTCAAACCGGAGAATGTGCTACTAGGATCGAAACACGAGGTGCTACTCAGCGATTTTGGCCTGGCTTTGCTCACTTCCGGTACAGAGTTATTGCAGATCAAGGAGCGGTTCGGCACGCTGACCTACATGGCACCGGAGCAGATTCGCGGCCAACTCTGTCCCGCCAGTGATCAATATGCGCTCGCCGTGATGGTTTACGAGTGGCTCAGCGGTCAGCGCCCCTTTCAGGGATCGGTTGCCCACCTTTCCAACCAGCACCTGTATACCGACCCTCCTTCGCTCTGCGAGGGGCATCCCGAGATCCCTCTTGCAGTGCAGCAGGTTGTTTTCAAAGGCCTGTCCAAGGAACCCACACAGCGCTTTGTCGACGTGCTTGGATTTGCCATGGCTTTTGAAGAAGCCAGTGCTGCTGCCTCGCCTCTCTTCGTGCTGCCTGCCTTACGCGCAGCAACTCCCTCCGAAGCACGTTCATACCGGCAAGAACGGC
>JBKPAZ010000258.1:0-10332 GCA_046726655.1 Chloroflexota bacterium
CAGTATACCAGTAGGTCAAGGTGACCGTGCTACTACCACGACCGACTAGCACAACAAATGCAAGCAGAAGAATGAATGTGCCAATACTGGCAAAGAACAGCGTCAGGCGTCTTTGTCTCAAAGGGTATCACCTCGTTTCGTGCGTAAATTGGTAATCGCAGCGATAATAAGAGCCGTACAATTGCCCGAACTATTAATGTCTTCCAGACTTTTTCCTTTCAGTCATCCTCGATTGCCATACGTAATATCCCTCGCTAATTGGTAAACTTGTTCAGCTTGTAATTACTCAGGTAAATGTCTAAGTAGCCAGGTTTGAAGAACCTTTGTAACCACGACCAGTTCCAACGAGTACAGAAAGCTGATCACACTGCTGGGAGATCTCATTGCACTAATTTCTTTTCTCTGCACTCTGATCTCTCCACTAATGCTGCTAATTAGGAGTTTTTGCTCAATCAGGCGAGCGAGTGCTTTCATACGCTCAAGTCCTTGCGGAACTTCGTGGCGCTTCTGAAAGCGATCATTTTCCCGGCTCTTTCATTAAGATGCGGAACACATTTAAAAAATACTGTACACTTGGCTTCAATATCCCCAAGGGAATTTGTAAATCTTGACGCTTAATGTCAAGATTTACAGCTAAGGTTATGGTAGCATCAGACAAAAATGGCTGCTCCAAGAATGAACCTTTGTCATATACCACATGGCCCTTTCCTAACAGCCATCGCTGCCATACCCCAATCAAGAGCGCCATGAGCTGTATCATTTCGGCCTTGAACAAGCTGGCTTGCCCTCATTCTTCATCCGAACGTGAGTATCCCGATCTTGTTCCCAACCCATTCGGTGAACCCTATACTATCTATGCGTCCTGACGTGATACCTTGAGGATTACTATTGCTTGTCGGGATCGGGAACTCTTTGAACACCCCTTTAGGGGTGATACGCCCGACCTTGTTTCCGTTTATCTCGGTGAACCAGAAGCTGCCATCCGGCCATGAAGTGATTTCAACAGGGCCGCCACTGGCGGTGGGAACCGTGTATTCGGTGATTAAGCTCCTCACACCTGGGCCAGCTGCCTGGGCTGCTCCTCGGAAGGAGGTGTAGAGACCCGGCCCGGTGGCCAAGACAAGTAACAACAGCAGAGACAGACCGAGATGCGAGCGTGCAGAGAAGCGCATGAGCAACCCTCGCTTTCTAGAATGGTGCCTCGTTGTGAGAACACCTGCGTGCAGCTTAGCTCCATTGGTTTGATAGGCGTGAAATACATTCACAGCGTTGCGTCTAGTATGACAGTACGAAGGAAGGCTGAGAAGAGGAACGTGGTAGTGATTCGGTTACGATTGCGTTATGGTTGTGCAAGTTGGGTTATAATCTTCAAGTTCTGTGTGTGAGGTTTCACTTCCTCCTTTCCTCTTGGTGCCACGAGTGTTGGGGTGAGGCCTGGTGTTTTTGATCGTACAAACAGGACCCACTTTACACCATTTTCACTGCACGCAACAACCTGGCGGGATTACGCCACACAATGCTGAAGAAACGACGACAAGGAAATAGGTGCGATAAGGGAGCGAGAGCGGATGAGCATTATGTCAAATGGCCCAATTTCGTCGTAATCGTTACCATATCCCGAATCCGCGATGGTCGTGGGCTATGTCACCACTCGCTTTGGACGTGCTCTGCGCCAGATGAACCAACCTATCAGCGCAACAGGAATGAGGTAGATGCTGAGTATCACAAGCCAGATCAGTAGAGTAGCTAATCCCTGGGCGAATCCCAGTGCTGCTGACCATGAGTCGTGCAGCGCCTGACCGGGGTTCCAGGGAGTTTGAGGTGGTGGAGGTGGCGTAGCTGGAGTCATCGGCTGCAAATCAATCGTCACCGTATAGAATGAGGTTTGATTCTTCAAAGCATTGAGATGGGCTTCGATATCTTCGATCTGGCCTTCCACATCTGTCAGTTTACTCTCAACCGTAATAATGTCGCCTAATGCAGTAGTGTTGCTGAGCAAAATGAGAAGGCGTTGTTGCTCCCCCCGCAGATTTGTGAGTCGTGATTGCGTATCAATGTAGTCATTCGTCACATCTTGTACACTCTCATGCAAGCTGACCAGTTTACCCCCATGCTGCTGAGCATAGCCAGCCAGGTACTCTTCGATTTGTGTGTACTGTGTGGACGTTACCGAGAAGGTCATCGTGACAGTATATAGATTGTCGCCTGTCTGCTCGTAGTCGATACCCGCCGAAGTCGAACGTGGGTCAGTGGTAGCGATCCAGGATTGCAGTTCACTAGCCACTTGCCGTGTATCTTTCACCAGCATATTGACCTGGAGCGCCTTAATCAGGTACTGCGGCCCAATAGACGTTGAGGAATTTGTGGGCTTTCCTGAGGACGAGCCAGAACCCTGTGAGGATGAATTGCCTGATTGTCTGATTGGAGCAGCAATCGGGGCTGCTGAACCACCACTGGTTGTTGAACCACCACAAGCAACAAGCAAAAGCGCTAGAATAACGAGGATACCCAGACTTCCCTGGAGAACTATACGATTACGATATTTTTCAGTGGCATTCTTTTTTAGCAGATTACGCATAGTGTAACTCCTTTTAATTGATAGACGTCGATAGCCATGAAAAGATGTGCGGAATACATACATTACTTAATACGCCACAGGTGAGATACATCTCTCCTCCGTCATCGAGACAGACGAAGCTGAGCAGCCAAAAGTTCCTCTAAAGAAGTTTGTCCAATATAGGAGTTGTGAGATAATCATGGAGTTATACTTTGGTTAAGATTCTTGTATAGATAACAGTTGGTGACAGCAATGAAGCAACATTTTGAACCAATTTCAATTCCTCCTACTCAAATTTAGAGACTTGTTCTATTCTATATAAGCGAATACTTATATATAGCTTCGAAGGTTTCGAAGCTATTTCCTAGCCCTTTTGGGTAGTTCCATGTTACGCTTTTCCTATGAGTGGAATGGTGTAGGCAATGGAGTCTTCCCGATAACCGCTACGCTACATTAGCCCTAGAAGAGAGGAAAGGTTTTCATAATGAGCGAACAACATGCAGTAAATGGCAATGGACACAGTAAACATGGTATGGATGGTCATAGTAAAAGCAAGCATGCGATGAACGCTTACTATGCAGCCGAGCTTGAAGCAGAGTGGAGAGGGAATATGCGTTGGCAGGGGATTGTGCGTCCTTACAGCGCTGAGGATGTAATACGGTTGCGCGGGTCTATTAAAGTTGAATATACCCTGGCGCGTCTTGGAGCAGAGCGGCTCTGGAATATGTTGCATGCTGAACCGTACGTTTCAGCCTTGGGTGCATTGACGGGGAACCAGGCAGTACAGCAGGTAAAGGCGGGATTAAAGGCTATTTATCTAAGTGGCTGGCAAGTTGCAGCTGACGCAAATCTTGCTGGTCAGATGTACCCCGACCAGAGCCTTTACCCGGCCAATAGTGTACCGCATGTTGTACGCAGAATTAACCAGGCTTTTCAACGAGCGGATCAGATTCAACATGCGGAGGGGAAAGGTGACACGTACTGGTTTGCACCAATCGTAGCGGATGCAGAGGCTGGATTCGGTGGACCTCTCAATGTTTTCGAAATGATGAAAGCGATGATCGAGGCAGGTGCCGCTGGCGTCCATTTTGAAGACCAGTTGTCATCCGAGAAAAAATGCGGACATATGGGCGGAAAAGTACTTGTGCCAACGCAAACAGCAATCAAGCACCTCGTCTCGGCACGTTTAGCCGCCGATGTCATGGATGTACCAACACTCATCGTTGCCCGTACTGATGCGAATGGGGCTCACTTAATCACCAGTGACATCGACCCGGTTGACCACAAATTCCTCACCATGGAGCGAACGCCTGAGGGCTTTTATAGAATGCATGGTGGCATCAAAGCAGCCATTGCCAGGGGACTCTCCTATGCTCCATATTGTGACCTGATCTGGTGTGAAACTTCCGAGCCGAACCTCAAAGAGGCGCAGCACTTCGCCGACGAAATTCACGCACGCTTTCCCGGCAAGATGCTGGCCTACAATTGCTCTCCTTCATTTAACTGGAGCAAGAAGCTCGATGCCAATACTATTGCAGCCTTCCAGAAAGAACTTGCAAAGATGGGGTATACATTCCAGTTCATCACGTTGGCCGGTTTCCATGCCCTCAACTACAGCATGTTCAATTTAGCCTTAGGCTATCGCGATCATGGTATGACAGCCTATTCTGAACTGCAAGAGGCCGAGTTTGCGCTCGAACAGTATGGATATACAGCGACGAAGCATCAACGCGAGGTAGGCACCGGATACTTCGATGAGGTAGCTCAGATTGTCGCCGGTGGCAAGTCTTCGACCACTGCGCTAGCAGGGTCGACAGAAGTGGAGCAGTTCATTTAACTCTGTTCTCGAAAGGTTTTAACTTCGATGATTCACCATAATCCTCAACTAGAAAGCATCCAGATCACAGGAGTGGTCACTCCAGAGTTCGCTGAGATTTTGACACCAGAGGCCCTGAATTTTGTGGCGACCCTGGCTCGTGCATTCACAGAAAGGCGCGAGGAATTGTTACAGAGAAGAGTACAGCGACAGGCCGAGATTGACGCAGGCAAAATGCCTGATTTCCTGCCCGAGACTGAACATGTTCGCAATAGCGAATGGACTATCGCGCCAGTGCCTGCGGACTTGCAGGATCGCCGCGTAGAGATTACTGGACCGGTTGAACGAAAAATGATTATCAACGCCCTGAACTCCGGCGCGAAAGTCTTTATGGCCGACTTTGAAGATGCGTTTTCTCCAACCTGGGAAGGCACGATTCAAGGTCAGATCAATGTCCGTGATGCAGTCAATCGCACAATCGAGTATGCCAGTCCAGAGGGCAAGCAATATGCTCTCGATGAGAAGATCGCGACACTGCTCGTACGCCCTCGCGGCTGGCATCTCGTAGAGAAGCATGCTTTGATTGCTGGCAAGCCGATTTCCGGCGGTATCTTTGATTTTGGCTTGTACTTCTTTCACAACGCTAAGAAGCTGATCGAAAAGGGGACTGGCCCTTACTTTTACTTGCCCAAGCTCGAAAATCACCTGGAGGCGCGTCTCTGGAATGATATATTCGTGCTGGCGCAACAAGAACTGGGGGTTCCTCAGGGTACCATTAAAGCTACAGTGCTGATCGAAACTATCCTGGCAACATTTGAGATGGACGAAATCCTGTACGAGTTGCGAGAACATTCATCGGGTTTGAACTGTGGGCGCTGGGATTACATCTTCAGTGCAATCAAGAAGTTCCGCAATATTCCAGACTTTACTCTGCCTGACCGTGCACAGGTGACGATGACAACGCACTTTATGCGCTCCTATTCATTGCTGGCTATCAAAATCTGTCATCGACGCAATGCTCATGCCATCGGCGGTATGGCTGCCCAGATACCGATCAAGAACGATCCAAAGGCGAACGAGGAAGCGCTCGCACGTGTTCGCGCGGATAAGAAACGCGAGGTCAATGACGGCCACGATGGAACGTGGGTAGCTCATCCAGGGCTGGTTCCCATTGCAATGGAAGAATTCGATGCAGTGATGAAGAGTCCTAACCAGATATATAGGAAACGTGAAGATGTTTATGTGACAGCTGCCGATCTGTTGAAGGTGCCCGAAGGCACGATTACCGAAGCCGGGCTACGCAACAATATCAGTGTGAGCTTGCAGTATCTCGAGTCGTGGCTACGCGGCTCTGGTTGTGTTCCAATCAATAATTTGATGGAGGATGCGGCCACAACTGAGATTGCAAGAGCGCAAATCTGGGAATGGATACATCACCCCAAGGGCATTTTGGAAGACGGGAGAAAGGTGACCATCGAATTGTACCATGAACTGGCTAAGGATGAACTCGAAAAAATTCGGGCGGCTGTCGGGGAGCAGCAATTTGCCAGGCGTAAATTTCAAACGGCTGCCCAAATACTCGACAGGATCATTACCGATGACCAGTTTGTTGAATTCCTGACTCTGCCCGCATATCAATACCTCAACTAGTCAGTTACCTGTCGCCTAAAGGCAGACGGGCTTGCCCACATCCTGGACGGACTGGGCTTCGGGGTACACTGACGGGTCCCCACCACCCCGGAGGATGGTATAGCGATTGCGGATATTCTTGGCCGCATTGCAATCGGCATGATCAGAGAAATGGCAATGAGGACACATGAATGAATGACGCTTGCGCACACCGCGCAAGCCACAGCGAGAGCAATTCTTGCTGGTGTAGCGAGGATCAACCTTTGCTACCTTCATGCCGCGTTCTTGCGCTTTGTTGGCAACTGCCTCACGAATAAGACTGTGCTGCCAGAGCGAGAGCCGACGGCGCAAGGCTTTCCCTCTGATTTTGCCCTTTTGCGGTGGGGGCATGTGCAAGTCCTCAAACACCAGGATTGCATTCTCAGGGGCAAAGTCCACCAACTGTTTAGCGGTTTGTTGAGCAAAGGTGTGTGTACGGCTGCGTTGCTTACGTCCAAGCCGTTTCATGACACGTCGGATACTTCTGGTGTCCTTGTGTTGTGCCTTACGGGACGCGAGTTTCGTTTGGAGACGAGAACGTGTTTTAGCGGTCCTTCGGTTTTTGACCTTGACCGCTTTGCCGCTCACAAAGAGGGTGTTGCCATCGGGATCAACGGCGACGAGGGCATTGGTTTCATTGAGATCAATGCCCACAGGGAGAATGCCTTGCGGGTCAGGTGCCTCCAGGGTCACCGTGACCCGTCCGATCAACTTGCCATCTCGCTCAAACACCGTGAGACTATCAATCTCTTTGGCTGTCTTGAGGGTTTCTTGGAAGTCATCGGGGACGCTATAGGTAAGCCGCTTGCGTCCACCAACCGTCCAGATGGAGAGGGTGCCATCCTTGCGGAAATCCGCATCACGCCCCCGCCTTCCAACCAGGAAGAGGGCACGCGCCTTTTTGAAGAGAAACGGACGTCTAGCGGGTTTCTTGTTGGACTTTGCGCTCTGATAGGCTCCGGCCACCATGCGGATAGCGGAAATGGTCATCTGAGCATTCAACGTGCCTTTGACCTGATGATACAACCGCCGTTGCAACGCCAGGGCACCAAGTGGCTTGCCGTCATTGTAGCATGGCTCCGAGAGCGTATGCTGAACTTGGCGGAACGCCTCAAGCGTGTTTCGCAAATCAGGATCATCCTCGATGAGGATAGGGATTGCCCGTTGAATGTTCATAGAGAATGGATACCACTAAGCTATGTATTTGTCAAGTACTATATGTGGAACGTTGGGTGCATTCCTCCCGCTCCCTGGAACGGGGCGGACACCCTGCACCCGTTATGGTGGTAATCTCCAGCCTTTTGTGTAACAATGGGTAAAGGAGAATACGGCTATCAGCATAAGGAGGCTGGAGATGACCATAAGTACAGCCACATCGGCAGGCGCTATCATTTTGCGTGAAGTCGAAGGTGAACTTAAGATCGCACTTGCACAACACCAAAGAACTGATAAAACCTGGGTTTTACCGAAAGGTCATGTCGAAGAAGGTGAATCAATCGAAGAAGCCGCTCTACGCGAGATCTACGAGGAGGCGGGACTTGATAATGTGCAATTGATCAAGCACCTTGGTACGATTATGCGCGAGTCGGTCAAGAGCAACGGCGATGTAGTACAGAAGACAATCCATTTCTTTCTGGCTTACGCTTTGGAAAATAACCAATCTCCTGCCCCGACAGACCTCTTATTCACTGAAGTCGGCTGGTTCAGGCCCGCTGAAGCAATTGAACTGGTTCCCTACGAGTCAGACCAGGCTTTTTTGAGGGAGCACCTGGCTCCTTTGTTCAAATAGACCATGTATCAGCCTGAGACCTATGGTCATTCAGGTTGATCAAGCTTTTCCAGAATGAAATCAGCAAGCTCGCGAATGTGCCATTCAGATGGGACGTAGACACCACCGGATCTGTAAGCCTTCGAGGCCATGCCTTGCTGGGTCAATTCACAGACCTCCCAATCCTGCTTATTGACGATATCAAAGAGTTCGACTGCATCCATGGGGTCAAAGTTCGGCATGGTGATGACATCAGGGTCAAAGAGCCAGTCACAGACAACGCGAGAGCGATCGGTTGCTTCTGGCCAGATAGTGTGGACAACGACATGATCATCCAGCAGGTTGATCAGTATATTGGGTAGCAATACCTCGCCATAGTAAAGACGTAAATCTTCGGGCTGCAACCCTTTAAGTGGTGGACGGCTGGCCTTGCCTGTGATCGTGAATGCTTCAGCATCGCTGGCATATGTAGCCGCATCGCCATTTGCATAGGTCTTACCCGAACGGAAACCGGGAAGCAAATCGCAAAGCTCAGGATGCATTGGACCACAATGATAACACTCCATAAAGTTCTCAAGCAGCAATTTCCAGTTAGCCCGGACCTCATAGGAGATCGACTTACCGATCTTGAGTTCTCCAATGCCATAACGATCAAATCGCTCATAGCTGCCGAAGCGCTGAATAATCACTGGATCGAGTTGAGTGACAACAGGTAGTGGATTGTCGGATAGGTTTAGCCAGATAAACCCTTCCCAGATGGCTAAGGCCACCGGCAGTAACCCAAACGCCGTACGGTCGAACTGCTCGTCATTCATGACATTTGGGGCCCCAATCAGACGCCCATCGAGTCCGTAGGTCCAGGCGTGATAGCGACACTGGATTGATCCTTTAAGTTGCCCTGTAGCTTGGGAGCATAGACGAGCGCCTCTGTGCCGGCAGACGTTGAGGAATGCCTGGAGTATGCCGTCCCGGCTACGGACTACGATCACGCTTTCTCGCCCGATTGTGACTAGCTGATATGCTCCCGGCCTGGAAGGAATGGTTTCAGCCCGACCAACACAGACCCACATGTGGAAGAAGATTTTCTCTAGCTCCAACTCATAGATCGCGGGGTCATAATAGTACTTACCAGGAAGCGTTGAAAGGAAGAGGGATTCCGAACGGGTCATTGTAGTCATGCGTAATACCTCGGAAGAGAAAATAAATCAGCCTGATAGGCTGAATAGCCACCTTGCTACGTCGAAAGGATCGCTCGTAGCAGCCTACTCCAACAAGAAAGAGGGGAGTAGGCAACTGATAATTATGTCTAGAGTATAATCAAAAACATGGTACTACACAAGACAACCGCATCAAAGGCTCGTGTGCCTACGATTTTTGCACAAACGATGACCTGACCGGGTACGGCTAATTCGACTGGAATTCCGCCAAGGGGGTTTGTCCGCTTGACACACCTCAAGGCAGACACTATAGTATGGGAGCACTAAGAACAATGTTTCAAGTCATAAAAAATCGTGAGCTATGCCTGATTCAACAAACACGCAACTCGCGCCTTTTATTGAGCGAGCGCGGAAAGTCCTACAATACGAGCAACGTGGCAATCATCAAGACCGGGTCGTAAAAGGCGGTTTGGAACTATTTGTAGTGCGCTGGGCTGATGAAGTCAGCGCCATCTGTAAAAATGCAGGGCTGGATCTCAAGCCTATTTATCGCTTCACTGAACACCTGGAAGGCTATCGCCGCCAGGATCCTATGCAACGTGCTGCAAGTTTACGTATGGCCCTCTCCATACTAAATGAGCTAGAAAATAATGGAGCAGGCAACAATACAGGCAGTCCTTCTCGAGCAGGCAATCCTGGGAGGGTATCACCAGATATCACTGGCTCTTCATCTATGAGAGGTGATTTGGGGGAAGTTAAGAGAGAGTTTGGAGGGGAAAAGGTATCACCAACCGGGCGACCACAAGAATCGCCCCTACAGACTACCACCCCTAAGAATCCTGATTCACACAAACGAGAGCCTATACAATTAGAAGCCGGTATGTCTTCGGGCCATGCTTCTCTTACGTTACTGAGCGCAGAAATTACTGCTGTGCCAGGTGTAGGGCCATCCGTAGCGGCCAAATTACGCAGCCTGGGAATTCGCACGATACGTGACTTACTCTTCTATTTTCCGCGCCAGCATCGTGATTATAGCAAACTCGAAAAAATCGCTAATATTCCATTTGGTGAGGTGACCACTACATTGGGAATGATCTGGGAAGTAGAGACTATACGCACAAGCAAAGGACTTGCGCGCACAATCGCAACTATTCCGGATGAGACTGGGAAACTGCGTGTCACGTGGTTCAATCAACCCTACCTGCAAAAACAGCTACATGCTGCTAAAGGTTCTTACCTCGTCGTGACAGGTGTGAAGCAACGTTTCGGAAACAAGATTGAATTCACTGTCAAGAGTCATGAACTGCCAGAGCAGGGCGATTTACTCCATACAGGACGTTTAGTACCAATCTATTCACTTACCGAG
>JBKPAZ010000259.1:0-13552 GCA_046726655.1 Chloroflexota bacterium
ACAGCAGGAGCCATACCATCAATGGGAATTTCAGCAATGGCCTTGGCGCCAAAGGGACCGAAAGGATCGCTCGTCTCCACAATATATGTCTCCATTTTTGGCATGTCCGGCGCACTATAAATCCGATAATCGCTGAGATTGGTAGTCAGTAATGCCCCCTGCTCATCGTAAACCATCTCTTCACAAACGCCATAGCCAAGTGCCTGGGTCATCCCACCTTCGATCTGACCTTCGGCAGTAATCGGATTGATGACACGCCCGGCATCAACCGCAGAAATAGCCTTGAGTACGCGCACCATGCCCGTCTCAGTATCGACCTCAACCTCTGCTCCCTGGGCTGCAAAAGGCGGCGGCGATTCGTAGCTCATCCACGAGGCAGTAGCCATTATTTGCTGCTGGTTCTCGAGATGCAGAGAGTGCAAAGCCACCTGGGAAACCGTCACTCTTTGGCCGTTGGGAGCAGTGATGACGCGGTTTTTAATTGTCAGCGTTTCGGGGTTGGCTTTCAGCATACGGCCGGCTACTTCAAGTATCTGCGCGCGCACCTTTTCCGCTGCCTTTTTCGTCGCTCCACCACTGATATATGTCGTTGAAGAGGCATAGGCTCCTGTATCAAAAGGCGTGAAATCGGTGTCGGAAGAATGCATGATGATATCTTCGATATGCACACCCAGCACCTCGGCAGCAATTTGCGCAATTACAGTGTCAGAACCCGTGCCTATATCGGTGGCGCCTACCAGCACATTGAACGAGCCATCATCGTTGAGCTTGATACTGGCGCCGCCCATGTCGAGTCCGGGGATCGCCGTACCGTGCATGGCAAGCGCCACGCCGACACCTCGTCGGAAGCGACCATTTCCACCTTTGCCACGCTTCTCCTTCCAGCCTGATCTCTCCTCGACTATCTGCAAGCATTGTGGCAAACCACAACTTTCAATAATCTGCGTATAGCCCTCTTTGCCCTCGCCCAGCGCCTTCGCTAGCGGGTTCTCGTCGCCGGCTTTAATCCAGTTCTTACGTCGGAGCTCTAACGCATCCATGCCTAACTGCCTGGCTATCTCATCCATGTGGCTCTCCAGAGCGAAGAAGCCTTGAGGGACACCATAGCCGCGAAACGCTCCAGGAGGTGGCAGATTCGTATAGACGATTTCTGCTTCAAAACGAATATTTGGACAGGGATAGAGCGGAAGTGTTTTTGAGCCGGTATTGCTTTGCACAGTGAGTGCATGCGTACCGTATGCTCCTGTATTGGCAAGCAGGGTCATCGAATTGGCAACAATGGTGCCATCACGTTTAACGCCCGTTTTCATACGGAGAATTTGCGGGTGGCGCGAACGACTGCTGCGGAACTCTTCGGCGCGGGACAACTCCAATTTCACTGGTCGATCAGTGGTAATGGTCAGCATCGAGCAGATATCTTCGAGCAAGACTTCTTGCTTCACGCCGAAGCCGCCGCCAATACGCGGCTTGATGACATGAATACGGCGCGGCGGCAACCCAATCACTGGAGCAATGATCCGGCGTACATGGTAGGGTACCTGCGTACTGGTTCTCACCACGAGACGATCATCTTCATCCCAGTAGGTAATGACAATATGGTTTTCGATTGGAGTCTGCTGCACCTGCGGGACAATGTACTCCCCCTCAACGACCAGGTCAGACTCGGCAAAACCGCGTTCCACATCGCCTACCTCCGCGTGCAGGTGCGCCGCGATGTTGCGTGAGGCGTCATGAATATGATAGGACTCTGGCTCTGGATGTAATTGTGGGGCATCAGGCTCCATGGCCTTGCGCGGGTCAAGCAGTGCAGGCAAGACTTCGTAATCGACCTCAATGAGCTTTAAAGCTTGCTCAGCAATTTCCGGCGTTTCAGCTGCAACGGCTGCAACACGATCGCCAACAAAGCGTACTCTGTAATCGAGGCAGTACTGGTCATGTGGACCTGGTTCGGGCCAGGATTGACCGGCAGTTGTATACGGGATTCTCGGCACATCTTTATAGGTCAACACTGTATGCACACCAGGCAGCGCTCGTGCTCGAGAAACGTCGATCTCGCGTATGATGGCATGCGCGTGCGGGCTGGTGAGCAGACGCCCGTGCAACATGCCGCGTAGTTCAATGTCATCGACAAAAGCTGGCTTACCCGTGACCAGCTTGACAGCGTCTACTTTGCGCTCAGCCTTGCCAACAACACTGAGATCAGTGGAAACACGAGTATCGACAAGCGTTGCCGTCCCTCCACCAGATGAATCCTCGTCCTGGCTGGGATGGTTTTTCCCTCCACCAGCGCCAGCAAAGCCGCTGTCATCTTCGTGGCCGCTTGTGCCGTGCTCCACATGTTCTAAAGGAGCGCGTCCAGGATCCCAGGGTTGGAAGC
Source organism: Chloroflexota bacterium (assembly GCA_046726655.1). Taxonomy (GTDB): domain Bacteria; phylum Chloroflexota; class Ktedonobacteria; order Ktedonobacterales; family Ktedonobacteraceae; genus DATMNR01. Next base: position 2,378 of record JBKPAZ010000259.1, read on the forward strand.
TCTCATCAAAATTAGGGCGACTAATCGGTGCCATCCCCTCACCGCGCATGATGGCAGCCGCCCGCAAAATAGCTTGTACAGGTTTCACGTAGCCGGTACAGCGGCACAGATTGCCCGAAAGCGCATCACGTACCTCATCTTCTGTTGGATTTGGATTGCGCTTGAGTAGCGCATGAGCCGACAGAATCATGCCAGGCGTGCAGAAACCACACTGAATAGCGCCTGTATCGACAAATGCTTCTTGTATAGGATGAAGTTTCCGCGCTGTGCCCAGGCTTTCAACTGTGGTCAACGTACAGCCGCCCACCTGGGCGGCGAGGGTGACACAGCCAGGACGCGGCACGCCATCAATCAAGACGGTACAAGCGCCACATTCGCCAGTCTCACAACCATGCTTGACGCTATAATAGCCTTCTTTTCGCAATACCGCCATCAATGATTCGTTAGGTGCAACTTCCAGGCTCTTGATCAGTCTGTTGATCCTCAATTCGAGTTCCATTTCTATTGCCTCCCCTCAGATGAGACCATGCTGCGCCAGCGCGAGATTGTGGTGGCTTCTTCAAGTACACGCAATGCCAGGTTCATGCCACCAACCCGGCGATAACCGCTACTCGCGCGAAAATCTCCTGGTGGCGAAAAATTTGCCATCCCTGCTTGAATCCCGGCAATAATACGTTGAGTATCCAGTGCATTGTTTGCGTTCCCCGGGTTAGCCGCAGGTTGACCTTCAAGCTCCTTCTCGACAGCTTCCATTCGCATCGGCTCCATATTTACTCCACCTAAAGCCAGCCGTACTTCCTGGTAGACACCTCCGTTCACCTCTACCAGCGCAGCGGCATTTAAAATGGCCACATCGGTGGGAGTTCTCCCGACACGCATGAACGATGCGGCACAACCAAAGGCAGGACGAGGAATGATCACTTTAATAATCAGTTCATTAGGTTTGCGCTCCACAGTTAATGCGCTACAGGGCACGCGTCGTTCTTGTTTGCCTTTAAACGTGACGCCTGGCAGCGCAAGGCCTGGCCGCTCGGCAGTGCCACCGCTCAGATTGACTTGCGATACGGAGCCAGAACGCAACACGACCTCTGCATTCATCACTGCCAGAGCCGTTAGTAGATCCGACTGTGACGCAACTCCTGCAGCCAGCGTGCCACCAAGGGTGGCGCTGTTGCGAATCAGGTGCGAAAACGATGAGACTAACGACGCACGCGCTAAAATACCCGTAGCCAGGTCTTTGAGCAACGCAGAATCCCCCATTGTTTGCAAGGTTGTCATTGCGCCAACATGAATTCCCTTCACATCTTCAGTGATATATGCAAGTTCGAGATCGCGCAAATCAACCACGGCCTGGATGCTCCCATCCTCTAATCCAAGCAAGTAGGTTCCACCGGCCAACGGCACAGTTTTGGTATCTGTGCGTGCCAACAACAGCAGTGCGTCGTCAATGTCTTCCACCCAGTGATATTCAAGAAGATTCAATAACATCGTCGTTACCCTTGTAATGGTACTAACTTGAACGTTTCAACATCGATGAGTCCCTGATCGGTCAGTTTCAACGATGGAATAACCGACAGCGAAAGGAAACTGAGCGTCATGCAGGGATGTTCCAGCGTGCAGCCAAGCTCGGCAGCGGCTGCATCCAGCGCATACAGTTGCTGCACCAATTCAATGACAGGCAATGGTGAGACAAGGCCCCCATATGGCAGCGGCACTTTGGCACGCACATCTCCATCTACGATACAGGCAAAACCACCACCCATCTCTTCCAGAACTCGTGCCGCCTGTAAAATATCAGTATCGCTCACTCCTGCGATCACCAGATTGTGTGCATCGTGGGCCACGCTCGAAGCCAGCGCACCTTTGCGCAAACCAAACCCCTTGACCATCCCCAGGCCTACGTTACCACTGGCATGATGCCGTTCGATTACCACAAGTTTGAGCAAATCCCGGTCAGGGTCGGCCACAATTTCTCCGTCCCTCACTGGTGCCTCTTGCCGCAGGTGCTTTGTCGTAATCTGTCCCGGTTCGATACCCACCACTTCGATCAATCCAGGTTTCCCAGGTATACGCAAATCATTTTCACTCATGTTTCCGATATGCACTGTGCCAGTTACACCTGTAAAAGTAACAGTGGGAGCGTCAACTAGCAGCATTCCATCCTGAGCAACCAGTTTGCCATCCTTGTATACCGACTCGACCTTAAACGTGTTGAGGTCATCCAATACCACGAGATCAGCGACGAAATTAGGAGCAACTGCACCGCGATCATACAAGCGAAAATACTGCGCGGTATTATAGCTGGCGAGCCGTACTGCATCGACCGGATCAAGCCCCAATTCGATTGCGCGGCGCACCATCGAATCTATGTGTCCGCGTGTCGTTAAATCCTGTGGGTCACGATCATCTGTGACGAAAAAGATGCGCGGCGGGTGTAACTCCTTGACAAGCGGAAGCAACGTATCGAGATTACGCGCCGCTGAACCCTCGCGAATCATGAGCCACATACCCAGGCGAATACGCTGGCGAGCCTCTTCAAGCGTCGTGCATTCATGATCTGACATCACACCGGCAGTAGCGTACGCGCACAGGTCACGTCCATTCAGGCCCGGAGCGTGCCCATCGACAACAAGACCGTGACGCTGGGTGGCAACAATCTTCGCCAGTACTTGCTCATCTCCATACAGTACACCAGGCATATTCATCACCTCGGCCAGACCCAGCACATGCTCATTTTCTAAGAGTGGTAGGAGATCGTCAGCCATCAAAATACGATAAGGGCTTTCATAAGTAGAAGCAGGGACACAGGATGGGAGCATCACATAGGTGGTGAGTGGCAGGCCACGACCGGATTCGAGAACGTAGCGTATACCAGCTACACCCATGACATTGGCAAATTCATGAGGATCGAGCATTACAGTAGTAACCCCTCGCGGCGTGACGATTCGGGCAAACTCGGAGAGCACAAGCATAGTACTTTCAATGTGCATATGACCATCAATCAGCCCGGGAGCCAGCCAGCGACCTTGTAGATCTCGCTCTATATGCCCTCGATAACCCTCACCTGGTGCGCTTACACCAACCACGCGACCATCAGCAACGGCGACATCAGCAGTGTAACACTCACCGCTACACACGTTAAGTAACTGAGCATCACGCAATACGAGATCCGCAGGCATCGCTCCACGCGCAATCTGAATGCGGCGTTGAAGTTCATCCATAAAATATACATCCTCCGGCCTAGAAATAGAGTGTTGACGTTTGATGCTATTATTGGACATCCTATCAGAATCTCGGCTTATCGTCGAGGGTTTGTGAGGCTATTTTTAAGGATGACATTGTTCTTAAGTATACCTTTTCCAGGTAGAAATATGGAACGCTTTTCCATTGAGTGGGATTGTGCCTGATCTTCCCTCCATATGCACACATAACGTATACTCTGTATAGAAGTACAGAGAGTACCGCCGCAGGCGGCATGAATCGCCTATTCGAAAGGTTACAAAACTACATGACCACATCACAGCATACCATGACACCAGCTCAACGCGTTCGAGCAGCACTCGCAGGAGAACACGTAGACCGCGTACCTTTCTGCTTCTGGCACCACTTCAAACCTGGGGGATCAGGAACACGTATGGCCGAACTCACAATGGAGTTCTTTGTCCAGAAGTTCCAATTAGACATCATCAAAGTAATGCCTGATTTACCCTATCCTGCACCAGAGGATCAGCTCATACAGGCAGATCAGATTCGCTTTCTCCCTCGTCTCGACCTTGATACTCCCATGTTCAAGGAGCAACTTATCTGTATTCGCACGCTGCGTTCCCAGGTAGGGAATGACTATCCCCTTATTCTGACACTTTTTAGCCCATTGACATATGTAATTCGCTCTATGGGGCAGCAAAAAGCGATTGAAGAGGCGAGAAGAAATCCGGAACCTTTTAAAGAGGGATTAGCAACCATTGCATCAAATTTACGGCGCTTAATGGAAGCTGCTCTTGAGGCAGGTGCAAGCGGAATATTCTTCTCCTCTATGGGAGCAACGACCGCAGATTTCACACGGGAGGAATATAGTGACATTGGCCGCCCTTATGACCTGGAGGCATTAGCGGGTGCAAAAAATGGGTGGCTTAATATTATCCACGTTCATGCAGACCCCACTCAAGAAGAGGATGAAATCTACTTTGAAGACTTCGTTGACTACCCGGTACAGGTGATGAGTTGGAGTGATCGACTCACAGGACCAAGCCTGAGCGAAGCGTTAACCATGACAGATAAATGCCTCATGGGCGGCCTGGCCGAACGCGGCCCCATAACCCACGGTGGAGAGACAGAGATAGAAAACGAAATCATGGCAGCAGTAACTCAGACCAAAGGCAGAAAATTGATCCTGGCCAATGGCTGCTCCGTACCTGATGATACGCCTGAAGAGTGGTTGCATGTCGCACGAAGGCTGGTGGATCAGCCCCGGTGATGCGTAATTGCCGGGGGCTTCCCTATTTGCAAACTAAATAGTATAGTGGACTGGTAATTCAACTCTTCCACTCCATCTCTCCCATTCAACTTTTCCCCTCTCTTCACGTACATGTGATAAGTTATTAAGTAATCATCATTTCTTACCAGGGAAAAAGGATAGGCATTATGGAAGAGCCAACTGCCACGAGCAGTAGCAACCCTACCACCACTCAAAGAACAACAGGCAAACTTCCAGCGGAGAATACCACACCTGATACTACAACTTCCACCACCTCTAAAAGCGAGCAAAACCAGTCCGCCAGACCCTACGATAGTCTGCAGCTCGTCGTCATCGAAGGCTTCCAGGTCGGGCGAGGCGTAGCACGTATCGACCCAACCGATATGACACGTTTAGGCTGCCAGCCAGGGGATATCGTCATGATCACTGGATCCCGCGCCACAGCCGCCAAAGTTGTACCAACCACTCTTCTTGATCGAGGTCAACAACTCATCCAGATGGATAGCCAGGTGAGGCAGAATAGCGCATCGGGTCTTGGAGAGCGCGTTACCGTTCGTAAGGCAAAAGTGAAAGATGCCGAAAAGGTCACGCTACTGCCACTTTCTGGTGGAGCACCAATTCAGGAGAGCGACTTGCAATATATCGCACGTTATCTGGTTGGATTGCCAGTTGTCATTGGTGACCTCTTACGTGTCGGCACACCTGGCGCAGCACCCCGTGAATTTCTCATTATCGGCACAACCCCTGCTACTCCCAGCTATACCGTTCGCAAGCGTACCTCTGATTCGCTCGATGAGCTCGTCCCGCCAGTACAGCCGCAAGCCGTAACGGATACCGAAGCAGTACTGGTGCAGGCGGGAACGATTGTGCGCGCACAGGCGCGAGGGGCGACCAAACCCGGTGGACTGGGGCGAGTGAGCTACGAGGATATTGGCGGACTTGGCAAGGAACTCCAGCGTATCCGCGAGATGATCGAACTACCGCTCAAATACCCGGCAGTCTTCGACCGCCTGGGCGTCGAACCACCCAAGGGAGTGCTGTTGTATGGCCCTCCCGGTACAGGCAAAACGCTCATAGCTCGCGTCGTCGCTTCGGAAACCAACGCGGCATTCTTCGTAATTAACGGTCCTGAAATCATGAATAAGCTGTATGGCGAAAGCGAGTCACGCCTGCGCTCGGTGTTCCAGGAGGCACAGCGGCGAGCGCCCAGCATCATCTTTATTGACGAACTTGATGCACTAGCCCCCAAACGCTCCGAAACGAACGGCGAGCTTGAACGACGCATTGTTGGCCAACTGTTGGCATTGATGGATGGCATTGCCTCCCGAGGACAGGTCTTGCTGATTGGAGCCACGAACCAGCCCAACTCGCTTGACCCCGCCTTGCGTCGCCCCGGTCGCTTTGATCGCGAGATATCCCTGCGCGTACCCGATTTATATGGGCGAATGGAAATACTACGTATTCACAGCAGAGATGCAGCCCTGGCAGCAGATATTGATTTCGCCCGCCTGGCACAGCTTACACCGGGCTTTGTTGGCGCCGACCTGGAGGCGCTTTGCCGTGAAGCAGCCATGATCGCTCTCCGGCGTGTCCTACCTCATATCGACTACGAACGTGGCTATATTCCATACGAAACGCTGGTAAACCTGAATATCACTATGGCTGATTTTCAGGCAGCCCTGCGTGAAATCGAACCATCAACAACCCGCGAAGTCTATGTCGAGGTCAGCGACACCTCTTGGGATGATATAGGCGGGCTGGTGAAGGCCAAAACCATCCTCACGGAGGGAGTGGAATGGCCATTGCGCTTTCCCGAACTCTACGCGAATGCGAAAATTGAGCCGCCACGCGGCGTGCTTCTATCAGGCCCCCCAGGATCGGGCAAGACCTTGCTGGCGCGTGCGCTTGCCTATCAATGTGAAGCTAGTTTCATTTCGATTAAAGGACCCGAGTTGCTGTCGAAATGGATCGGCGAATCAGAGAAGGGCGTACGCGAGGTCTTCCGGCGAGCGAAGCAGGCCGCGCCGTGTATTGTGTTTTTCGATGAAATCGACGCCATCGCGGCCCGGCGCGGTATCGAGATCGACGGACACGCGGTTGACCGCGTCATTGCGCAATTGCTGACAGAGATGGACGGCATTGAAGGACGTGAAGGGGTAATCGTGGTGGCAGCCACCAATCGAGCGGATTTGATCGATACAGCGCTCCTGCGTCCTGGCCGCTTTGATCTCGTGGTCGAGCTAGAGTATCCCAATGAAAGCGAACGCTGCTTAATCTTCGGGATACATACCAAAGGTAGACCTGTTGAACCTGAAGTTTCTCTGGAGGAATTGGCTAGCCTGACTGAGGGACGCAACGGCGCAGACATTGAAGCAATCTGCCGTCGAGCCTCCCTTCTCGCCATGCGCGAATGGATTACTCCATGGCTGACTATGCAACGTGTAGAGGTCACGGAAGCCACCGATGATGCTACCTCACCTACTACTATTGCACCCACTGCGGACTTAACGACTCCTATAGATCCTAAGTTACAGCAATTACAAAGTACGATAAGTGGCGTACTCCCCTCACCGTTCCAGGTTCGAATGAAACACTTTGTCCAGGCTATCAATGAGCAGAATGAACGGTATACCGCACAAAAAACCGTTGAGGAAGATCATGCCCGCAAAGAAGCCGGACGCCAACGTTTAATTGAAATGGCAGCGGATTTAAATTCTGGTGGGAAACCCCGAAGGCGAGGCTTCCGCCTCTGGCTGGCACGCTTATTCGGACTCGTTCCATAGGGGAGCATCTGGAACTTCCAGTCAGGAATTTTTTACATCTACCGTGACAATTGCCTACATTACCTACCAGGTACGTAATCACATGTACTCTCAAAAGTATGTACGTGCGAACGCATTTCTCGCATACAAACACATCTATAGGTTCATACACTCGTAATACTTGAGTAGTTACTGATTGGCTACCCACTTACAATTTACAATTAACGTATGGTATAATAACAATAGTAAAGAGAATTCATCAAAGCACCGAAGGGAGTGGCAACGATGCATATCCCCAATATGTCTGACAACTCCTCTTCAGCGTACAACGAAAAGGTTGTGGAGTCCTACCTGAAGGCCATACAGCTCATTGATGATCGCGTCACACCTTTTTTAGGGAAAGCTACCACCCGCGTTCTAGTTCAAGGTGCTGCCAGGCGAGTATCGAACGAGTATCCTTTCCTCTACATTTTGGAGAAGATGCCATATACCGAGGTTGTTCCAGCGGTTATTAAAGAGCAATGGGGTTCTCTCGCACCACAGGTACTTTCCGCAGGGTTACACGCATTGTTGCAAGAGTGCTTTGCGGGTTTGAGAGAACTGACCGGGGAGCTGATTGGTCCACCGCTCCACGACGAGGTCACTCGTCAACTGGAAGAGATGCCATAGAGTAACGAAATGGAGAGCAGCGTGCAACCACAGTCACAGGCAACGGAAAGCGCGTACCGCTCCTTCAGCGTACAACATGAGGATGGGGATCGCTTTACGGCTCTTCGGCAGCAGATGGAACAACTCAATACAATCGGCAAACGCTTCGTTGCAGCAAATGATCGTTTTCAAGTACACCGCGCATTACTTGCCACCCTCCAGGAACTGTACAGTTTTTCCGCCTGCTCCATCTTATTAAAAGGCGATCCTTTCGAACTTTCCATCATCCCACGTTATCCCCTCACAGGACCATTTTTACAAGCAATGATCCAAAGTATCGCCAGGGCCGCAAGTGTCATAGATTTCCCAAATGTGTCAGCGCAAGAACTTGCGGTCGTTGCAGACTTAGATGCCCCTGATGATTTAGCCCCATCCTACACTCACACGCCATCAGGCGCAACCGGAATCGGCGATTTTCTGAATATCCCGCTGACGGTTGAGAGCCGCATCATCGGCATGTTGAGTCTCTTTGATGAACACGAAGGCACCTTTGATACCGACCTGCTGCAGCTAACCACCATGATTGCCGATTATGCTGCCGTTGCACTCGAGAATGTGCGCCTGCGCGAACGCGAGCGGGCTCTCTGGCGAGAAGCCGAACACGAACGCCAGCGCCTTGAACTGACTATTAGCAGTATGGCTGAGGGATTGCTTATCACCAACGCACAGGGTGCGATTACTTCTCTCAATAGTTCAGCGCAAAATTTGTTTGCCCAGGCTGAAGTTGATTTAGCACAAAAGACTCCAACTTCACTACGCCAACTGGCAGCCAGTACCAACCTCAACTGGCTCTCCGACCTTGCTGAGATTGTCGACCAGTCCCTGGCTGGAAATATAGTCCTGCACAGGGAACTGATTGCTGGCATCACTGGCGAGACTGTCCCATTAACGCTCAGTATCAGCGCTGCGCCCCTTCACGACACGAGTCAGACTGTAACGCGACCAATCGGTGTAGTAGCAGTGCTCAATGATATTACCTCCAACAAACAAATAGAAAAGCTGAAGGACGAGTTTGTATCTATCGTCTCCCATGAACTCCGTACCCCGCTGACCGCCATTAAGGGCTATACGCAACATCTCATTCGTCGAATTGAGCGCCGCCTGCGCGAGATGCGTCAAAAGCAACAGGGCACCGGTTCCCTGACAGAACTTCCGGAAAGCTATGATCTGCGTAGCTTGAATATCGTACAAAGTGAAACCGAGCATCTCGAGCGGCTCGTAAGTGACCTGCTCGACCTTTCACGTGTTCAGTGGGGAGAATTGGAACTCCAATATACTAGTTTTTACCTTACCGACGTGCTGACCGAGCGCGTACGTTTAGCCCAGGTAAGCGCCGAACATCATCCTATCTTCCTTGATATCCAGGTACAGGATAGCAGAATCGTGGCAGATCAACTACGCGTAGGGCAGGTGTTTGGAAACATTCTCGATAATGCGATCAAGTTCTCTCCTCCTGGAAGGCTGGTGACGATAAAACTACAGGAACTAGACGACGAATACCTGATTAGCGTTATCGACCAGGGTATTGGTGTAAGTCCAGAATATTTTGATCACATTTTTGAGCGCTTCTACCGCGTACGTAATATTGCCAGCCGTCAATATTCAGGGATTGGCATGGGATTGTTTGTCGCCAAGGCAATTGTCGAAGCGCACGGAGGGCGTATCGGATTCTCCAGCAATCAGGGCATCGGCAGCACGTTCTACTTTACTCTTCCTCGCGTACCGCGCACCAGTAAACTACAACTGTGACACCCCGTGATTAAAAAGCTTGCAGCAGGTCAGTCGGATTAGAGCCGAAATGGTCACGCAAGTATAAGAGACCAAAGGGAGTAAAGTGGATGGTGGCCCAACGAGCGCGTAACAACTGAATGCTGCGTAAGATACGGGCCTCGCCCCACAATGGGTAACGCAAGTCACGCAAGGCATCTAAAAAATCCCCCGTACTTGTAAGCAGTACCCCTCCGGTAATTACAAGTATCTCAACAAGTGGAGTATGTGGCAGGACAATCGGGCTTGGCAGAGCAGTAAACAGTCCGATATAGAGAACACAGGCTGACACTGCCGCAGGAAAGAGAGCATTGAATAAAATAAAAACCGGCGAGGGTTCTGATAAATACAGTGTGGACACGCCCAGTGGACCAACAGCCCAACCAACCAACGGGTCATTTCTTAGCACTCTCACCAGCATTCTGGCACACTCGACCAGGACGATCCAAAGTAACACGTAACCAACCAGTCCTGGGATACTCGTAACATGGATGCTGCTGGCTGTAGTGCCCGGCATGCTGACTCTCCTTGCGAAACTGTCCATGACATACAACAGATGAGCGATATCTTCCTTACAGTATATTATAAGCTATTTTATGCATTCGGCAATAGGTTACACAACCCAGGTCATGCTCTTGAAAAAAACCCGTTACTTTACTCACTCCAGCCCTCCGCGCCGACCAGTGGAACAAAAATACACCCACCTAAAGAACGTTGTTCAGGTCCCCAGGGCGCGCGATCTACGACGAGCAACTCCTGGTGTTCGTGACCTCCCACCGGTATCACCATTTTTCCCCAGAGCACAAGCTGCATATAAAGTCGCTCGGATACTTCAGGTGCAGCAGCAGCAACCAGGATTCGATCATAAGGCGCCTGATCCGGCCATCCTAATGTACCATCACCAACGTAAATCGAAGCATTTGAAAATTCTAGCTGCTCCAGGCGTTTTGCAGCCAGGCAAGCGAGTTGCTGTATTCGTTCGACGCTATAGACATAGCCAGTCAAACGCGCCAAAATGGCGGTCTGGTAGCCAGAGCCAGTCCCAACCTCCAGTACGCGCTCATCCCCACGTAGTTGCAACGCTTGCGTCATCGTGGCAACCATCAGCGGTTGCGAGATTGTCTGTCTCATACCAATGGACAGGGCACGATCTTCATACGCCATTCTACATTGCGTTTCATGGAGAAACAGCTCGCGAGGGACGCAGGCTATAGCGCCAAGCACACGTTCATCACTAATACCATGCTTGCGGAGCGATTCTATCAGCTGTTGGCGTTGCTTCTCCAGGTCATGGGCCATACTCGCCTCTCCAAATATACGAAGATGAGAGGGAAAATTCGCATTCTGAATTTGATAGTAAGTCTATAACGCCTACAGGGATCTTTTCTTCAAGTGTAGTGTGTGGAATGAATATAGTCAAGCAGAACGATTGGTGCCCAGATGCCTGATCGCGTAGGGGCGGGG
>JBKPAZ010000260.1:0-4572 GCA_046726655.1 Chloroflexota bacterium
TGCTGGCGTGAGACGCGACCATCGTCGATCATCATCGCAGGTACAAATAGATCGGTGGAGGAATCCGAACCACGGCGTCCAACGATGATTCGAGGAGCATTGATGTCAAAGCGCATGCCAGCAGAAGGACCTGTCCGCACCACTAACACACCTCGATGGAAGCCGTTATTGGATGGTACAGGGGCAGTTACTGGAGGAGTAGCCGTAATCGGGCGTTCCGCCACAGTAGCTGTTGCTCTGCCCCCATAGTCTGCCTCGTGAATCGGCAGTAAGTGGGTAGGCGTGTCAGTAACACTGGACGCAGTTCTACCGTACATCTCGCTTATATCAGCACCGTCGAGCATTTTAAGGCGATCGCGAATCATACGCGTCTTCAAAACCGTATCCGGGTCGGCATTAACCGAATCCAGGATCGGAAGGCCCTGAATGGCGCCAAGATGGACGAGGCGACGACGCAGTACGACATCCACATCTTTGTAAGCAGCGCTCGAAGAGGCTAACATTTCCTTGAAAACATCACGGTTCAAGGTCAGGCACTCCACCTGAGAAACTGCCTTGATGGTTGCAGTCCGCCCGGTGCGGCCAAGTATGCCAATTTCACCAAAGTATTGTCCTTCACTCAACCGCGCTACCTGGATTTCCTGGCCCGTTTTTTCATCTTGACGCAATACATCGACCTGGCCTTTGGTGATGATATAAAACTTGTCAGCCGGATCGCCCTGCCGGAAAACGATTTGACCAGGCGCGAATTTCACATTCTCAGACTGAACAGTTGCTGCAATCAACTGCTCTTCAGTGAGATTCGGTAGAGCCTTTGCCAACCACTCATCGTAGATATATTGAACCTGTTTGCGGAAACCCAGCAGCATTGGGATCAATACGAATGTGTTGTAGATGAAATGCAGGGGGATGCGGGCCGGTAAGATCGGGTTAAGGAAAGGAATAAGCGTCCCCACAATGCCATCGTGACCCAATAGACCATTTTGCGCCCCATACCCACTGGTAATGTGAATGCCGAGAAAGTACCCACCGTTATTGTAGAAGTTGTTATCAAACAAGAAAGTGCCAAACAGAAAGATGTGTTCAATCTGGTGTATCGCTGCTGCTACAACGGCCAGTGTCAACCAGATATTTTTTGATTTTCGGAAGTGGACTCTTACCACAATACACGCAACGAGGATCAACCCATCCCAGATGAAATGCACCGTCTCGCGGTCCAGTTCACCAAAGACCCCGTGGGCATCCTTACAAATCCCATACCAGCTAAAGCCGTAACAACCGTGCGCCGGGTTGTAGATGAAGATGAACTGCAGCACCTGCACCACATGCTCACCGACGTGCCCTGCTTGCAGAATCATAATCACGAGATACAGAGCCATGAATCCGTAGTGTTTGCTCGTCCATAACACCTTCATCGAGAAGAGTGGTACCCAGGGAAGGATTGTCGCCAGAGCAATAGCCCAGAGCGGCCAGTGCAATAAAATGCCGATTAACTGCGCAAGATACGAGGCAAGCGCCGTAATGACAACAGCCCTGAACTGCACTTCGCGTCCCCGTAGTAATCTGCCTACCTGGCTAAAAGTAGATACCGCCATAATGTTGCCTCCTTGCTACACTATAAGAAAAAATAGGAAAATTGCCTCGATACTTCCAATATAAAATCCAGATAACACTGTTTAAATGTTGTGAAGCCCTATTTTTTAATGTGGTTTCAGCAGTTAAAACAATGTTTCATAAGGAATCGCCAGAGTCATATTCCGCGGCTAGATACGTAAGCTTCACCATATATTTAGCAAGCCCGCGCATACCGATCTCAAAGTTATCTCCATGCTCCAACACTTTCTCCGCTACTCTTTTGCCTTTGAAAAAGAGTGGATTGGCCGATTTGAGCTGAACAATTTTGTAGGATGGCTCCTGTAAATCGCTGTGGAGCCGCTTCAACACCGCGTGGTGGCGCGAAATGATCAAAAGAGGCAGGGAAAGGTCATTATCTTTCGCGCGCCCTAATGTCACGGTTTCACCTTTCAGGTCAAATGTCGCCCGGAAGACCTTGTCAGGCTCGGTAGTGACTAACAAGCGCGGCGGCTTAAGTAGTACCTTTTTGTGTTGTATCGTGCTGGGTGCGATCACCGTGGCATTCGGCGAATCCAGCACCGGCGTTGGCGAGACAGGCCCAGATAGCTTACTCGGCGGGTCGATAAGCGTGGCGTCGAAAGTGCCCCGCGCTGGTGTCGGGGTGATCGGCCTGGAAGGCTTACCAGGCGGGTCGATAAGCGTGGCATCTGGCAACCTTCGCATTGGAGCCGGCGAGACAGGGGCGGGTTGCACAATCGGTGGCTGATCTGAGAGAATCGTTTTGTCGAGATTACGCGGAGCCGGTTGTTTATCGCTACTATGGTACCTGCCTGTCAGATCGGGTGAGTGCGTAGCACTAGGCGCGTAGCGGCGTTCACGATCTGGATAAGACATGGCTGCTCTATCTGGATCGGCATTTAGAGCAGTATAATAAGCGGAGCAGAGAGTCTGGCAGGTCGGATAGCGATCAACAGGAAGCTTCGCAAGCACTTTCGCGAGTACAAGGTCCAGTGCGTGGACAACGGCAGGGGGAACCGGGCGCATTGTGGGCTGAGCACTGAGCGAACCAAGGGCTAAATGGACGTGCCCAACTACCATGGCGTTTGTATTACCCTCAAATGGCAATTTTCCGGCGAGCATCTCATATAAGAGTACTCCGAGCATATAAATATCACTGGCAGCGCTCACCAGGCCATAATACTGTTCAGGGGCCATATAAGCAACTGTGCCAACGATAGCCGTTTGTTCCGGTAGTGCAGCATTTCGAAGCAGCTTTACCAACCCAAAATCCATTAATACCAATTGTCCATTGGGACGTATCAGCAAATTGCCTGGCTTGATATCGCGGTGAACGATACCACGCTGATGAGCATAATCCAGGGCAGAGCCGATCTGATCGAGGTAGACGCCGATCTCATCAAGGGTAAACGGGCTCTGTTTCATAAGATCAGCCAATGTGCCCCCGCTGATATAAGGCGTAACGAGATAGGGAGCGCCCTTGACTACTCCGAAGTCATAGATCTGGAGGATGTTCGGATGATCGAGGGTAGCAATGGCCTGCGCTTCTTTGTGGAATCGAGCCAACAGCTCTTTGTCCTTGATCCAGCTTGCTTCCATCACCTTGACCGCTACCTGGCGGCCCAGGAGCAGGTCAGTGGCTAAGAAGACATGTGCGAAGCCACCTTCTCCGATTTTTTTGTCCAGGCGATAGCGATTATTCAGGATATTACTGCGCATACCCGCCTTCTCAACACTGTTTATCAACTATATATGAGGGAGTATGATGAAACCTTCCAAGGAGTAAACAAAGATAACTATATCAAGAGGTCCCCTCACAATAATAATCTCTCCTATGTAGCTTGTCAATGCTTATTCTCTTGCCCCACAGGGCTGTTTGTACATGTGTTTTCCCTTGTAAACTTTACTAAAATCTGATACATTCTAGTATGAGTTTTTCTATCGAACCGCCTAATCCTCTCATGCACATTAACTAAATCATCCGGCCATCCGTAGGGGCCGATTTATCGCGCCCATCGCCGATTTATCGGCCTTCGGTGGATTGTCCACTATCCCAATTAAAAAGTTAATGTGCATAAGAGTAATTTCGAATCAGAGAATCACAAGCCGAAAGGAAACATCCTCGATGAAAATTGTTGCTATAGTAGCGATCCTGCTTGTTTTGGCTGCCGTGGTTCTCTGGTTTGGAGATAATTTTTTAGCTTCGGGGACGGGTGGTTTGTTCAGTAATCAAGTGGCTTTGCTGATCCTGCTTCTCTGCATCCCTCTATCCCTATCACTTTTCTTCTTCCTTTCACTCCGTGTACAAGAAAAAGATTCGCAAGATCGTCAAGAAGATGATTCTTCGCAGCTATGAGTTGCTACTCGATTCTTGGGAGATCCGCTGTTGTCTTTTCATTGTGGCGTTCAGGTGGGCATAGCCACAGCGAAACATGTGCCGGCTGCATCGTCTCCTCAACCACTGTAATCAGTTGTTCGCGTAATCGGTTCAAGTCCACCTCATCGCGTATGGTCGCACTGAAAGCGGCGAGCGTGCGGGCCGCGTCATACTTGCGCCGGTAGAAGCGTCGATCAATGAGGCTTTGGATCCGGCGACGCAGGGGGTGGAACAGCGCAGCAATAGCCAATGTTGAGACGACAAGAGCCACACCGTTCGTCTGGCTGATAAGTCCACGCAAGAGGACTTGCATCGCGAACACCAGGCCGAAGTAGACCGCAGCCAGCAAGACCGTCAAGGTGCCGTAGACCAGCGTGCGGTTAATAATGATATCAATGTCATAGAGCCGGTAGCGCAGAATGGCAAGGCCGATGGAGAGCGGGACGATGAGCACGACTACGATATAGGCAGGTCCACTGATTAGCAGATAGAACGAGCCAGCTTGCCCAAACGAAGGGAAGATAAGAATTGGCACTGTTAACCCGATTACGATGATACCTGCTACACATGTACCGAAGATGACCCACTTGGTCTGCTGACAC
>JBKPAZ010000261.1:0-15758 GCA_046726655.1 Chloroflexota bacterium
GCTCTTCCATGTGACCAGGACACAGATCAGCCTGTATGCCGACCGTAGGCGCAATCTCGGGGCCATCGATCCCTTCTTGCGCGAGATGCACATCGGTCTGGGCTGCGCTCTGGAAAACCTGCTGGTGGCGGCGGGCGCCAACGGCTACACCGCGCAGGTCACCTTGTTTCCAGACGAGTCAGATAAGACCTGGGTTGCGCGCATTGACCTGGCACCGGGGTCGAGCGTGATCTCTGACCTCTACCCTATGATCCCACAGCGTCACACTAATCGCTACCCGTTTGATATGGGACGCCCGGTATCCAGTGCGACCCTGGAAGCCCTGAGCGCACTAAACGACGATCCAGACGTGCGCGTCTTCTGGTTCGCCAGCGCACCGATGCGCAAGCAGGTCGGCAACCTCCTGGTGGACGCGGCCCACGCGCTCGTGGCGGACAAAACGCAGGAGGAGGATAGCGCGCGCTGGTATCGCGCCACCTGGCAGGACATCCAACAGGACCGCGATGGCATCACCATCGATGCGGCAGGGCTGCCAGACTGGGAGCGCGCCCTCGGCAAGATGCTGCCCCCGCAATCGCAGGAGCAGCAGGATTCGACCTTCCTATCGAACACTGCCGAGCAGGCGCAGACGGCCGCAGCCTTTGGCCTGCTCGCGGTACGCGATGGGCAGGACCGGGCGCAACAACTGCGGGCGGGCCGCCTGCTGGAGCACATGTACTTGTGGGCGACGAAGGAGGGATTGGCGATGCAGCCGCTCAACGCGGTGGTGGAGCGGGCGGCCAGAGAAGTCGTCCTGGGAAGCACGCCACACTTTGCCACCGCGCTGGCAGCCCTGGTGGGCGATCCTGCCTGGCAGACGCTGCTGACCTTCCGCATCGGCTACTCTACCCACGAAGGACTGCGCAGCCCGCGCCGGTCAGTTGACCAGGTGGTAAAAGCGTGAGGGAAAGGGAGGGAGGGTGTGATTCAGGCGTCAGCCACTGGTGGGGGAAAGCCATGTATGAGCCGGGGAAGAAAGCTGTTACAGCGGCTGACGGCTGCAAGTATCCAGGAAAGCCCCGAACCTGCACCTCGTCGGTGCACGTAGCGAAGGAGTGGCATCGTATCCTACTATCAACTGCACCCTGATCAAGGGATGAACTTTTAAATGAACCGGGAGCCACCTGTGATGCACGAGGAGGCTTTTGTGACGAGCACGTGATGCTCCAGAGTTATCATTTAACAAGAAGACCTCTCGTAGAACGCGTGGATACACCTGGCGAAGCGAGGAGGTCCTATGGAAAGGAGGAACAAGCTACGATGAACATCATGAAACTCGTGACCATTTTCGTCTATGCCTTCGTTGGCTGGGTACTGTGCGCTGCAACGATGGGCATTGGTTTGGCAACCATGTCGCTGCAAAATGCGCTCATCATCCATGCCATCGGCGCCCCCATCTTCTTTACGATTGTATCTCTGATCTACTTCAAGAAGTTCAACTACACCACACCCTTCCAAACTGCGCTAATGTTCGTCGGCTTTGTGATAGCGGCGGATTTCTTTGTGGTGGCGCTCGTGATCAACAAAAGTTTGGAGATGTTCGCCAGCCTGTTGGGGACATGGATTCCTTTCGCGCTCATCTTCACCTCGACCTATGTAACCGGGTGGTACGCGGGAAGAAACCCTACCCTCAAAACTGCAGCCCAATAGGAGACCCCTGGCTAGAAGAGGAGCCTCAAGAGCGAATCATACAAACAGCACGCGAAACAAGGATCTTTTTCAGCAGGGAGGAGAACTGATGGAGAAACAAATACGCTGGTTGCGCGTCAGCCACTGGACCGGTGCGGTCATTGATGGACTGGCGGTGACGGAGACCTGGGCAGCGGCTCGTATTCCTATCCTTCATATCTTTCCTCTGCTGAGGTACTTCACATCTGCACTACCTCTCCTCCTTCATCGAGAAGACCAAAGCCACTTTCTCTGCGTTCTTTCAAACGCAGAGAGAACCGCGCTACTGAGTTCCTCGCCGAACATCGAGAAAAGGTGAGAGAGGCAACTTCTCATCGCCTCCCACTCAAAAGAACAGGCCCTCAATCTGTTGAGGCCACTGCTACGGTGCCGCCCGAGCCTCCAGCTGCTTCGCCACACGCGACGGCGAGCTGCTCGCTCCCAGCCGGTAGAGTGTCCAGCCGACCGCGCTGAACCAGATCAGGAGGATCAGGTAGAGACTGTAGCCGGGGCCTAGAATGGGCCGAAAGGCTTCACAAATGATCCCTACGACGCCAGTGACTATGCCTACATAGGCAATGCCCTTCTGGAAGACGCCCTTCAACATCGCGAGCGAGATGACCAGAACGCCGACCGCGAACAAGATACCACCGGCACTCACGATGTTATTCTGTGCAATAAGACTATCAGCAGCAGTCGTGAAGACGGCACGTTGTGCGACAGTGGTGGCTGCCACGTATTGATCGCTCAGGTACACCAGGCCGCCCACGAGCGAAAACGGGACCAGAGAGAGAACCGCGCCGGCGATCCCGACGACGGCACCTATTGCAGCGTAGCCCTTGCTCAGGTGCTTGAGCGCCACGTAGAGAGCCAGGAAGACGACCATGGTCAAGACCACGGGTCCCACAAACAGGATTTGGTCGAGGATGAAGACTGACCTATGTGAGGCGATGTACTGAAGGGTGGCAACCCCGCCCGGGAGCATGAGAGACCCGCCTGAGCTCTGCGGCTGCGGTGTGATGAAGGCAAGCACAATTGATACGATGGTCAGAACGACAAAGAGCACTGCTGAAACGCCCCCGGCCCGATAGAGCACACTCCATGATGGGTCTGGAGAAGCCTCAGCCTCTCCCGATGCTCTTTCTACACGTAACGTTTCCATATCTTTTCTCCTTGTTGCGCGGCTATTCCACGCTGGAACTACTCTTCTAGTTTTGTCTTACAACACCGTGACCCTTCCCGATTGGTTATACTCGATCTCCGTAATCTCGCCACGAAAGTAGCTGAAATCCCCAGATGCGAGATTCCACGTGACCTCCACCCTGGTCGGGATGAGCATCCCGCTCACCTCCTGATACTCAGAGCATTGAGCTGACCATCGTTCAAGCCGAGAGGACTTCCCCTCGTCCATAAAGCGCTCCGCTGTCAGGTGGGTCATCTGGCCTTGCTCATTCACATACAGCACTGCCGAAACTGTGACGCTTGGCTGACGGATGGTGACCTGCACAGCTTGGGCATCGATGGCTTGCCATTCGATGGCATCGGAGAGCCAGGCGGTGGGGAACCAGATGATTTCACCCAGGTAGCGCAGCAACTCCCCCTGATCCGCTTCTGGGCCATGCACCTCAGCCAGGGGAACGAGAGACAAGAGTTTCACCAGCAAGTTCCCGTGGCCGTTGGAGAACCGATCTCTGGCAGAGATCGAGATGAGTGGTAAAAGCCGGATCTTGCCGCACCAGAGGAACGCAAAGGGCTTCGTCGTAAAGTATTCTTCTGCCACCATCGGCAGCCACTTTTGACCGGGTTGTGTTCTGAAAAACCCCCGTTGTTTGAGACGAACCGTCTGGATGGGTTCCTTGCCAACAACGTGTACATAGCTGAGATACCGTCGCATGGCTTCTGGCAGCCTGAGCAAGTCGGCTTCCGTGATGAGAACGGGAGGTGTTTGTTCGCGTTGTTGCCACAGTTCAAGAGCTGCTGTGGGTATTGTACTTCTCATTCTTCTTAAAGATTCCTTTCTCTCAGATCTGTGCTTTCTCTGACACCTGGCGTGCGGCGGCAAGCCAGACATCAGGTGGAGACCACCAGGTCATTTCCATGCAAACTCTCGCCGTTGCAAGGAAAGATACTTCCTCACTACCAAGATAGCTGAGATTGGGCCAATTATGACCTGGAGAATCAAGAATACTTTGCCAATATCGTTGTCCCTTTTGAGCAGTTCCATCATTTTCCTTCGATGAAACCATACGACACACAGATCACACCTGCCTCACGTTTGTCATCTCTGGTATCTCACTCGCCTCACAATCCTTTCCTGAACCGGACATGGTGCGTCGGGGAGATGCGTGTGGTCGCCCGCTGAACGACGACGTTGGGCGTGTTGTACAGCTGAGTCGCTGAAGGCGCCTGGCTCATCACTGTTGGCTCGCAGAGCATCACAGCAGCATCACACATCTTCATCTTGCCGCGGCTTGCCCCGCTCTTGCCTCGAAGTTGGTAATACTGTGATAGTAGTGTGAGCATGGCGCAACGAATTGAGAGCGTGCTGTGAGCGAGAGCGGGTAGTATAAATACTGTAAGATGTTGTAGCACACAGATCTCTCTACAAGGCCTAAAATGCGCGGAGCTGGGCTGGGGCACATCACATGCTTCACAAGAGGTATTATAATCCAGGTACTTGTATGTCAAGAGCCCTTTCAACATGCGTCAGACATCAAATAGCAAATTGAGGCAAGCCACTTATTCAACAAAACTTAAAAAAGGAGAACAAAATGAAAGCAATTGTCTGCACAAAATACGGCCAGCCGGAAGTTCTTCAACTCAAAGAGGTAGACAAACCTGTTCCCAAGGGCAATGAAGTACTCGTAAAAGTATATGCGACAGCAGTAACATCAGGGGATTCTAGAGTGCGAAGTTTCACCGTTCCTCTCTCTTACTGGCTCCCCGCTCGAATAGCGCTTGGTCTGAGAAAACCAAAACAAGCTATACTGGGGAGTGTGTTTGCCGGGGAAATTGAAGCAGCAGGCAAAGATGTCACACTGTTTAAGAAAGGTGACCAGGTTTTTGGATATAAAGGGCACGATTTTGGTACTTATGCCGAGTATCACTGCATGCCTGAAAATTGGTGTTTGGCAATCAAACCGTCGAATATGAACTATGAGGAAGCCGCCGCTATCCCTTGGGGTGGTATTACAGCCTTGTATTTTCTGAGAAAAGGGAAGATCCACAGCGGACAACACGTGCTGATCTATGGCGCTTCTGGAAGTGTAGGTACGTTTGCGGTTCAGCTTGCAAAGTACTTTGGCGCAGAAGTGACTGGAGTATGCAGTACTACGCATGTAGAGTTGGTGAAATCTCTGGGAGCCGATACGGTCATTGATTACACGAAAGAGGATTTTACGAAAAGCGGTGTGACCTATGATGTTATTTTTGACGCGGTAGGCAAAAGTTCGTTTTCAGGGTGTATGAGATCGCTCAAGAAGGAAGGAATCTATCTTCAAGCTGTCGCTGCGCCAGCACTCAGTGTTCGCATGAGATGGACTTCAATGACAAGCGGCAAGACACTCATAGGTGGGACAGCAGCCCCAAAGGCTGAAGATCTCATGTACCTCAAAGAACTCGTTGAAGCGGGAAAAATACAACCGGTCATAGACAGATGTTATCCACTGGAACACATTGTCGAAGCTCACAGGTATGTCGACCAAGGACACAAAAAGGGGAATGTCGTCATCACTGTTGAACAGAACGGCAAAAATAGAAGAACATAGGAGGAAGAAATGGAAGAACGAACCCATCGCGTGTTGGCCGGGCCATCACCGGCGTTGCATACGTCTGACCCGAGCGGCGCCCGACGTGATGAACACCGGTGGCTGATTCTGAAACGCTCGGGGCTTACCTGGTGTATACTGCTAGCTTTGGCTTCGTCGAACAGTGGGTGAAATACTTCCAGCGGCAAGGGATGGTGGATATCCCGCCCTGGTTCCATTCACTTGCGACCGCAAGAGCAGATGACATGGCCTACTTTGTCACGATGATCGCTGCCTTCCACGCCACTGGCAGCGCCAGTGGGGCTGGCGTAGGAGGAGCGGCCGGCGGAGGGGCGAGCGGCGCTGGCTAGTCTCATATCCAGGTCAGCCCTTTGAAAAAGTGAAACTTGTAAAGTTTATCAGTAATGCGTAAAGTGTGCCAATAGATGTGGAAACATATCCGTACACCAACGATGGATGAACGAGCCAGCAACAAGAACCAACAAAAAGCCAAAAAAGCAGATGACAGCCAGCAGTGTGATGGATGTGCGATAGTGAAGACCTCTTTTGTGATGGTAGTGTGAGACCCATCCACTATACTATAGGGTGGACGAGTATATGTTCGTGCCGTTCTTAGAATGGCCAACCTTCCTATTCAACTGTGGCACGGGTCCAAGTAAAAGAGGTGTTCCATGTTCAAAAAGATGAGTGTAGCACTTGCAGCCCTGACAGCGGCTGCAGTGGTCATTTATGTGCGCTTGCTTCGTCCCTGGTACTTGCGCTGGGGAGCGACCAATGAGGAAGTCACGCAGCCCATGCCAGGCGACGAAGAGATATCGCAGGCCAATTATCAGAGTACCCGGGCTATCATAATCAAAGCACGGTCGGCTTCGATCTGGCCATGGCTGGTGCAGATGGGACAGGGACGAGGCGGATTCTACACGTATACCTGGCTCGAAAACCTGGCGGGGTTGCGCATCTCGAATGCAGATCAGATCCTGCCTGAATTTCAGCACTTGAAGGTTGGGGATATCATCCCACTCGAGCCGGGAGGGAGTGGTTATAGGGTGGCGTCGATCGAACCCAATCAATTGCTGGTGCTGGTCGTTCGCGCTACAGACAGCGACGTGATGGGTACAGCGATGAAACAGGCAAATGGAGGGTCGACTTGGGTGTATCTGCTGCGCGAGCTTGATAGTGAGACCACCCGGCTCCTCGTGCGCTGGCGTGCCCGATTCAAACCCACTTTCAAGACGCCTGCGCTGGTACTCATTCGCCTCCTACTTGCTCCTATTGAATTTATGATGGAACGTAAGATGCTCTTGGGTATCAAAAAACGGGCAGAGCATGCAAGTCGATAGGCTTTTGAGGCTGCTGATAGGCACAAGCAAGCTTCCTCTCATCGTTTGTTGTGCGAGCCGGTTGACGATGTGGCGTATCCGCTCCTTCTCTCCCTGCACTAGTTGCTCTGCCGCCGTTAAATCGTCATAGCGCATCACCGGTGATAGGAATTGAGTTTTGCAAACGTTCGTGCATGATTAAAAACGATAGTGCAGCAAGCGCAGCATCGTTCGAAATGGTGGAATATGAGCCATCACGCTATACGATAGGCGAAATTGCCATTGAAGGTTGTGTCGATAGGGAGATGCGAAAAGTGGAAGGTCAGCGATTCTTTTGAGCCTGGTATCTAATTTGTCTACAGCATCAGGATTATCCACCGCCCATTTGTGTGCTGCTCCCATGGTCTTGTTCAGATGTGATTTTCCTGATCGTACTGCAAACGAATTCATCACATCGAACGCGAGCTGACCAGACGGGAAATAGTCGGTTATACGGTTGAAAAGTGTTTTAACTTCCTCTTCGCTCAAGTATTCTAGCAGTCCTTCGGCAAGGATCATGACTGGCGTGGTATTAGGAATTTGTTGTATCCATTCCGAACTCGTGACTGAGGCTCCAATCATGGTATAACCCTCTCGATTGGCATAAAACTGTTCACGTAAGGTGATCACTTCTGGATAATCAACGTCAAACCAACGCACGCTTGCTGGAGGATGTATTCTGGTGATGCGCGTGTCCAATCCGCAACCGAGATTGACGACCACTGCATTGGGGGTGTTTTGGAGAAATGCGTTCAGCCACTCGTCTAGTTGCTTCGCTCTCAGCACGGTCAGATTCCCTTTATCAAACCCGTTCAGTTTCTCAAAGTCATAGTCGATCAGCGCCGCCATTTCATCGGCTTTGGTATCGTGCAGGAGAGGGCATTTTGAACGATTGTCTAACGCTTTTGCATAGAGCGTAATGAGCAGCGTTGCTTTCTCGTTGGTTAAATGGATTTTGTGGCGTTGTGGTTCCATACAGTCTTTCTTCCTCGTACCCCTAGAACGTTTGTTGACGCTCCTGCCCTGTTTTGTCACCCCGTCTAAACCCTCGCGGTTGAGAATCTCAAGCGCTTTGGCGACGATCGTTGCTTTGTGTAATGCCATACCTGCTATTGTATCACTTGACAAGCAAACCTAACTGTGAAGGTCGGCCAGGGCCAGGGCCATTTCTTTCAATCCCGCGAATTCAACCGTGAAGTAGTTAGCAACGGTTGGATGGTGGGATAAGGATGCAGCCGCGCTGACCGCTTGTCTTCCTCTGCGGTATCGTGTCTCTGGGTCTGCTTCCTGCTCGGTCGTTCCTTGCATTGAAAAAATGTGAGTGATTACTAGCAGCAAACACTTGAAATACTGCTCTGCCATACGATACACTGAATGAGGATGAGCAAGCTGAATGTAAAGGGAAAAGATGCTCTCCAGTAAGTTCTAAGACGTGAGCCATGATACAAAACCCGACAGCCCATCAGCAATCACCTTTGACGGGTCGGCAACGTGAGTTGCACCAGCTGTGGGACCTCTTTGAGGCTAGCATGACCGGTCACACGCATGTTGTGTTTGTCAGCGGTGAACCAGGCATCGGCAAAACACGCCTTCTCAATGAAGTGGCGGAGCGTGCAGAGCAGAGCGGCGCACTCGTGTTGCGCGGAGGCGCCTCAGAGACTGAGGGCATGCCCCCCTACCTGCCATTTCTCGAAGCACTTGGTCAGCACATTCGCACGGCCACGCCGGACGAACTGCGTGAGCAGACCGACCCGCTGGCCTCCGTGTTGGCCACGATCTTGCCAGAGCTGCCGTGGCGCCTGGGGAGTCTTCCATCTAGTTACTCGTTACCTCCAGAACAGACACGCCTGCGGCTCTATGAAGCCGTGGGCCTGTTTCTGGCCGCCATCGCTGTTCCCCGTCCATTGCTCCTGCTCCTGGACGATTTGCAGTGGGCCGACACGGCCACCCTCGACCTGCTGTGCTATCTGGCTCAGCACCAAGCGACCTCCCGTCTCTGCATCTTGGGAGCCTATCGCTCCGACGAACTGGCCAGTCACCCGGCACTAGAGCGCAGCATCCTGGACCTGACCAGGAGTCGCCAGCTGACAGCTCTTGCGCTTCACCCCCTTACCGAGGCGGATGTGGCCGAGCTGACCACCGCTCTGCTGGGTGTCTCTCCCCATCCCACCCTCAGCCAGTTGCTCTGGAAAGAGAGCGAAGGCAACCCGTTCTTCCTGGAAGCGGTACTCCGGGCATGGCTGGAAACGGGGACGCTGATCTTGACTCCCTCTCAAGCAAACATCAGCACCTCCTTACCGAAGAGCCTGCCCGCCAGTATCAGCGGCCTCATTCACTACCGCCTGGCACGTCTGCCTGCAGAGGTGCTCGAGACGCTGCGCACTGCCGCGATTCTTGGCCGTACCTTTGCAGGCAGCTTCCTAGCCGAGGTGATGGGACAGGACGAGGAACTGGTAGAGGAGAGGCTCCTCACCACCGTGCGTGCGGGAGTGCTCCGCTCCGACCCACCCGAGATGTACACCTTCAGCCACGACACCCTGCGCGAATGCCTCTACAGCGAGGTCACTGCCACACGCAGGAGACGCTTACACGGCTTCATCGGGCGCATTCTGGAAGCGCGCCTGGACCAGGAGGACGCGCAACAACTCGCCCAGCTCGCCTTCCACTTTGCCCATAGCGGGGATCGTGTTCGCGGGGCTACCTACTCCGAGCTTGCGGCTGCACAAGCGGTCCGTGCCGCTGCTCATCGCGAGGCCATGCACCATTACCACGCGGCCCTTGATCTCCTTGAGAAACAGGATCAGCACCGCGGACCGCTGTTGCTTGCTCTCGGTGAAGCAGCGCTCACTGCAGGGGTGGAACACGAGGCAGTGCAGGCGTTCGAGGCGGCCCGGGTCCGGTTTACCGAAAAGCCTGACGTGGTCGCCGCCGCACGGGCTGCCTACGGCCAGGGCCGCGCCTGGGCACGACTGGAAGCGCATGCGTCGGCCCTGGCTGCCTTTGAGCAAGCGCTCACGCTCTTGCACGAGTATTCCTGTCCAGAGCAGGTTCAGGTGCTGGTGGACCTGGGGACGCTACTGGCGGTCAGTCTGGGTCAATACACCGAGGGTGGTACCTACGGACAACAGGCCCTAAAACTGGCCCGACAGCTCGGGGATAGACGCCTGGAGGCGATGGCCCATCGGGTCGTGGGGAACCTGCTGGTACGTGGCAATGATCTCCGAACAGGCATCCCACTGCTTGAACGCGCCCTCACGCTCGCTGTTGCCGTCGATGACCCGGTGGAGGTGGCTGAGTGCTGCGCCTGCCTGACCCTGGCCTACTTCTGGAGTGGCCAGATTCACCAGATGAAGGAGAGCCTCCTGCGCCGGATGGAGGCGGCACATCGTTGCCAGGAATCCTACCAACTGCGCCACATGTACCCCTGGCTGGCGGGGTGCGCGGCTTTCCAGGGAAACTTCGCGGAAGCCGAGCAGTGGCTCGCCCAAGCAGAGACAGCTATCACCTCCCTGGCTAGTCCCGAACCCCAGGCGTTCCTCCTCCAGATACGCGGCCTCCTGGCTGTTAGCCAACATGCGTATGAGGTAGCCGAAGGGCATCTTGCGCAGGCGGTGGCCCTCTTTCGCCAGATGGGTCCAGGTGTATTGATCTGGTACCTCCCTATTCTGGGATGGGTCCAGTTGCTGCTGGGCAAGCGACAAGAGGCACTAGCCTTCCTGCAGGAAACCGAGACGCTGCTCTCCTCACACGAACCTGAAACCATCCTCACCGGGAACGTGGTGGTCTATCTGGCGCAGATGGCCCTGTTGTTACAGGACCGGGAGAGGATTGCACGCTACACCACGATGCTGCTTCCTTTCCAGGGATTATTCCTCGATTGGCTGGTTGACCGGATTTTGGGTGAACTGTACACCTTCCAGGCAGGCTGGTCGGACGCACAGGCTTCCCTTGGCAGGGCAGAGGCGACAGCGCGCCGCGAGGGCCTTCTCCCCGAACTGGCACTCACACAGGTTGCGCAAGGTCAGCTCGCCCTCGCTCAGGGAGGGCGAGGCAGTGTGGCGCGGGCGCGCAGGCTGTTCGAGCTGGCGCTTGACCTGGTCCAGCAGTTGGGCATGCATGGGGAGGCGCTTGCCGTGCGAGCACGACTGGAGCAGTTACCGGAGAGATCATCATCCCGCAATGCTCGATCACTTCCTGCTGGGCTGAGCTCACGAGAAGTCGAAGTGCTGTGCCTCGTTGCGGCTGGCAAGAGTAATCGCCAGATTGCCGAGGAACTGGTGCTGAGCGAGAAGACTGTTGCTAACCATATTGCGCGCATCTGCGCAAAGACGGGTACAGACAACCGTGCTGCTGCCGCTGCCTTCGCCATCCGCTCCGGGATCGCGTAGGTTTCTCACATCTTTAGGTATTTTTCCCCAATAGAAGAACCGCTCACTCTCCTGAAAGAGTTCCCAGGAATGATTAGTTTCCCCGATGTCTTTTTCAGGTGTTGCTCTTACACTGTCTATAGCAAAAGCGGAAACCACCGCAAAGGCAAGAAAGGACCACCGGTCATAACGAAAGGAGAAAGAAGTCTATGCGAGGATCAAGAGCAGATATACCAGCAGTGCTCGAAGCGGATTTCGGGACCATCCGAGCAGTTGAGTGGGGTGGCATGAATGCCGAATTAGGGACGTTTCAACAGGAGGTCGATCCGACTCCCTTCTTTAAGGGACTTCCTGATGATCGCTGCCAATGCCCACATTGGGGATATGTCGTACGAGGACAAATGCGCTACCGGTTCGCCGACCACGAGGAAGTCTACAACGCGGGCGATGTGTACTACGTCCCACCTGGACACACGCCGGTGATTGGCGAAGGTACTGAGTATGTCGAGTTCAGCCCCCTGGACCGCTACCATCAGACCATGGAAGCCGTGGGGCGCAATATGGCTGTCATGCAGCAGCAGGCGTAAGCAGCGTTAAAAAGTCCTGCTAGGCGTACGAAAAGCAAAGGAGATGATGAGCATTATGATTTCACAACGTACCCACTTAAAAAAGTTGGTTGGGGAATGGAATGGCAGCGGCACCATGACTGCACATGGCGAGATGTTTCCGGTAAAAGCACGCTGGAAAAATGAGTTGGCAGCTTCTGGTTATGCTCTGCGCTGCGAAATGCGCATGACCGGCGTTCCAGGTGCCGAAGAATTCGTTGATGTTGAACAAATCGGTTACGACGATTACGAGCAGCAATTCCATGCGGGCACTTCCTGCACCTTTGGCGAAACGCATGATATGCGGGGAGATTGGCGAGAGGAAACGCTGATGGTCAAAGATGACCGCGAGAGCTTGGAAATACGTGTTGTTTCACTAGATAAACTCAAAGTGCATGTTGAGAACGCTGGTGGCGGGCCAGTATTTGACGTCGACTTTGAAAAATCACTGGATAGGCCATTGCACATTTCGTCGGCGAATCTCCCTGATCGATAATCGGCCAGGGCGTAATCAACGGCGAGGCGTACTCGGTAAAGAAGGTCAGCAGCGAGAAGGTGAAGGTCAGCGAGAGAATGGTTGACCTCGCCCTCATGAGTTGTAACGACTAAACACGGGAATCAGACCCGTAGGAGTGGGTGCCATGTGGAGCAGTGTGGGGAACTGTATGGCTCCCATAGCTAGTCCAACCCTTTCCCGTTCTTGTATGTTACAACTCATGAGGGTACGTTTTACGACATTGAGCTATAGCTGTCAGGAAGAAGTTTCAATGTGTTTCCTGACAGAAGTGGCGAACTGCGTCTCTGGTACGAGCGGATACTCAGCCGCTTGATGAGCCTGCTTCTTGCATGAGACTGGAAGCCTCAGACCAAAAAGGTCAGCTAGTTCCTGCAACATCTCTTTTAATACTGTGAGATCAACCGTGAAGCAGTTAGCAATGGTTGGATGGCGGGATTCGTATGTAGCCGCGCTGAATAGAGGTTACCTGCTTTAGCTTTTGAAGCTTCTTCAAGACCCGTGTAGCTGTCACCGTTGAGAGGGAGCCACCAATGCGCGGTCAGGCTTCCTCTCATCGTTCTTTTTTCCTAAAGTCCGCGACTATTGTGGTAACCTGGCTTCCATCCATGCAGTCGTCCCACCGGCCACGTTCATGACGCTCAGCCCCAAACGCTCAAGCAGGCTCGCGGCGACACTACTTCGATTCCCACTATTGCAAAACACAGCGACTGGTTCCACCAGGGATGGCAATATCTCGCACGTCCGAATCTCACGGTAGGGGAGGTTGATTGCTCCCGCGATCGTTCCTTGTTCCATCTCGCCTTTCTCACGAACGTCGACGAGTGTGCCAACCTTGCCTGTTGCGATACGATGAGCCAGATCTTCTACATTGACCAGTGGCGTCTCCGCGATGGCCAGCCCTGCGCCTTTCCACTCCACTTGATCACCTGTAAGTGCCGACAGCGGATTGGTCATCCCGACCACCATCAAGGAGTCAATGGCCTCGACAAGGTCTTCGTCGTCGGCGATAATGAGCAGCAGCGCTGTCTCCGGTGGAAACAACCAGGCGGCCATGACGCCGAACTGACCGTAGCCGATGGGGATATTGATCGCCCCTCTCAGATGTTCCTGTGCAAACACGGGTGCATCTCGACCATCAATAATGGTCACTTGGTCTAACAGAGCTCGTGCTTCTTCTGGTGTCACCCTGCATACCTCGGGTCGCCTGGAGGGCGCCGCAGATCGGTTGAGATGGACGATGCGCTCGACATTTGGTGGACGAGGAGGCAGATCAGCAACAATGCTGCGAACGAAGGTTTCGCGTTCGAGGGTGGCCAGTGCTGGATTGGTGCGCCGTTCGCGACCAATGGTCGTTGACGGCGAAGGCGCGATGTGCCGTCCGCAGAGCGAACCAGCCAGGTGAGCAGGATAGACCTCTATCTCATCTCCAAGTGGGAGGATGCGCTCGTGGAGACTCGTATACAGCAACTCAGCGAGACTCGCCGCCTGGTTGCCATGCAGATCTGGTCGACCAACCTCTCCAACGAACAGCGTATCACCACTTAGAAGCCGCGGCGTTTCGTTCCCCTCAGCGTCACACACCAGCAAACTGATGCTATCAAGGCTATGGCCAGGCGTATGGAGCACGAGCATGCGGGTGGGTCCAATCACAATCTCCTCGTTATCGTCAACGTCACAATGCGGATAAGTGACCAGGGCATCGCGGTGAATCAGAATGGTCGCCCCGGTGCGAGCGGCGAGGCGGCTCGCACCCGAGACGTGGTCGGCGTGGGTATGGGTCTCAATAATGTGCGTGATCTGCAGACCCTGCTGCCGGGCGAGGCCGATATACTGCGGTACAGCATCCCAGCGCGGATCGATGACGGCGCATACCCTCTCACCGCCGACAATATATGATGCGCAGCCTATATCTGGCAGACGCAGTTGGCGAAAAAACACCTTCCCCTCACTCTTCATCTTCCCAGCCAGCCTTCTCAATATAGAAGATGTAGACGCCGTTCTCCTCGGTCTGTTCCAGCAGTGTATGGCCTGTCTGTTCAGCCCATGCTGGAATATCGCGGCAGGCTCCCTTGTCGGTCGCGCTCACAGCAAGGACTTCGCCGCGTTGAAGATCCTTGATGGCTCGCTTGACGGAGATGACGGGCATAGGGCAGAGCATTCCTTTGGCATCTACTTGCCGATCTACGTGTATTGTTACTCTCATGGTTGGTTCCTCCCTGCTTGTGCTGTCGTGACGAACGCATTTACTAAGACATTCAATTGGTAGGCTCTACGGAGAGATCCTTCGCGGAGTTTTCCCTAAGCGAAGCGAATGGGCTCAGGATGACAGCCAGGACATCTCTCGAGTCCGCTCACGGGAAGTCTTATCTCCGGAGCCCATTAGATAAAGAGGGTCGTATGTGCTCCTGTGGCAAAACCCAGGAACATGGCCGCCCCGCCAAACTCAATGCCATCGATCAGGTCCTCGCGCCGGATGCCCATAACCTCCATGGTCATCTGACAGGCAATCAGCTTGACGTCCAGTTCGATAGCCTGTTGGAGTAATTCAGGAACCGAGACGACGTTGTTTTTGGCAAACATGCCCTTCATCATCCTGGTCGCCATAGGCGTCATACCAGGAAGCATTCCAATAATGTTGGGAACCGGCACCGGCGCGGCCGGATTGGCGATCGGCGCAACCTGCAGCTTCTCTGGTCCCCCCTTCTTAAGAATGTTCAGGCCGTAGAAGGTGAAGTAGATACGCGCATCTGCATCCATTGCTGCGGCGGTCGTTGCCAGGATGAGCGGTGGGTAGGCCATGTCAAGCGTTCCCTTTGAGGCGATGATCGCCACCTTTCGCTTCGCAGGATCGCGCTTCATGGCCTGCGCGACACGTTCCTTCACAAGCGCGTCAAGGCGCTCAGTCACCAGTGATTCGACGCGCTGCTCTATCAACTGCTCGATATTGCTATGAAGATCTGACTGCTCTGGTTTCGTCTGGGTTGTCATTGGCATCTCCCTGGTGCGCTATGAGCCGCACCTGCTGTGTGTGACTACCTTGTCTAAATGTAGTCTACTCAAGCTGGGATATGACAACATCGGGCGTTCGCCCTATTTTCTTGTCTCACTCCTCGGGAGCGATGAGGTCGTGCTCTATGGCGAAGAGGGTCGCCGCTGCCCGCGTGGAGACATTAATCTTGTTGTAGATATGCTGGATATGGTGGTCGACCGTCTTCTGAGAAATCGTGAGCAACCCGCCGATTTGCTTCTTGGTGTGCCCGCGTGCGATCAGTCGCAGGACCTCCACTTCGCGCTCGCTGAGCCCGGCCACCAATGCTCGACGGGTCGAGCGCACACGGTGACCTGCAGCGGCCAGCACGCCGCTTACGGCTTCACCGTCGAGTCGCCCGGCACGGACCTCGCGTTGCAGCTCCTCGGCAGCAGCCTCAGGGGTGAGC
>JBKPAZ010000262.1:0-15329 GCA_046726655.1 Chloroflexota bacterium
TGATAAGCACTGCTGCCGCCCCATCGCTGATCTGTGAAGAGTTGCCCGCCGTGATCAGCCCATCCGGCTTGAAAGCGGGCTTGAGGCTTGCTAGCTTCTCCATACTGGTATCGGTGCGAATACCTTCGTCCCGGTCAAAGATACTCGTTGTGCCATCTTCGTTCTTGACCTCGATATGCACAATCTGGCTGCGAAACCGTCCCTCAGCCGTAGCGCGTGCTGCCCGCCGGTGGCTCTCCAGGCTAAACTCGTCCAGTTCGGTTCGGCTCAGTTCCCACTTCTGAGCCACGAGGTCGGCGCTGATACCCTGGTGTACCAACCCATTATCATAGCGCCGCAACATGCGACTACCAAATGGCGCCCCGGGGCCATTCTGATAGGACGAACCCAGCGGAACCCTGGTCATCGCCTCCACTCCGCCAGCGATCACGATATCATAAGCCCCGCTCAACACACCCTGCGCGGCAAAGTGAATCGCCTGCTGACTCGACCCGCATTGGCGATCAACCGTAGTGCCCGGTACCACTTCGGGAAAGTCCGCCGCGAGTGCGGCGTTGCGACCCACGTTGATACTCTGCTCTCCAACCTGGCTCACACAACCTACAATGACATCCTCTACCATGCCCGGATCAACGCCAGTCCGCTTGACCAATGTTGAAAGCACTTCTGCCAGCAAATCTACCGGGTGCCAATCCTTCAAACGCCCGTTCCTGCGTCCAACCGCAGTTCTAACTGCTTCGACAATAACCGCTTCGCGCTGTGCCATGCTTGAAAAGCTCCTTGCTTATCTTATGCTTACTCCCGCAATTTCTCGTGGAGGCAATAGGAGGACATTGCTTCT
Organism: Chloroflexota bacterium; assembly: GCA_046726655.1. Classification (GTDB taxonomy): domain Bacteria; phylum Chloroflexota; class Ktedonobacteria; order Ktedonobacterales; family Ktedonobacteraceae; genus DATMNR01. Next base: position 842 of record JBKPAZ010000262.1, read on the forward strand.
TTGTAAGTGTTATTGTACGAGAACAACAGGCGGAGTGCAAGGGAGGATGCAGAGCTTACAAAAAAATGAAACCTAGCTGGACCGCCAGGTAAACACTAAAGCCCAACAATAATAATGTTGCCAGCAGGATGAGTATCATAATCATGCTTGCAAAGCCCGGATCACGCCGATCGGATACTACTACACCGGAAGGTGGGACGATTCCACGCTGAAGCGGGTAGGGTGCAACTGACCCGGAGAGAGAAGCAAACGACTGCTGATCGGGATACATCGGCTGGTGAACCAGGGGTACTGGAACATGTCCCGCACCGTTCTGATCGGACGAGACGCAAGGGCCCATCCCGTTATCAGGAGATGAAGCAGGAGAGCGAGGCGGAACATTTTGTCTAGTGCTGCCTCGTACACTGTTACTTGGGCGAGATGGGATGTGATTAGAGGTTGCGGGAATTGGTGTGCGTCCTGGTGTTGCAGGTACAGATTCACCCAATTTAGCGTCGCCAAACGTTTCCAAGGCTCGTGCCAATTGTGAACCATCGCGGAAACGCATCTCGGGCACCTTCTCAAGACAACGCAGGATAATCTCCTCCAGAGCCGCAGGAATACTAGGATTGAACTGGCTGGGAGGAAGTGGTGGGTTCTTAAGATGCTGCATCGCTACCGCGACAGGCGTATCGCCATCGAAAGGCGTGTGACCGGTGAGCATTTCGTACATGACAATGCCCAGCGCATACACATCGGCAGCAGGGCTGACAATCTCACCCTGGGCCTGCTCTGGCGCAAAGTACTGAACAGTGCCCAGGGTCATCCCCGTAGTAGTGAGACGTTCGTCACTCATATCTTGATAAACACTCACGATGCCGAAGTCGGTCAACTTAATCGACCCGTCACGCCCGATCAGCACATTCTGTGGTTTCACATCTCGATGCACGATCCCCCGACGATGCGCAGCTCCCAGACCCAGCGCAACATCGTGGGCAATGATGAGTGCGCGATCGACATCCAGCACTCCTCGGAAACGCAGATAGCAGGACAGATCAGTGCCCTCGACCAACTCCATAACGATATAATAGTTGCCATCGGTCTGCCCGTAGTCGTAGACCTGCACAATATTGGGATGCTGCAAAGCTGACGCCGCTTTCGCCTCGAGCTGAAAGCGCTTCACAAACTTTGGATCGGTGTTATAGACTTCGTGCAGCACTTTGATGACTACGACGCGATCCATCCGTAGATCCTGACCGCGATAAATGATGGCCATCCCACCACGCCCGATGGGGTCCTGTAACTGGTAGCGATCGCCCAGAACTTCGAACTGTATAATCGACTCCGTTTGCTGATGTTCAATCATGATACCTTCTCCGAAATGCTTCAGTGGCTCGTGCCAGTACAATACCGATGGATGTGATGGAAATACCTCCCGTTTCGGCTATCCCTCCATTGTTGAACCCTATACTCCGCAGCATCAGGTAGACTTGATGCCTTTCAGGCAATTGAGCAAAGATACTTCGCACCAATGTTGGCTAAGGAATATCTCATTTACTCTTATTACATATTCTTGAGAGCGGGTACGAGATATGGAGATGAAACGTCACCTCATTGGGGGGCCTCTGAATCTCCTGATAGGTCCGGTTTGCTCGCTTTCAGTTTCGCCATCATCAAGGGCATACACACTTTCCATCTGCTCGCGTAAAGTTGCAACCTTGTCCATCATCACCTGTTCCAAGGTACTCTGCTCTGGCCTGGTTATCCATTGCATCATCGATGACAGGAAGAGCTCTTTCAAGTATGCAAATGAGAAATCTGCAGTGAGCTCACTTAGCTTGCTGATTCCTTCGGGAGAGAGTTGCAGTGCTGGTTTTAAGGACGTATTCCACAGAGCAAAGTAGCTAGAGCGCTCTGGGACATCTGGGAGCTCAAAGTGATACTTCCGATCAAAGCGACTGGGACGCTCAAGGATTGATGGATCCAACCGTTCAGGGTGATTGGTCGTAGCAAGGGTCACGATACCAATGTTAGCAGCAAATCCATCTAACTCATTGAGGAAGGCCGAGCGGTTCTGTGGGTGTAACTGTGAGTCCAGGTCTTCTATCACAAGGATACAGGGAGAAGTTCTGCGTGCGCGGTCAAAGACCTGCTGGACACCGTTCAAAGATTTGATATATAGACATGGTTGTTCCATTGAATTAATCAGTGCCTTGACAGCGTGCGTTTTCCCGTTTCCCGGTGGTCCGATAAAGAGAATACCGCGTTTCCAGGGAATGCCATACTCATCATATAGAGCACGTGAGGCGAAGAACTGCAGCAGGTCGTCACGAATCTCCTGCTTGAGGTTGCCGCGCAAGATCAGGTTGTCGAATGTCGCCCCTTTAATATCCTGAAAGAGGTTTTCATCTTTGTACCAACCACCATTAAACACGAGCACTTCACCATGTAACTCAGTATTCCATTTGCAAACAGCTACAAAGAAGGCACGCGCAATCTCCTGTGTGTCGGCTAGAATCCAGAAGCGGGCCCTGTTCAGGCAAAGTACGTCAAGAGTGACTCCTTGCCATTGCACTTCAAGCCAGGCATTCTTGGCCCTGTCCATTGTTTCTTGTTCTGGCCTCACTGGTTCCTCACTTTGACGACTACGGCGTGTACGCAATGCTGTGCCACCATGGTGTATTACCTGTGGGCCAGGGCCACCATAGTGCATTACCTCTGGGCCAGGCTCGAGCCAATAGGTCGTCATCTGATTGTGGATAAAGGTCTTTTGTGTGAGGAGACATTGCTGAGCATTTGCATAACCCTCTACATCAAAATATCCACCCTCTACTTCAATACATGCCTTCTCAGGAAAAAGCTGTTTCAGGCTCTGACTTACATGGTACTCAATTAAGGCTGGAGGAAGAACCAATGCTTCTCTAATGAACTGTTCGTTGCTCATGATTTCTCCTGGTTTAGTATGCAGAAAAAAGTTTTTTCCGCACCTGTTACCCTATCTCTAAAACACAATTGGGCCTGAGTTTATCACAGAAACCTCTACCAAAATGAGAACAGTTCCTGAACCGTAAGCTTCATGTTCATGGTCCATCCGCCTCCTGCTTACAAAGAGAATGGAACTACTGCCCAGGAAATGCCTGGAGCGTGAAATTCGAGGTATTGCCTGTCACGGTCAGCGTAGCGGTTCCTACATAGTGATTACCACCAGCGTCAGAGCCAGCAACGGAGATGGTATAGGTGCCAAGTGGCACATTCGAGAACGCATAATTGCCCGCCGCGTCAGCAGTCGTCGTAGCAACCGTGGTGCTGCCACTCGTCAAGGTGACGGTTGCCCCTGGCAAGGGTTGAGGGCTCGCACAGGTAGGAGGAGTTGAGCCTGGGCAGGCCACCACGTTTCCGCTGACGGGAAAGCCCGTCACTGTCAGCGTCACATGTACTTGTCCACTTCCTAACACCGCAGCGCCCGTACTGTCAGTGGCTGTGATCGTAATGGTCCCAGCATACGTGCCAGGGGTCAGACTGGCAGCCGTGACCGTGACCCCCAGCGTAGAGCCACTGCCGCTATCGGTTCCCGCTGGCGCAGGCACGAGCCAAGCGCTCCTGGCAGATGCCGTCCAGGTAACCGGACGTGCGCAGGTTCCTGTCTCGCTGAACGTCACATTTTGTGTAGGAGGAGCGGGTTGTCCCTGTGGAACGGTGAATGCCAGGCTTGCAGGTGAGGGCGACGCCAGCACACAGGGCGGTTGGACGGTCAGCGTCACCGCGAAGGTTTCCGGACTCCCCTGCACTGCCGCACCGCTGGCGTCACTTGCCGAGATGGTCACCTGTGTGGTATAGGTCCCTGCTGGCAGGCCTGCGATGCTGGCTGCAACGCTGAGACTGCCCGATTGACCCGTGCCCCTCACCGTGCCACCAGCAGGTGTCAAGCTCAGCCATCTGGCCGTGGGTGCCACGTTGGTCGTCCAGGTCACCGGCCAGACACAACTGCCCCATGCTGGAAACATGATCGTTTGCGCAGCCGGATTCGCGGAGGCTGCCTGCACCGCGCTGAAGGAGAGCGCACTGGAAGAGGGAGCAGAAATGGTGCAGGGAGGCTGCACCACCAGGCTGATAGTGATCGTCTGCGGACTGCCCGGGGCCAGGTTGCCTTTCTCATCGAAGCCATCCAGCGTGATTTGTCCAACATAGTTGCCGGAGGTCAAATTCGCCGTGCTGACAGTGATCGTCACTTGCCCGGTCTGTCGTGGGGCAATCGTCCCTCCCGAGGGAGCCGCTCCGAGCCAGAGATTGGCCGCGGGCGGGACGAGCGTATGCCACTTGAGCGTACTGCCCCCATTGTTGGTGATCGTCACCACCTGACCAGTGGGGTTGGGCTGCAACTGGGTGTAGCTGAAATTGAGGTTGAGCGGCGAGACGCCCATAATCGGGGCCACAAGCGGAGGAGCCGCCTGTACCGTGAGTTTCACCATCACCGTGAGCGTGCTCTGCCCCGTAACAAAAGAGAAAGTACTGGAGTACACTTTCGGCGTCAGACCAGCCGCATTGACGCTCACTGAGACCACGGTGCTGGCGGGGCCTCTCAACTGCCCACTAGCAGGGCTGATCGTCAGCCAGGACGGTACGGAAGAGGTCGTCCAGGAGATGGGCATTTCTGCACAACTGGCCGTGGTATTCAAGTTCAAGGTCTGATTGGCCGGGCTGTTCTGCCCCTGCACGACCGTAAATGCCAGGTAGCCTGTACTGCTGACCAGTCCGCAGCGCGGCTGCACTGTCAGCGAGACGTTAACCACCTGCGCACCGTTAAGAGCTCCAGTAGCTGTAAACTTCAGCGTGGCCAGATACTCCCCAGGTAGCAGACACTGATTCTGCACGATGATATGAAGAGCTCTGGTTGTCCCAGGAGCCACGGTTCCTGAGTTCGGAGTAGCACTCAACCAGTTGCACGTCGACCCTTGCTCAAGCGCTAGTGACCAGTTCAAGGAACGCGAACCAGGATTGCTGATGGTCAGGGATTGAGCAACCGGATCAGACCCACCATCGGTTGCTGTAAAGGAGAGCAGCGCTGGCGCTAAGGCAATCACTGGTCCGGCATTGGCCGGCAAGGGTCGCACCGTCATGTCTATCTGAATGCGCTGCGGAGGGCTGACATTGGTTGAGATGGAGATGCTGCCGCTGTAATCTCCCGGCTGAAGACCGACGCGTTGTGCGGTTAGCGAGAGGGTTTGCTGCTGGCTGAAGATCCCCTGGCTGGGGGAGACCAGCAACCACGGCTTATTACTGCTGGCTGCCCAGCTGATGGAGCCACCCCCACTATTGGCCAGGGTGAACGGGCGGATGGTATTGGCTCCCACCACGTCGGCTCCCAGCTCGATGGGGGTGGTGTCGATGAGCAGGTGCGTTGGCGGGGTGGGGCCCTCCCCGGTGATCTGCAGGGTGGCGCTGGCCGTATTGCGCGTGGTCACGTCTTCGGCCACGATCAGGTGGAAGCCCGGTCCCCAATCCGTATCGATCACTACAGCGAATGTAGCCGACCCGTTGGCGTCGGTCATAATGGAAGCACTGCCCTTGATTGGGATCGGCTCCTGGATATCATGGGTCAGGGCCACACTTTTCGCGGGCGTAAAATGCTCGAGATGTAAGGTAACGGTGGCCCCAACTTTTGCAGCATTGGAGGAAAGCGTCAGGGTCGGAAGGCCGCCGGCGCCGCCTGTTAGCCAGGGTCTCAAGAGGATTAGAGGAGTACCAAGTAGCACCACGATGATCATGGCGGCAGCAAGCAACGCCATCAAGCGAAAGCGTCGTCTATCACCATGAGACTTTCCTGGAGGGGATACAGCCTGGTGCGGGGAGGAATCGAGCACTCCTATTTGAGGTATAGGTATATCCCCATTTAATGAGTCCCCATGATCTGTCCTCACCAGGCGTTCTCGCACTTGTGTAATGATCTCCTCCTTCTCGGTTGGTGGTACGGGGGCAGGTCTGCGATAGGCACGCTGCAGCAAGGTTATCAACTCTTCATGCTGTGGTTCTCTCTCTTCGGGGAGCAGATCATCGAACCTTTTCATTGCTATTCTCCCCTTTCTAGCTGATCATAGATCGTACGCAACTGGCGCAGGGTACGCACAAGCAATTGGCGCACCGTTCCCTCGGGTTTCTCGAGGACAGCCGCAATTTCGAAAAAGCGCAGGCCATTTCGATACCGTAACATGATGAGCTCTCGTTGAAGCGAGGTGAGTTGCGCAATCGATTGATAGAGACGCTCATAGTTCTCCTGCCGCTCGGTGTATTGTTCCGGTGTCAATGCGCTATCTTCAATCTCTATGACTTGCTCTATCGGCAGCAAGTTCAGCAGGGCAACGTGGCGGTAGCGATCAATCACCTTATTCCGGGCAACGCGCCTCAACCATGCCAGTTGCCGCCCAGCAGGGAGACTGGAAAGCGATTCGTTTTGTAGCGCAGCTACAAAAACCTCTAGCAATAGGTCCTCGGCATCCTGCTTATGCGATACCTGTTCACACAAATACTGAAAAATCGTGACAGCAAAACGATCATAAAGTGTGCTATATGCTCCGTTCTCAGCTCTCTCCGTATTCAATTGCTGCATACGCTTTCCTACTCACGAAACTACTCTCTCATAAAAGAAGTCGTATGGATGAGAAAATTGTGACAGATTCGGGCCCGAATTTCATAAGGAAAAAAGTACTCTCCCGCAAATCCTGTAAATAGGGGACGTGATTATCGTTAGCGGCGATACACAATGAGTACTGATAACGCACGATGGAACGCCATAGATGAAGTCAATGAGAGCCTCAGTACCCATTGGCGCCCTTTACATAGATGATGGTTACAACGAATGTCGTAGGTTACTTAACACTGTAGGAGGAAAGAATCCATGAAAGCTCTTCGAATTTCGGGACTGATCACGCTAACGTTGCTGCTGACCGTCTTGCTGGCAGCGTGTGGTGATTCAATGAATCAGGGAACTCCGGCGAACACAGCGAACCAGAACATGAACAACCAGAACGCCATGAATAACAAAGCTGATAATGGGATGATGAAAGGGACGACGCCCACGGCCACCAGCAACATGAACACGAACAACAACGGCAATATGATGGATGGTATTACTATCACTCCCAGCATGGGAGGAAATATGGCTGCGTTCATTCACACGGGAATGGCTACCATTAACGGAAACCAGGTGAATGTACTCATGACGAATAAAGGCTTTGCAGTATACTACTACAGGGCTGATACCATGTTTAAAGCCACCTGCACTGGTCAGTGCGCTCACGACTGGCCACCTGTCCTGGCTCCTCAAGGGATGATGACGGTCTCCAGCTCAATGCCTCTGCCCAGGCAGTTGTCAGTGCATCAGACACCCAATGGAGCTCAAGTGTTCTATGATGGCCATGCGTTGTATACCTACGCGTCTGATATGCAGCCTGGTACTGCTACAGGCCGCGCTCAGGATATGCAATGGTACCTGGTAGGTTTCACGCTGTAACCTGGTGAGAAACTGGTGTCAGGGGTGATACCTGTTAACGCTCAATACGGGGTGTCACCATATCATCAAAACTGCTGGCGAATCCTTTCTTCTGATGTAGATCGAGTATATTTTTCTCATGCGCGTGAACACATCAAAAGGATTCGTCAAATACACAACTTTGAGAGTATATTGCTAGTGGTTTCGTCTATTGCAATTCCCCCTCTCGATTAGATATGCTATCTCCTGGATGACTCTCAGTGCATATGGTCTGAAGCCTACCGGGTTCTGGTCATGTTGGCAGAACTGATCTCTCCAGTAGGAGATGGCGACTTATCGTGGAAGAGTTTTTGAAGCAAACGAGAAAAATAAAGGATGCTGAAGCCAAAGCCTTACAGCACTACTTTCAAAGTCTGCAAGAGCAGTATCAAGCTGTGCAGGCCACTCGCCTTGTGCTGCGAAAGCAATACCAAATCCTACAAGAGCAGTATCAAGCCTTACAGGAACTCTATCGCATGTTGCAAGTACTCCCCCTGAACTCACCTGAGACCCACCAAAGGCGACAAGACTACCTCCAATCTCAGCAAGAACTCCAACGATCAAGCCAGGAGTATCGACGAACCTTGCACGACCACCTGGAGATAATGAGAAACCATCAGAGGAGACTAGAAAGACGAACAGAAGCACAAAGACCTTTGCCACTGATACGTAAAGCCATCCTCATTGGGGAAAGCGATGCAGAAATCACGGCCTTTCTCAAGGTAGCTATTCAGCAAGAAACTACTCATCGCGTTTTCCTGGCCTTTGACAGTACACAGGTGCTTCAGATCGCACAAAACGTGAACATTGACCTGTTTCTTCTGGACTACACCCTGGCTCCTCTCAGCGCAGTTAAACTTTACAGCCAGTTGCAAACCATGCAAGGCAGGCAAGCTCTTCCAGCCATCATCCTGTATACCCCATTGAGTCCCAATATCCAGGCAGAAATCGCGCAACACCGCCTCATTGGTCTAAACAAGCCCATCGAGATCGATGCACTATTGCGTGCCATCGACCAGTTCTTCGCCGTGGAAATCTGATCTACTCGATTCGCTCTTTTGCGCAGATTCTTCTCCTTTTTTCGACAGGCTGCATTGTTCGTCGACTACATTCACATAAGCATGTTCCCAATGATGTTCGTAAATAGAACAGATGATAGATCTCGCACCATAAAGCAGCGCGTAACGTGTATAATGATAGACAATACATTATGGTTGGATGCGCAGCGTCAACATTGCATTAGTATGATCTACAATTTCTGTGAGAAATAAGATGCTGCGACAGGAAATCCTCATTGCAGGGAGGTATTATGCCTGGGCACGACATCATCGTTATCGGAGCTTCTGCCGGGGGAGTAGAAGCGCTCGGTGTGCTGGCTGGCTCCCTACCACGGAAGCTGTCGGCCGCCGTCTTCGTTGTTCTCCACATCCCGCCTGAAAGCCCGAGTCTTCTGCCACATATCCTGAGCCGCTCGGGACCGCTGAAGGCAGTGCAGGCCATCGATTATATGCCCATCGAGCATCGATGCATCTACGTTGCCCCTCCGGATCACCATCTACTGGTTGAGCGCAGGCAGGTCCGCGTCGTGCGTGGTCCGAAGGAAAACCGCCATCGACCCGCCGTCGATCCCCTGTTTCGTTCGGCAGCAGAGGCATATGGACCGCGCGTGGTCGGCGTTGTGCTTACCGGCGGGCTGGATGATGGAACCGCCGGACTGCTCGCCGTGAAGCGGCGCGGAGGATTAGCCGTCGTCCAGGACCCGGAGGAAGCTTTGTATTCCAGTATGCCATTGAGCGCGCTGACACATGTAGAGGTGGACTACCGGTTGCCGCTGTCCGGCATCGGCCCTTTATTAGTACGTCTTGCCGGTGAGCAGGCAGAAGATGGGGAGTACCCCTTGTCCAAAGATATAGAGATGAAGTCAACAAAAATGAATCCGGACACACTGCACAACGAAGAGAGAGCTGGAAAGCTTTCGGCCTTTTCATGTCCGGAGTGCGGCGGAGTGCTGTCGGAGATAGAGGATGGAGGTCTGCTGCGTTTCCGTTGCCGGGTGGGCCATGCCTTTTCTGTGGAGAGTATACTGGCGGAGCAATCGGAGGTGCTGGAGGAGGCTCTATGGGCAGCATTGAAGACATTGGAGGAGAGCATGAATCTCTCACTCCGTTTGTCAGGACAGGCGCACGAACGCGGCCACGACCTGGTAGCAAAACGCTTTGAGGAGAAGGTGCAAGAGGCGGAGCGTCATGCAATTGTGATCAGGCAACTCCTCTTAAAGAGCAAGGCGACTGTAACGCCTTAGATCAACACCGACCCGGCTAACAACGACGAAAAATACCACGCGGGATAAACGATAAACTAAACCATAAACTGCTTGACAGAGGCCAGTAATACAGTATAAGATTGAATCTGTATTTATGCGGCTATGTGGATTTTTCTGCTTATTTTTGTTTCCCAACTAGATGCTTTATTACACCGCAATGATTCTTTCTCATGTAGTGAACAGAGGATAAGCATTTATGGGCGAGGTTGAGAACACACCCACCGGGTCTAATGACCTGGTCGTTATCGGTTCTTCCGCAGGCGGCGTCGAGGCGCTTTCAGTGTTGGTAAGTACGCTTCCCAGTGACTTCCCCGCACCTGTCGTACTGGCTCAGCACCTTGACCCCAGCCGACCCAGCAGCCTGGATGCTATTCTCAAACGGCGCACCACGTTGCCGGTCGAAGTCGTAAACACGACCAGCGCCCTTGAGCCAGGGAAGATCTACGTCGTGCCTTCTAATCGCAACGTCACCATTAACAGTCACCGCGTGGAAGTGCGGGAAGATCACAACAGGCGGCCTCATCCCTCGGTAGATATGCTGCTCTCAAGCGCAGCCGGAGCCTTCGGCGATCGCCTGATAGCGGTTATCCTGACCGGTTCCGGCTCCGATGGCGCCGCAGGTGCGGTGGATGTCAAGAATGCGGGTGGAACGGTGATTGTACAGGACCCGCAGACTGCCCGCTATCCGTCGATGCCCCTGGCCTTACCGCCGACTGTTATCGATTTCGAAGCTGCGTTAGACCGCATCGGCCCGCTGCTTTACGATCTGCTTAGCGGTGTCAGCATGCCGCCTGCTGAAGAGAAGACTGAGGACGTGCTGCGTAGCATCCTCGAGCAGGTCGGTCGCCAGGCTAGCATGGACTTCCGCCAGTACAAGTCTTCGACCATCCTGCGGCGCATTGGCCGGCGCATGGCCGTCACCCACGCCCGCACCATGCGCGATTACCTGGAGTACCTGCGGACATTTCCGGAGGAAGTCGGCGAGTTGGTGAAAGCGTTTCTCATTAACGTGACCCAGTTCTTCCGTGATCCCAACGCCTTCGCTTACCTCAAAAGCGAGATTCTGCCGAAGTTGATCGCGCAAGCTCGTACGCACGATCGTTTCCTGCGCTTCTGGACGGCGGGCTGTGCTACCGGGGAAGAGCCCTATTCGCTGGCCATGCTCGTGACCGATCTGCTGGGTGCGGAGCTACCCGAGTGGAGCGTGAAAATCTTCGCGACCGACCTGGACGAGGCAGCGATCAGCTTTGCCCGGCGTGGCCTGTATTCCGAAAACCTGCTGAAGGATGTTCCGGCTGGGTACCGCGACCTTTTCTTCGAGCGTGCTGACCACGGGTTTCGCATTTCAAAGACGCTGCGCCAGATAGTCATCTTCGGGCAGCAGGATCTGAGCCGCAGCGCGCCTTTCCCGCACATTGACCTGGTGCTGTGCCGCAACGTGCTCATCTACTTCACGCCTGAACTGCAGGACTATGTACTCAACCAGTTCGCCTTCTCGCTCTCGCCCGGTGGCTACCTGTTTCTTGGCAAGGCTGAGACGGTACGGCCCAACCAGTCATACTATGAGCTGGTCAACAAGCACTGGAAGGTGTACCACTGTACCGGCAATGCTTTGCCAGCCATCCGCAGGCCTGGCCCCTCCGATATACGCGTTCGTCGCCTTGAAGGGGCTACCTCCAATCGCCAGAACAAGGTCCCCGGAAAACACCTCACCGACCAGGAGCCAGCGCCATCATCAATCGAACTTGGGCAACTGCGGCGCTTCAATGAGTTGCTGCTGCGCTTTCTACCGATTGGCGTGGCTGTGATCGACCGCTCCTATCATGTACTTTCGGCCAATGGGGCTGCGCGGCAACTGTTGGGGCTGCGCGATATCAGCAATGAGCAGGATTTTTTGCACGCGGTGCGCGGCATACCATACACTCAGGTGCGCAACGCTATCGATACTGTCTTTCGCGATAGAAACACAGTGAACCTGCTTGAGGTAGAGCTTGGTATCTCATCGGGCGGGAATGGTCGCTTCGTCGCTCTTTCGATGGCCTTGATGCAGATGGAGGCTGGCACTCCCGACCTGGCAGCCATTAGTGTGACCGATGTCACAGAGCAAGTCCAGACGCGGCGGCAGCTGGAGGCGGTCCAAGCAGAGCAGACGCAGCTCATGAACGAGCTGAGCGCCGCCAACAAGCGTCTCAACGATGTGAATAAAGAACTACTGGATGCCAATGAGGAGCTGCAAGTTGCTAATGAAGAACTGGTGTTGACGCACGAGGAACTGCAAGCGAGCATCGAGGAGTTCGAGACGACAAACGAGGAACTGCAAGCCACTAATGAGGAGCTTGAAACCAATAACGAGGAACTCCAGGCCACCAATGAGGAGCTTGAAACCACCAATGACGAGTTACGGGCGCGCACAGGCGAACTGCAGGAACTGACCTCCCTGCTCGAAAGTGAGCGCGTGCGCCTGGCCGAGATGGTTGAGCTTGCTCCCTACTACATCCTGGTCTTGCGAGGGCCAGGCCTGCTTGTAGATGCCTTTAACCCGCGCTATGCGCGGCTGCTGGAAGGACGGCAGGTACTAGATCGTCCCCTCGACGAGGTCTTTGAAGTCTTCTGGGATCCCGGGATAGTGATTATGCGCCTGGCCCGCGAAGTATACTTGCAGAATGTCATGCGTACTACCCCCAGGGTGATGACCCGCGTGCCCAAAGACCAGAATGAGTTCGTAGAAAATTACTTCGTTTATACCATTGTCCCTACTCATGATGCCAACGGCAAAGTATCTGGTGTGATTATCTATGCAGTGGATGAGACCGCCCAACGTACACAGGAAGCTGAGGACGAGCGTGAGAGACTGCACTTGATCTTTGACAACACTCGCACAGCTCTGGCGCTGTATGACGCCCAGACGGCTGAATTGCTCATGGGCAGTCCTCGCTATCTTGATATCGTAGCGCGCTCGCATGGATTCGAGCGCAGTAAGCTGGTAGGCTGCAAGTGGCACGAGTTGACCTTTGCTGCAACGCCTGAGGAGGCCGCCGGATTGTGGAATACTGCTCTGGAGAGCCGCGAGCCGGTTCGCCAGCCAGAAGTTCATCTCCGGTCTGCTCAGGATGAACAAGAAACCGTTTGGGACTGGAGTCTCACTCCCATACTGGATATAAAGAAAGAGGATACGGTGCGTTTCATGCTTGCCTCGGCAATCGAGGTAACGGAACAAACGCTAGCCCGGCAGGAAATAGAGCAGCTCAATCTTCTCAAGGATGAATTCTTGTCGCTTGCCAGTCACGAATTGCGTACTCCGCTCACTTCGATACTCGGCAATGCTCAATTGCTCCAACGTGACGTGCAGCGACAGATGAAAGTTACTAGCGGCGGCAGCAGCAGTGATGAAACTGCAAAGCCTGATTTTGAAAAAGAAGTTCACATGCTGGAGAGAATCATTCACCAGGTGACTAGCATGGACAAACTGATCGGCGAGGTGATGGATATTACGCGTATGCACTCTGAATTGTTTCAGCTAGAAAACAGGCAGCACGTCAACATCGTTGAACTGGTGCGACGAGTGGTTGATCAATATACAATAATCGATGACCATGCGCTCAACCTCCAAACCGGCACGCAGGAACTGCTAGTTACCTGCGATGAGAATCGCATAGAGCAAGTATTGAACAACCTGATCAACAATGCTATCAAGTACAGTCCGGCGGGCAGGCCAATAGCAGTCGGCGTAGAAGTCCAACCAGAGAATAAACCGAAGAAAGTGGTCGTGCGGGTTCGAGACGAAGGCCCAGGTATCAGCGAGGAAGATCAGCAGCACATTTTTGACCGTTACTATCGAACACGCAACTATCAAAGTCCTAAGGTCGAAGGCCTGGGGCTAGGATTGTACATTGCTCATGAGATTGTTGATCGGCAGGGTGGGCATATGTGGTTGGAGAGTAAGCCAGGAGCAGGCAGTACGTTTTATTTTTCGTTGCCGCTTGAATAGCCACCGCTTCACCTTTACACTACCAATACAATGCAGCGCTATCGTAACCTGCTGGCAGCTACTAGTACTGAATATCCCCTTTCAGACTCTACCATCCATACATTCGCGACAGCGTATCGACGGGTATTCCAACTGCGTGCCGGTGAACGCTTCCTCGACGCCGGGTGCTCCTTTGGATTTCTCCCCTTGCTCATCGCTGAGCGCTTCCCATACCTTACTCAGGTGGTTGGCATTGATATTGAGACCGAATCTTTCCCTACCGTGCGTGCCATTGCTGATGAGCAACAACTGAAAAACGTACATTTCACACAAGCTGATCTGCTTACCGGTGATGTTTCCTCACTTGGGGCCTTCGATACGGTCACCGCATTGCATATCCTGGAGCATTTCAACGAGTCTGACATGTATCGAGTGCTTACCAACCTGCTCCAGATCACATCGCAACGGCTTATTCTCGCCGTGCCGTACGAAACAGACAAGCCGGAGATCGCCTATAGCCATGAACAGCTTTTTTCTCGCGACAAATTTGAGACAGTGGGTATGTGGTGTTTGCGACAGTTAGGAGGCCAGGGAAGGATATCATACAAAGAGTGCGCTGGCGGCTTGTTGCTCGTTGAACGCTTGCACTCATAGTGCTACCTCAGAAGAGACGTTGTTAGCGATGTTCACATTC
>JBKPAZ010000263.1:0-12927 GCA_046726655.1 Chloroflexota bacterium
AGACAAGGTGGTATCGGAGGGCTTCCTATTCTGCGGCACCTGTCGCAATTGCCGGATGGGTCTGACCAACCTGTGTGAAGCTGGTTACGATGAGATTGGCTTCACGCGGACAGGGGGACTCGCCGAGTATGTTGCTGTCCCGGCGCGGCTGGTGCATACGCTACCCAACGCATGCTCGCTTGAGGAAGCGGCACTCTTAGAGCCCACTGCCGTGGTGGTTCACGCTTTCCTACGAGCACAGCCACAGGCGGGGAGCACAGTAGTCGTGTTGGGGGATGGTAACATAGGCTTGCTTGCCGTACAGGTGGTACGGCTGTTCAGTCCTGCTATCATTGTGCTGGTGGGGTCTCGAGAAGAGCGATTGGAAATGGCCCGTCATCTTGGCGCTACTCATACCATCAATGCCAGACAGAGCGACCCCGAGCCGTTGGTACAGTCGCTGACCAGGGGGCGAGGAGCCGATCTGGTATTTGAGGGGGGCACACGTCCCGAAGGAGTCGAAACTGCTCTGCGCCTGGCACGACGGGGCGGTACGGTGCTGCTGGAGGGCATTGCAGGCTCAGGCGCACGTCTAAGCCTGGAGAGTGACATCTTTGTACTCAAACACCTGACGGTGCTCGGTATTTTTGGGGCCAATTCCGCTGCCTGGACCTACGCTGTACAGATCTTCCGCTCCGGTCTCTTGAATTTGGCCCCGCTCATCACGCACCGTTTTGCGCTGACCGACTACCGGGCCGCACTGGATACGGTTGTCGGTCGCCAGTCAAAGACGCTGAAAGTTTTGCTGATCCATGACTGGGACGGCAAAGAAGTGAAGCGATAATATCTCTGGCGCAAAACAAAGGATTGATTGCCGGAATCCAACAAAATGCCATTAACACACGGAGCAATGGAAATTGCCTCCTCTCCCGATTCCTCACCTGTAAAAGGATGAGTAAATTTGTGTGACTTTCTTACTTTTGCGAGCGTAGTATACAGTAGAAGTTACTATCTTGTCTGTTAGTGATGATTGATGGTATTTCCTTGCTTCTGATTGATGAGTTTGATACGCTTCTGCACGGGATAGCATGGAGAACTATTTCGTAAGGAGTCGTTCAGTGCTCTGTAGTGGAGTTTTTACTCTTTTCCATTTTTCTGTTTACGCTCTTTTCTACTCTTTTTTCAAAACATAGAGCGGGTTCTTGTAGGGCGGAAAGATACCGTTGTCCAGACAATGGTGGGGAGGTTTGTGTGAATATCGTACGATATTTACATAGGCTCATTATGAATTGACTGACCTGAAGTTAGGAAGGAGGCTTTTTACCTGACAGTCACACACACAGATATTGCTCTTAGTCGATTACAGCGTAGTTTGGTCTGTAGTTAAGTTCAAGAAATGCTCACCTCTAGTGTGACGGTTTTTTTCAACCTGGAAAACCGGAATGGTGAAGCGTGAAAGGAAAGAATCACGATGAAATTATTTGGTCAAGGACGCAGAATGTTTACCATGATGGCAGGCATTCTCGTATTTTCCCTGTTGCTTGCAGCTTGCGGGAGCTCCAATACAGGCAGTAGCAGTTCAACTCCTTCTGCCGCTGGTGCTCCTGGCAAAGGGTGTACGAAGATTGGCGTACTCTTGCCCGAGACCGCCACCTCGGCTCGCTGGGACAGCAAGGACAAGCCACTGTTGACGAGTTTAATTCCCAAACAGCTCTCTGGCGCGACCGTAGACTACAACAATGCTGAAGGCAGCGCTGATACCCAGCAGACTCAGGCCCAGGCAGATCTAACGAAAGGAGATTGTATCCTGGTAGTTGCGGCGGTCGATAGTATTAAAGCGGCTGCGATCGTGTCGGCGGCAAAAGCGAGAAATGTAGCCGTCATTGCTTATGACCGTCTGATTTATAGCGCCGACCTCAATTACTACGTCTCCTTCGACAACACGAAGGTAGGCGCGCTACAGGGTCAGTATATCGCGGCTCACTACCAGAGCTATGTTACTGCTAATGGCACGAAAAATACCGTCATGATCAACGGTGCCCAAACGGACAACAATGCGTTGCTGTTCTCCGCGGGCGCTCATAGCGCGCTTGACCCATTGTTCTCCAGCGGTGCCCTCAAGAAAGTCTATGAGCAATTCACCCCTGGCTGGGACAATGCGACTGCTCAAACCGAGATGCAAGCGGCGCTGACTGCAAATGGAAATAAAGTTGCCGTCGCGTACGTTGCCAACGATGGTATGGCAAACAATGTGATCGCAGCGCTCAAAGCAGTAAAGCTCAATGGAAAAGTGCTTGTCACTGGGCAGGATGCAACAGCTGCTGGTATTCATAACATTCTTACTGGCGACCAGGCCATGACGGTCTACAAGAAAATTGATCTTGAGGCTAACGGTACAGCTCAACTCGTTGCTGCGATTAGCCAGGGAACAGATACCAGCACGTTGACCGCTGGTGTAACCACCGCTATTCCTGCAGGTAACGGCGCAGCTTCCGGTGTGAAAATTCCCTCAGTTCTCGAGGTACCAGTGGCGGTGGACAAGTCGAATATTAAAACTACGGTTATTGCTGATGGTTTCGTAACAGCAGCGGATGTCTGCACCGGTCTGCCATCAGGCACTGGCGGTTTCTGTCCGTAATCTTGTAGTTGGTACTAGCTTTACCTGGGCCGGTAAGGTGCTTTACTAAATTTTTTCTAGAGAATTTAGTAAGGGCACCCAAGGGGTGCCAGGTGATTGAACCTGAAATTGCTGATACCGTATGTACCCCTTGGGGTACCATACGGTATCAGCCCTGTATGGTACTTTTCATTTACGGTAGAGGGTGGTATACTTTGCATATACCTCTACATTGTGCTATCTATAGCCATCTTTATTTGATTGGAGGGCCAGATGGCCGAAAATACTACACCTGCAGTCGGTGAAACCACGTCTCCTCCACCGGAGCAACCACCGAGTAGTGAGCCAAGGCTGCGTTTACGCGGCATCAGTAAATCTTTTGGTGCGGTTCGCGCGCTTTATCAAGTAGATTTTGAAGTCAATGCCGGCGAAGTCGTTGGCCTTGTTGGGGATAATGGCGCTGGTAAATCAACGCTGATTAAAGTAATTTCTGGTGTTGCGCCTGCTGACGAGGGCGAAATATTTCTGGAAGGCAAACAGGTCCCTATCCCCAATCCACAGTCTGCAAACAACTTGGGCATTGAGACAGTTTACCAAGATCTCGCGTTGTGTGATAACCTGGATGTGGTCGCCAATCTATTTTTAGGTCGTGAAGAGCGTTCCTTTCTACGATCTTTAAACGAGATCGATATGGAGAAGCAAACGCTCAATGTACTGCGTACCCTTGATGTGAAACTCCCCTCAACACGCACGGCTGTTGCTTCGCTCTCCGGTGGACAGCGACAGTCAGTCGCTGTCGCTAAATCCATTTTACGCCAGGCGAAGGTGGTCCTACTGGACGAGCCAACGGCAGCGCTAGGTGTAGCTCAGACTCGCCAGGTACTGAATTTGATACGTCGACTACGCGAACAGGGATTAGCAGTGGTTGTAATTTCACATAACCTGGCAGACGTATTTGAGGTCGTTGATCGAGTGATCGTGCTGCGCCTTGGTAGAAGGGTAGGCACATTTGATGTCAAAACCTCGACACCTGAACAAATTGTAGCAGCGATCACGGGAGCAGAATTTGGCCAGTTGATGACGACAAATGGTTCTGCCCAGGATAATGACTCGGTAGGAGGGAAATGATCCATGAGCGACATTATCGAGAAAAATGATAGTCCTGAGCCATCGGAAGCTTCACAGGTGGCTGCGTTTGGAGGTGAAACAACTGAGGCTGCCGCTGTAGAAGTACCATCTTATATGCCCCGCCGCACGCTGGGCCAGTTACTACGCGGTGACCTTGGTTTTATACCGGTAGCGTTGACGCTGCTCGTAGTGGTGATCTACTTCACAATCACTACTCGCGGATTGTTTCTGACACCGCAGAATCTCACAAACCTGGTGGGACAGATTGTCACCTTCGGTATACTCGGATTGGGCGTCATCATGGTACTGCTGCTAGGCGAGATCGATCTTTCGATTGCCGCGGTCAGTGTATACTGCGCAGTGGTCATGGCAGTGCTTGCTGATCCTGCGCGTCCCTACAAACTTCCAGCTCTCGTAGCTATACTAGCGGGTCTGCTGGCTGGTGCTATAGCAGGTCTCATCAATGGTTTCTTTGTTGCTGTGCTGCGCGTTCCCTCATTTATCGTGACACTGGCTGCGTCCATCTTTTATTCTGGGCTGCTGCTCACTTTGCTAAATGGACAAAGTACGCTTATCATCTCCAGTAGCCTCATCCTTAACATTGCGGGTGGTTTCCTGCCTTCCTACCTGGGTATCGCTTTGCCTCTCATCGCCGTCGTGCTGTATGCCTTTAGCCTGATTATGAGCCACGTGAGACGAAAGAGAGCTGGCCTCAGGACCATGTCGCTTCTGCAGGTTGTTGTGCAGATTGTGGTAGTTGCACTACTCGTCGGGGGGGCCGTTGCGATTTTTGTGAGCTACAATGGAGTGCCTTATGAGGTTGCGATCCTCTTTGCATTGATCACGCTGTTCTGGCTGATCATGACGAAAACCTCATTCGGCCGCCACGTCTATGCTGTCGGCGGTGGCGCTGAGGCGGCCCGCCGCGCGGGTATTAATATCGTGGGTATCCGCATTGCGTGCTTTGCCCTGTGCTCGACACTTGCCGCTGTGGGTGGCATCGTATTTGCTTCATATGGTACTGCTGTGGCCAGCGCGATTGACCCAACGCTGCTGCTCAATGCGATCGCAGCGGCTGTGATCGGTGGTGTCAGCCTCTTTGGAGGTCGGGGATCGGTCTGGGCGGTTGTGCTCGGAGCGCTCATCATCGGTAGCGTGGTAAATGGCCTTGCTTTACTGGGTCAGACTGCGAACGTGTCAGAAATGGTTGAGGGTGTCGTCTTGTTGATTGCCGTGACCGTTGATGCTCTTATACGCCGGGCTCAACAGCGTACCGGTCGTTAAGATCTAGTTTGGAACAAAAACTTAGATGGCCTGGCTCCTCCAGCCGGGCCATTTTTAGATTGCCGGTCGGATACGCAACACACTGAATAGAAGGAGGTTTTATAGGCTTGTGGATGGTAGAGTATACTAGATGCATGCAAATAGAATCTAGATTGGTGGATAATTATACGTGCTTAAACGTATCCTTTATCGGGTATTGAGGAAAGCGGCGGGTTTCTCCTTTAACGTCCTCAACGTTTGTCTCGCTGGAAACTTACCACCGTTAGGTTGTATCAATGTAATTGTTGAAGACCAGGGTCGTTTTCTACTGCTCCAGCGTCCCGAGGGTGGTCTGGTCTTTCCCGGTGGCTTGATGCGCTGGCGCGAGCATCCCATGCAGACAGCAGGGCGTGAGTTTAAGGAAGAAACAGGTTTGCAGGTAAAGCTGCGTCATGTAGTCGCTTGTTATTCTTACTCTAGTGCGAACTTTGTTAACATGAGTGTTTTGGTGCTTGTCTACTGTGGCGAAGTGAGTGGTGGGGAAATGCGGAGTAGCGTCGAAGGGCAGCCCTGCTGGATCGAAGAATCAAACCTACTTGATAGAGTTGATTTTCGCTATATCTACATGGTCAACGATTATCGCGAGCATCGCAAGCAACACGATGGGCAGGAGTTTTGTGGCATAGTGATGCGGGAGATGGCGGATGAAAATCTGTAGCAAAGCGAGGTTCCCATCGCTGGATGTTTAGTGTCAGAGACCCCGTGACTGGAAGTCAGGGGCTTGTGTCTGTCCTCCACCGCAACTCTGTACCCCAGAGGCGAGTACAGCTTTGGCTTCATCGCACGATACATCCGAGTCTTGCGACTCTGGGCCGTCTGACAAGCGGCCCGTTCGTGTCCAGCATGCCGAGCACGAAGCGTTGTGATCGACCGAGAACGTTTTACCCCATCGCGGCATTCTCGATGGGAACCCGACCGTTCAGTTGGAAAGGTACCGTGTAGGCGAACCGTCTCTCCCTGGCGAACCAGGGTGCCTAAGCCTACACAAAGAGTGTAGCACAAATGACCTAAAACGTCAAGGGAGTGCGCCTGCGGGCGGCGTCACTTCCTCCCCGTCTCTGAAGAGAGGGGACTGCGTGACGCACGAAGTTGAAAATCGACTCAGGAAATTCCAGATCACGACGCTAGCGTCGATAGTGTGTGAGTTATAGCCTATACCGAGGGTAGGATTTGAGGCGGGCCATGTATGACCGCCATCACTGATACGATACTGTTGGATGACTGTGCCGTTCGCACAATGAGGCCATTCCAGACCTGTGACATCAACCTTCTGGAAGATGACCATGCTGGTTGTAGTACACTTATTGTGAGCAAGCCAGAAGCTTAAATATGTCTGTACTGCTGCCATGCCGGTATAGGGATTGCCATTGTAGGGTGCGAGGAGATCAGCTTGTCCGTGAATTTCCAGAACTGGAACAGGTCGTGATGGATTGCAGCCACCGGGTATGCGATAGAAAGCTCCTGCCACCGTTGCAAAAGCAGCGATTTGATCGCTGAGCGCGCAGGCGATACGGTATGCCATGCCTCCCCCAAGCGAATAGCCGGTGACGTACATGCGGTGTGCGTCGACACAGTAATTGTGCTCGACATAATGAATGAGGTCGCGTGTATATTGTACGTCGTCGGCATCACCTGTTGGGCCGAGTGCTCCAACACCGGCATTCCACGAGGGTGGGTTATCGATTCCCTGAGGGAAAACCAGGATGAAGCCAGCTCTGTCTGCCTCTGCACCCATATTTGTACGCTGAGCAGTACGCTGCGCTGTATTGTTGTAGCCATGATAGTTGATGATAAGCGCTTGTGGTTGATTGCCGTAGGATGGAGCAAGGTGAACAAGGAAAGTACGATTGAGTCCGCCAGAGTGAATCGATAGATTACTGTCACCTGTCCGATGGGGCGGAGTGTGGCAGGAATTATGCACCTGGGTTTTATTCATGATTGGCGAACTTGATGTCAAGGAGGAGTGGCTCATTTCTGGTGTGGTACCGGCATGCACGCTAAGGACGATCACGCCCAGGATCAAAACGAGTGAAACGCCTATAGCTGTTGAAGCAACAAAACGGCGAACTATGTGTGACGGCTTATGATCAATTTCAGAATCGCGCATGTACTCCGCTCTTGTGATACGTGTTTATTGGTTGAACGAAACCGAGTATAGCATGTGAGGGCGATATGTCGCAAGCAATGAGTACGTGTTATACTCATACAAACATTTCTTGATTAGAGTAAGCGTTTGTAAGGCGGTGAAACAAGTAAAGCAGATGAAAGTAATACGAACTGAAGTCATCGTAGTTGATGCTGTTCACCCTGAGCCAGCGGTGATTGAGCGTGCTGCAACATTATTACGCGAGGGTGAGATTGTTGGTTTCCCTACGGAAACAGTGTATGGCCTGGGAGCCGATGCCTTTCAAGCGGTGGCATTGGAACGTATTTTTGCCGCCAAGGGACGACCATTTAGCGATCCGTTGATCGTGCATATTGCCGATGAGCATGCCCTCGAATTATTAACTACTACCATTCCAGAGCAGGCGAAACGGCTGGCTCAGGAATTCTGGTCAGGACCTCTGACCTTGATATTACCTCGAGGGCCTCGTGTGCCGTACTTGGTGACGGCTGGATTAGAGACCGTTGCCATTCGTATGCCCCGGCACCCTGTAGCGTTGGCGCTGATCCGCGCACTTGGTTCGCCGGTTGCCGCACCGAGCGCCAATCGTTTCATGCATGTCAGCCCGACGACAGCGCAACATGCTCTTGTGGATCTCGGCGGTCGGGTGCCACTGATCCTGGATGCCGGACCATGCGAGATAGGAGTAGAGTCAACTGTGCTTGATCTCTGCTCAGAGAAGCCGAGGATTCTACGTCCTGGGGGTGTCAGCCTGGAAGCGTTACGGACCATATTACCTGATGTTCAGCCACCAGTGGCGCGTAAAGCGGTAGTTGAACATGGAGATGTCCTGGCAAAGAAAGCGCCCGGCCAGTTACTTACACATTATGCCCCTAAAGTCCCATTGGTGCTTTTTGAAGGCACCGTTGAAGCTATGCGTTCCGCCATGCTAGCCGAGATATGGCGTCGTTGCAAACAGGGAGAACATGTTGGGGTGCTCGTAGCGGAGGAGGACATCCCGGCGTTTCAGGAGAGTGGTGCCCTGATTTATTCGGTTGGCAGGGCAGATGACCTGGCGCGGGTAGCAGCTCATTTGTTTGCCGGCCTACGTATCTTGGAGGAGGCACAAGTGCAGATGATACTTTGTCGTAGTTTTGGAGAGCACGGTCTAGGGCTTGCCATACGTGATCGGTTGCTTAAGGCTGCGGGTGGCAGGGTCAGTGAATGATTCGGAAAAAAGGTTGATGTGGAGATTGAAGGTCGAGGCGATGAAGCGGAACCTTTCACGGGTCGGTGAATGATTCGGAAAAAGGTTGATGTGGAGGTTTGATGAGGATGGCAAGGAACCGAAAGCCAAGAAGGGTCAGTGAATGATTCGGAAAAAGGTTGATGTGGAGAGCCTGGCGAGGGCAAGCCTCGCCACTACATTTCTCACCTGATGATAGTTAAGCACAGAACTCTTGTGCTACGGCGGTTAGAATCTCGGCGCAGCGTTCTACATGCACAAGGTTGGACCACTCAACCACCGCGTGCGCGCCTTCACCGCCAGGGCCAAAAATGACTGTGGGGATTCCGGCAGCGGACAGCAGCGCAGAATCCATCCACCCTGTCTGGCCGATTTCTGACGGCTCGTGTCCAAGTATCGCAGTTGCCTTGCTGAGTACAGTCCTAACAATTGGTTCGTCAAGGGATATCTCGAATGGGTCGCGTACCATGCGGGTCTTGACGGTTGCTTTGAAGGTCGGGTCGGATGTTGCTGTCTGTATGAAAATCCCAGGTATTTCAGCTTCGACTTTGCGCAGGGTTTCGCCCGGAACCGTTCTTCTTTCGACGCTCAACGAGCAATGTTTGGGGTAGCTTGATAGTTCCTGGCCTCCTTCGATCAGGGAAGCATGGACTGAGCCACTACCTAGCAGGTGATGGGAGGGAGCAGAGCGTAGTGAGCGATCTAATTCTTCCAGGCCAAGCAGGATTTTACCCATTTTCACAATGGCATCGACGCCGAGATCAGGGCGTGAACCGTGGGCGGCAACTCCTTCCGTCTCGATGTCCAGCCAGACAAAGCCTTTGTGGGCTGTGCAAATATTTAGTTCGGTTGGTTCGGTGACAATGGCGGCGTCCGCATGCCAGTGTTTGACGATCGAAGCTGTGCCGATGCTGGCATACTCTTCGTCTGCAACTGCCGTGACGATCACGTCTCCGCGCAAGCCTCGGTTCTTCGCGGCTTCGCCCGCAGCCATGATTGCGGCAAGTCCGCCTTTCATATCGTATGCCCCGCGTCCATACAAACGGTTATCCTGAATGAATGGATCGTGAGGCCGCTCCATTCCTACGACGCCGACTGTATCCATGTGAGCGTTGAGCAGGAGTGAACGGCCGCCGCCTGTGCCTCGTGCGATGCCGATGACATTGGGGCGTCCTGGTGCGGGTTCGTCCCATACAACTTCTAAGCCAGCTCGTTCAAACCAATCTGCGATGAAGCGGGCCATTTTCTCCTCGCCTGTGCCTCCCGGTACCAGGTCAGGATTGATGGAGTCAATAGCTACCAGTTGTCGTAAAAGTTCAATGATTTGACTCATGCCGGAGTCTCCTTCCCGTCGGGTAGTTGAAGAATGTGCATGGTAAAAGACTACCAGCAAAACATGAGCAATGGTAGGGACAATAAGCATATTGATTGAGGGTCTATTGTGGATGTGAAGTGCCTCTACTCACCTATTCAGCATGTGCCGTATCTTCAGCGCAATCTGCAAAGACAGTCTCAATTCCGGGTCTTCCAATGATCTACCCAACAATTCCTCTATGCGTCCCAACCGGTAGAGCAACGAATTTCGATGCAGGTGCATCGTCCGCGCTGTCTCGCTCAGGTTGCCGTTGCAGCGAAAGAAACCCTCCAGCGTATCTATCAATGCGCTGTTGCTATGCCTGTCAGATTCGAGCAGGGGGCCAAGTGTCTCTTGATAAAAGTCGGATAGTTCTTCATGGCCGTAAAGATGGAAAAGTAATCGGTAAATGCCAAGGCGGGCGAAAGAGTGTATGCTGCTCTCGCCGAAAAGTCGCCGCCCGATCTCTAAGGCTTGCTGCGCTTCACGGTAGGATTGCGGTATGTGCTGTACATCTTTGGCAAGACGACCGATGCCGCCAGTAAAGATAGGTAGATCACCATTACCTGTTTGTAATCGTGCTTGTGCTCGTTCCAGGCGTGTGTAGATAGCTTTTTCGATTTCACTTTGATCGTGTACATTGCTCTCGCTGATAGGTAGAAGAGCTACTATGCGGTGGGCTTCACTGGATACCCAACAAGCAGGCCATATGCGTAGTAATTCTTCACGTATTCTTTTACTCCACAGTGCCCGGGGGCTGCGGGTTGTATAGTCAGGCTCATCATGCGCAAGTTCAAAGATCGCGACTACTTGTGGGACCTGGAGGTCATAGCCGAGTAAACGAGCGCGCGCCAGGATTTCGTCGGATTGCTGGTAATTACCTTGCAAGACATCCGTCAGCGCCTCCGCTGAATAGCGACTTTCTACCTCGCTACGCTCCCGTTCTCGAGCAAACTCTAGCGCCAGGATGGGCGCTACCTGACCCAGGATGAGCCTTTCGAGGTAGTCGAAATCGCCGATCTTGCCTATTAGCGATAGGTAGCCCACTACTTCGTGGCGTATCTGTATGGGAACCGTGATGCGCGTTAAGCCTTCATGTAAGAGATGTTCGTCCGTTAATAGTGCAGGTAGCACTGAAGCATTGCCATCTGAGGGAGAAACCTGAAAGAGCATCTGTTGATCGGCATCCTCCAATATTACCCACTTGCTACTCGTTCTGGCGAGGTGTTCACATATTCCCTCTAATCCGACTCCCTGCACGCTTAACTGCATGAGTTGATGTGAGATTTCGGTAGCTTTGCGTTCGATCTCGCCCCGGAAGCTGACGACAAAGGTAATGACCTCACGCTCAATTTCTTCAAGTGGAGCTGTTAAAGGGAGTAGGATCAAGGGGAGGTGGAGTTGGTCAGCGAGGGATAGAGTTTCTTTTCCCAGACTTTCAAGTGATAGAGTGGCTACTGCTATAGCAGCTACACCTTCTTTGTGCAGGCTAGTTAGCAGGTGTGACAAGGTTTCATCAAGGCGGCGCAATTGTGAGAGGGCAAGTAGAGCAAGTTCCCCCCCACGCACGCTTTCGAATGCCGGAAGGCGTGCCCTCATGCGAGTAGCCCATATTACGCGGCGGTCCAATCCTTCCCCGCCTGCAACAAGTTGCGCGTCTCGTGGAACAAGCAGGGTAAGGATGTTACGTACTGACGCCGAAGAAATCGGGGTTGGTGAACTATTCATCACGTATGCGAAAAAAGGGAAGCGCGGCGATTATCGCCGCGCTGGTGATGTGGCAGCGGTGCCACTGGCCTTTTGCGCTTTGCGCTTTTCTTCGTATTTTTTTGCCTTGATGCGGTGTTTCCTCCAAGCCACTCTTTTGGTCTTGTTCATGTTAATTTTCCTTTCAAATCAATGTAAGTGCTATTCTTCGGCATCGATACCGCCCTCGAAATCGATTTCGGTCATTTCTTCGGGTTCGTCACCGCCATCGTAGTATTCGTCCTCGTTACCAAGGTCTTCCTCGTCTTCACGATCATAGCGCAGAATACTATCTTTGATGTATGCGCGGATCGTATCTCCACCGCCCTGTGATGGGAAACTGACCTTGCCAAACATACCTGGATGCTGGTACTCTTCGCGGATAATCAGGCGTACCTGCCCATTTTCCATGGCAAGAATGGCTGCTGCATAGCGGTTGCCCCCCTCCATGAAATTTATCAGGCGGTTAGCGAGACGTGGCTCAATCTGCCCGATATCTTCACCTGCCGCATTGCGCACAAGTAAAGTATGTCCGCTTACGTGCAGTTGAACTTTGTCGCCAACACCAACCTTAGCTAGAACGGAGGTTGGAGCGATGTTGATCAATTCGGTCATACCAGTTTTACCAGTCTCTTCGATGAAGAGACGTGGATCAATGCGCTCCGCTCCAGTAGGAATCTGTACGGGCCCTTCATGTAGAAGTGAGAGGCGCTCCAGGTTCTTTTTTGCAATGGTGTTGTTTGGGCTATACTTCAGCGTTTGTGAGTAAGCCTGACGGGCCTCGGCATATTGGCCTAGTTCGCTATATGCTTTGCCGAGACGGTTATATGCATCTGGCTCAGAGGGGAAGAGGTTCAAGATATTCTTGTTTGTAATTACCGCTTCTTCCCATTGACTTGCTAATGCCTGTTGAATAGCCAGGTCCGTCCACTGTTTCTTCAGTCGTGCTTTCTCTTCGGCTGATTGTGTTTGTGTCATTGTACACCTCCTCAATCCACACTAGCTAGGGATACATAGTGTAGTCAGCATATTATAACGCAACCGCGCAACCCTGCAAGGACCAGGCAGTTACCCGTTCAATGCGCACTTTCACCAGGTCGCCAGGTTTAATAATGCAAGGTGCCTGTCCATCTTGAGCTGTTTCATCACCAGGATGTGGGAAGAAGACCCATTTATTAGTACGGTTGCGTCCTTTCCATTGTTTGCGACCATGAGTATTGTTTATATCCTCAACCAGTACCTCTTCGATCTGTCCAACGAACTGATGGTTCAGTTCCAGGGCAATGCTTGCCTGTACTTCTTCCACCACATGCAGGCGGCGCTTCTTTTCAGCTAATGGTATGTTATCCTCCCAACGCGCAGCCACCGTTCCGGGACGTACTGAATAGGCTGCAACATGCACTACGTCGAAGCGGAGTTCTTCGAGCAGA
>JBKPAZ010000264.1:0-5200 GCA_046726655.1 Chloroflexota bacterium
GCAGCGATGTTATGCGCTGCATCATAAATATTGCCGAAATTTTTACCCGTGTTGGGATGCGTCGTATCTGGTTCATGCAGCTGAGGTGCGCCTTCGCGCATGGCTTCGAGTGGATCAAATACGGCTGGCAACACTTCATAATCGACCTCGATCAGGCCGAGCGCTTCTTCTGCGATAGCGGGTGTCTCGGCGGCGACAAAGGCGACCCAATCACCAACGTAACGCACGCGACTATCCAGCAAATAGGCATCGTAAGGGGATGATTCCGGGTAAGGTTGACCTGCTGTGCTGTGCGCAACACGAGGCAAGTCTTCATGTGTGAGCACGGCACGCACACCAGGTAAAGCCAGCGCTTTGCTTTTATCTATACTGCGAATATTGGCGTGGGCATGTGGCGAGTGCAGAATGCGAGCATGCAGCATATTGGGCTGCTCAAACTCTGCCGCGTAAACGGGAGCGCCTGTGACGAGCGGGCGTGCATCTACGCGCCGCTCTTTTTGTCCTACTACGCGAGTACGCGCCATCTGGCGAGCCTGCTGGTGGACTGCGTCAGCGATATTGCCCACACCGGGTTCGTAGTATTCGTTGTGCATGGAAATGCTCTCTGAAAAATTTTTAGGCTGCTGGATCGGAAAAGGAGATGTCTATGTATTTTGCGGTGGTTTGTGGCGTAGGAATAGGCTCCTGATCCTCAATCATCCCTCGCAAGTGCATTGCGATTGCTTCGCGCATGTTCTTCTCAACTTCCTCCAATGTATCTCCTACCGCCACACATCCAGGCAAATCAGGGGAGTATGCGCCGTAATTCTCATTTCCCTTTTCAATGATCACTAGAAAACGATACATCTTTTTATTTCCTCCTTGCGAGTTGTGCTTGCTTGAAAATACTCACCAGGGTGCCTGGAGGGACTTCTTTACTAGGATGTCCTGCGATAGTGACACGCCCTCGCTTTGTTGAATGCTTATATTGACGATGATCTCCTTCCATGTTAACCAAATACCAACCATCTGCTTCAATTATCTTAATGACTTCTCGAACTTTCACTACTTGGCTTGCCCTTTCCATCCTCGCTTGCCGCAATCATATCATGCTTATAACCTAGAAACAAGTAATACCGGGTGGCCACCGGCAGTACTCTGCTCTCCTCTACGATCGCATAGTCTCTGCTGCTCTCAACACCGCCGCTACAGGTTTGACATACCCGGTACACCTGCAAATATTGCCGGCAAGTGCGGCCCTTACCTCCTCCTCGGTGGGCTGAGGATTTTCCTGCAAGAAAGCATACGTTCTCATGATGAAACCGGGTGTGCAGTATCCACACTGTGCGGCTCCCTCTTCGGCAAACGCTTCCTGTATAGGGTGAAGCTTTCCTTCCTGCGCCAGTCCCTCGATGGTTAGTAATACGCAGCCAGCGGCCTGTGCTGCAAGCATGCAGCAAGCGTTGATGGAACGACCATCCAGGATTACACCGCAGCCGCAACAGTCGCCTGTACCACAAATGAGTTTTGTCCCTTTAAGGTGATGTGCGTGTAGCGCTTCCAGCAACGTTTCACCGGGAAGTACACGCCATGTTACCTCGCGTCCATTGACGTTCAGGTTTATCTCGATTTCAGGCATGATGCCATTCCTCTCCATGGGGAGCCAGTCCCACCGCCTGGCGCAACGCTCGCACGGCCGCCACTCCACTCATTCGTCGCCGGTATTCGGCGGAGGCGCGTTGATCGCTAATGGGGCGTACTTCAGCACGGACTAGCGCTGCTGCTCGCTGAAAGACTTCTTCTGCAGGTGCTTGCCCAATGAGCGCTTCTTCTGCAAGCGTGATTCGAAGAGGTATAGGAGCAACAGCGCCCATCACTACGCAGGCAGCGGTGATAATGCCGTCGTTGATGATCAACGTTGCAGCAGCATTGACCATTGAAATATCTTCAGAGGTACGGCCAATTTTATAGAAACCGCCCTGGAGACTATCAATATTGTCCAGAGGAATGCGCAGTTCGCGAATTAACTCTCGTTCGCGAACGCTCTTAGCTGGACCAACAAAAAAACTTTCAAGCGGCACGATGCGTTCACCCTGCATACCCACAAGCACAGCCTGCGCATCAAGGACTATTAAAGATGGAGGAGTGTCAGCGGAGGGTAGGGCTGATGCAACGTTTCCCGCTAGTGTTGCCATGTTGCGAATGTTCGGTGAGCCGCAGACCGCCGCGCCACGTGCCAGAATACCATGAGCAAGCGCCTGTATCTTTGGGTGCCTGGCTACTGTACGCATCGTGGCTCCCGCACCGATATGTAGCCAGCCGTTCTCCTCGCGGATGTAATCTAACCCTAGTTTGCGGATATCCACAACTTCGCGCACGCCGACCATATAGCGCGGATTCACAAGCAGATCTGTGCCGCCCGCGATGACGGTTCGCCCATCTTCAGCAAGCAAGGTAACAGCTTCGATCAATGTGGTGGGACTATGATAGGCTCCTATTTTGAGCATAGGTGAAATACCTTAGTACGAGCGCAGGTAAATCTACTGCGATGTAGTAGTATCCCGCGCAAACAGCACACTTATCTATTCATTATAATGCAGCGTGGAAACCCCACATTCAAGTATGGGGAAACGCTGCCTCATGAGACTTGACAGCGATCCTTGCCGCTTTAATCCGGTCTACAGCCTCGATGAGGTCACGTAGTTCGACCTGAGCTTTCCCATATCGAGCCACTCTTACTGCTGCGTCAATGACGGCATTTCTGATATCTCGACCGCAGATGTCGTCAGCATAAGCTGCAAGTTGATCGATGGAGACGTTCTCTGCCAGTGGCAACTGTGGCACAAGATGTCTGCGCCAGATCTCTCGTCGGCAGTGCTCGTCTGGCAGTGGGAAGTGGAGATAGCGTACCCGCGTCTCAAACGCCTTATCATAGTTCTCGACAAGGTTCGTTGCAAAGATCACCACACCGCGAAATTCCTGGAGACAGATGAACAACTGGCTGCGCATCGAGTTGATCGCTTGCTCAGACCCTTGTGTGACTTCGGTTAGTCTCTTGGAGAGCAATGAATCTGCTTCATCGATAAAAAGGATCGCCTGATCTCTCTCTGCTGCATGAAAGATCGCCTTGACATTTTTTGGTCCCTCCCCATGAAACTTGCTCTCAATCTCCGCATAGCTCGCAACTAAGATGGACCGCTTGAGGGTGTGTGCGATGGCATGCCCCGCCAGCGTTTTCCCTGTGCCTGGTGGTCCGTGAAAATTCAAAGCAGAGTGCGGAAAGGGCTGAATTGTCCTGAGCCCCCACTCGTCGAAGACTTTATGCTCTACCCACATGACCTCGACTGCGGAGAGAAGATCTTCCATGAGCGCGTCAGGGACAACTAACTGATCAAAAGTAAAGAGCGGTTGTTGCGCTTGGTATTGGAGAGCCCGTACCTCAATTGGGGGATCGTCACTCGGTCTCGTTTGACCTGGATGTTCGGTCTCTAGAGAGGAACCTGCATACATGTCGAGCCGAGAAGAAGCTGTCTCGATCATGATCTTGACAGCTTTCAGATGTGTTTTACTGAGCAGCTCAGTGACTGCATTATGGAGCCTGGAGCGACAGAGAGCAGCCACAGTTTCTGGTAGATCATCAGGGATACCCCGAATGATCAGGTCAAAGGGGCGATTCAGTTCCTTCTCGCGTGCTGGATCGTCAGGGATGATGTTCTCGCTCACAGCATACTGACCTGCACCCATCCGGTAGACGATGACTCCTCTGTCCTGTACCATGACAAAAAATTTATGCGTGTAGCTGGCCTGCTCTTCCTGATCAAGCTGGAGCTCCATCAGGATCGGCTGGTCGCTCCTCAATGAATGCGGTTCAAAGTATTTGAGTGCTGCAAGCAGACACTCTCGTTGTATCTGTTCCTGATCTTCCATCGTAGCATCCCCCTTTTTCTGGGGAACATCTGTTTAGAATACCTCCAACGATGGCACCTACGAAATAGACAATCATTGACGTTCTATCCATACCGTAGTGATCTACCATGTCTGGCAGACACCATCCTTTCGAGTAGTAACTTTCGATACAAGATTAAGAAGAGGCCACGAACAAAGCCTGTGACCTCTTCTCCTCTCGCTCGTGATCCTCCGCTGGCTCGTCGCTCATCAGACGGTGATCATGCCATGCGGGTTGAAGACGAACTTTTTGGCAGCACCCTTGTCGAAATCCTTGTAGCCCTGCGGGGCCTCATCCAGGGTAATGATCGTAGCGTTGACCGCTTTAGCGATCTGCACCTTGTCGTGCAGGATCGCATTCATCAACTGGCGATGGTACCGCATGACCGGGCACTGACCGGTAGTAAATGAGAGGGACTTTGCCCAGCCCAAACCAATGCGAACGCCAAGTTGACCGATCTTTGCGTTCTCGTCGATCCCGCCCGGGTCGCCGGTCACATACAGGCCAGGGATCCCCACTCGCCCGCCAACTTGTGTGATACCCATGACGTCGTTCAACACAGTAGCCGGAGCCTCTCCAGCACCCGCACCGTGGCCGCGTGCCTCAAAGCCGACACAGTCGACGGCTGCGTCCACCACCGGCTCACCGACGATCTGGGCAATCATGTCGGGCAGTTCGCCGCTCTGTGTGAGGTCGATGGTTTCGCAGCCGAAGCTGCGGGCCTGCGCAAGCCGCTCACGGTTCATATCGCCGACGATGACCACGGCTGCGCCGAGTAATTGCGCCGCGGCGGCGCACGCCAGGCCAACCGGCCCGCCACCGGCAACGTAGACAGTCGATCCCGTTGTCACGCCAGCGGTGAAAGCTCCGTGGTACCCGGTCGGGAAGATGTCCGAGAGCATCGTCAGATCCTTGATCTTCGCCATAGCCTGGTCCTTATCAGGGAACTTTAACAGGTTAAAGTCCGCGTAGGGCACCATAACATACTCAGCCTGGCCCCCTACCCAGCCACCCATATCGACGTAGCCGTAGGCGGCACCAGGCCGGGCGGGGTTGACGTTGAGGCAGACACCGGTATTGCCTGCCTTGCACATCCGGCAGCGTCCACAGGCGATGTTGAACGGCACGGAGACCAGGTCACCCATCTTGATGAACTCAACATCGCGACCGAGTTCAATGACTTCACCGGTGATCTCGTGCCCGAGCGTTTGACCTTTAGGAGCGGTGGTGCGGCCACGCACCATATGCTGATCGCTACCACAAATGTTGGTCGCC
>JBKPAZ010000265.1:0-23283 GCA_046726655.1 Chloroflexota bacterium
CTCTTATTGTCTTTGCTCAAGCGATACATATTCCACGTTCTTGGGACCAATGTACTCGGCGCGAGGACGAATCAGGCGGTTATTGGCATACTGTTCCAGCACGTGAGCAGTCCACCCACTTATGCGGCTACACGCGAAAATGGGCGTATCCAGATCAATCGGGATGCCCATCATGTAGTAGACCGAGGCCGAATAGAAGTCGACGTTAGCATTCAGGTCCTTATGCTCTTTGATATACTCCTCGATTATGCGCGATATCTCGTACCAGCGACTATCACCAGTACGCTCTCCCAATTCTTTTGACATCTGGCGCAGATGCGTAGCGCGAGGGTCCTCAGTCTTATAGACACGATGTCCAAACCCCATAACGCGCTCGTGTCGATCAAGTGCCCCTTGAATGTACGCACTGGCCCGATCAACTTCACCAATCTTCAAGAGCATACGCATTACCTGCTCGTTCGCACCTCCATGGAGCGGCCCCGAGAGCGCGCCGATGGCCGATGTAATGGCTGCATACATACTGGCCAGAGTGCCGGCCGTTACTCGGGCGGCAAAGGTAGATGCGTTGAGTTCGTGATCTGCATGCAAGATTAACACGACATCCAGCATATGGGATTTGTAGTCGTCTGGCATCTCACCTGTGAGCATGTAAAAAAAGTTTGTAGCGTGGTTCCCATCCTTCAGGGGAGCAACTGGCACTTTGCCATTACGCAAGCGATCCCAACCTGCAACAATCGTTGGCATGACTGCCGTCAGGCGGATTGAACGGCGACGATTTGCTTCAGGAGAATTGTCACCAGCATCCGGGTCAAAAGAGGAGAGGGCCGAGACAGTAGTGCGCAATACGTCCATCGGAGTCGACGTTTTGGGTAGCAATCGCATCAACTCGCTTACAGGGCCGGGGAGTGCACGGTTGGCACGAAGCTGCGCATTTACATCTTCAAGCTGCTCTTTCGTCGGTAAGACTCCGTGCCAGAGCAAGTAAGCAGTCTCTTCAAACGAAGAGTAACGCGCTAAGTCATGAATATCCAGGCCAAAGTATGACAATTTACCAAGTTTGCCATCCAGGTCGCAGATGTAGGAATGTGCTGCTACGATGTCTTCAAGTCCATCTGTGGTCGCCATTTGAGGTTCTCCTCCAGGGATGTACGCTTCGCTTTGCGTAGAAGAACGCAGGTCGGCATCCAGCTGGTTGGCGGGTGTCGCGAAACTGTTGCTTCCACGACGAAGCAGACAACTTTCACCACAACAAATAGTATGCGGTTCTGTAAAGAATTATAGTCAACAAAAGAGAGCAATGTCAACGGAAGAAGCAGGCAGAGTATCACAACATTGTGTGGCTTTTTATTTTGTCATCGCCTCTTGGGGGAGAGCAGGAGCTTTTCCCTGCTCTGTAAATGTTTGCTGGTGCGTCACCCCAGCCTCTTGCACCTTCAGTTTTTCCCGGTGACTCTTTTCCAGAACGAGCCGCCATTGATCGCCCAGCTTCATCCAGGGTTTCTCAACGATGAGATAGGATAGGAATGCCAAAGGGAAAATAATCGCGAGCGCCCAGAGCCAGTACAGGCTATAGGTTATATAGCGATTCAAGTTCAGGCCCTGAAACAGGGGCATCACACGAGACTGAAAAAGAACGAGCAGCGGCAGGTGCCATATATAGAGGCTATATGAAATCAGACCTACCCAACGCAGCAAAGGCCAATTGAATATTGCTTTCAAACCGGCGCCTCCATAGAGGATAGCGGCTATACATGCCCCGAAGCCGATCGCGAGCATCATCTCATTTAGCCAATCATAATCGGGCATAATACCAGCTAAGAAAGGCCAGCTCGTCGCCACATAGAACTCTTTAAAGTGCCACATAGCATCGAAAACAACTATCAGGATGCCGCCAGCCCACATCCACGGGCTGAGGCGCTGCCATCCCCGCACGATCTTACCATCAGTCGAAGGATGTTGGGAGTAAATGTAGCAGAGACTTATAAACATACCAACCGCGAAATCTTCCGTGTATTTGCCGGTTATGCCAAAAGAGAAGAATAAGATGACATCGAGCACCGAGCGCGGAACCAGAAAGGTCTGTGTGGGGTATTTCAAATAATATAGCCCCCAGTAGCGTACAAACAAGCCCCAGGCCATGATTCCAAGCAGGCAGAACGCGACTGCTGGCAGGCGCCTTTTGACAGGAACACGACTCACCAGCAAGGCGATACCCAGGGCAATCAACGGCAGGAGCATATAGAACTGCCATTCGGTTGCCAGTGTCCAGTAAGGGCCATTGACCTGCCGGAACGTTGCTCGCGTAGAGTCCATAAAAAAGGTGAGGAAGAGCGTAAGATATTTTAAGTGATCGCGATGCAGGTATTCGGGATGTTCGAATAGGATGATCAGGAACAGTGAAACATAATAAGCAGGCACAATGCGTAACACACGCCGCATATAGAAAACACGCACCAGGGGCCAGTTTGTCTTGAATAGGAGCGCCTTCGCAAAGGGCATGAAAAGCAGGAAGCCAGACAGCACGAAGAAAAGCGTTACGCCTGTTCCACCTGCGGTTGAGATCGAAGAAGCAAGCGGATTCGCTGCCTGGTTCCACAGATTGTCTCCGGTCACGCGATTGACATGGAATACGATGACCATGAGAACGGCCACTCCGCGAACCCCGTCTAACACGGATATCGTATTTTTTTTACCATTCTTTTGTTCGTTATCCAATAGGCTCTCTACCCAATGACCAAAATGCCGAAAGGGGTATTGTATATATATTAAAAGGCTGCCCATCTTCACAATTCTCTAGCTTAACAAAGTTGTTACAATCACAGTCTTTAATACTAACGAGTGAAGACCGCAAAAAGATTTATATTCGTACTTTTTGGGAAGTAATTTCTCTTCTTGCGAGATGGCATCACCAATAACCGTATATATCTATAGAAACCTCATACAGGCAGTGATACTCAACTTCACGTGTCCATATTCCCTGGCTTCAGCCATGGGGTCAAGGACACGCAGCCGTAGGCAGAAAATTTGGCATGACGATAAAATAATGCTAAAATATCGTCATGGATAAGGATATCAAACGCACAACCATTTATCTACCAGAGCGGCTTCACGCTCAACTGATTGCACAAGCAAAAGAGCACAGGCGGTCATTTAACGGCGAGATTGTCTGGGCATTAGAGCGATATGTCCAGAAAGGTGGAAAGTCACATGCGAAAGACATTCAAATATCGCATCTATCCCAACAGGACAACTGAGCAGAAGCTCTTCTGGACACTCAATCGTTGCCGCGAGTTGTATAATGCCGCTCTCTCCGAACGCAAAGATGCCTATAGGTACGCTGGCAAGTCGATCAGCTACTATGAGCAACAAAACGATCTGCCAGAGATCAAGCATGAGATCAGGCCAGAGTACCAGGACATCGCCGCCCATGTGCTGCAAGATGTCCTCAACCGTCTCAAGAAAGCCTTTGATAACTTCTTTCGACGATGCCAGAACGGTGAGAATCCTGGCTATCCGAGATTTCAGGGACGCAACCGTTATGATAGCTTTACCTATCCTGATGGAGCAGGGTGGAAATTTGATGGACACTCCCTCCATCTCACAAAGATAGGGAATGCGAAAGTGAAGCTTCATCGTCCACTCACAGGCAAGATCAAGACAGTCACCATCAAACGTGAGGTTGATCAGTGGTATGTCACTTTCTCGTGTGAGGTAGAAGAGCCTGAGAAATTGCCTGTGAGCTATGAGGATGTGGGGATAGACCTGGGTGTTACCCACCTGGCAACTCTTAGTAATGGGGAGATGATCGAACACCCCAGATACTACCGCAAGGCTCAGAAGATTTTAGAGCAAAGACAGCAAGCCCTATCGAGAAAGAAACGCGGGAGCCATCGGAGAGAGAAAGCCAGAAAGCTCGTTGCTAAGGCACATCGCCAGATTGCTCGGCAACGCAAAGACTTTCAGCACAAAGCCTCGAAGCAACTGGTAAAACGCTATCAAGCGATCGTCTTTGAGGACATCAAGACGGGCAATCTCACCAGGAAACCGCAGCCGAAACAAGATGACAAGGGTGCGTACCTGCCCAATGGCGCGAGTGCCAAAGGCGGGTTAAACACGTCGATCTTGGATGCAGGCTGGGGCACCTTTGTCAGCATGTGTTCTATCAAGGCAGCATGGGCCGGAAGAACAGTGATCAAAGTAGACCCCAGGTTCACCTCTCAGGTCTGTTCAGGCTGCGGACAGGTACGCAAGAAAGACCTGGAAGTTCGGTGGCATTCCTGCGACTGCGGGACTGAGCTAGATCGAGATGTCAATGCTGCGATTAACATTTTAGAGCGTGGAAGACGCCAACAGTCAGCAATGGCTGTAGAAGCCCCTTGTCTTTTTTGACATGGGGTACTTCACATATGCTACACTAGCGAAACGAAAGTAGAGCAAGAAAGAGGCAGTGCTATGCCTGAGCCAGTGCGAGAAGATGACATACTGCTCATCACCCGCAGCCAAAAAGGGGATGTCAACGCATTTAATCAGTTGGTGCTGAAGTATCAGCAGACAACGTACAATGTGGTACTACGCATGCTTGGCGATCGCGACGCTGCTGCCGATGTGACACAAGACACCTTTGTTGCTGCCTTTCGAGCCATTCAATCATTTCGTGGGGGCCCCTCATTTCGTGCCTGGCTGCTTCGCATCGCCTCCAACCAGGCCTGTGATTATTGGCGACGCGCTAACCGCCACCCGTCAGACTCGCTGGATACGATCATGGATGAGGATGAACCACGCGACGCCGGTTTGCTGAATGCACTGGTTGCAACGGAGCAGGCAGTTAACCCCGAAGAGTTTTTGCTGAACCAGGAATTGCAAGAGCTGCTTCAGAAAGGCATACAGGAATTGCCCCTTGATCAGCGTGTTGCCGTCATCCTGTGCGATGTGCAGGGACTTTCTTATGAGGAGATTGCAGCCAGTACTCAAACCAGTCTCGGAACCGTTCGCTCACGTATCGCGCGTGGCCGAAAGCGCCTCCGCGCCTACCTGTACAAACACCGGGAACTTTTACCGCGTAGTTATCGTCTTCTAACTGATAGAGAGTAATATGTAACGGAGTCTTTGCGTGGCACAACTACATAATGGGCATCTAACAACCGAGCAACTTTCAGCATTTTTCGATAAGCAACTTTCTCCACAAGAGCAGGCTATTTTTGATGCTCATCTATCCACCTGTCAGCAATGCCAACGCAACCTGGCTGACTTGCGGCTGACAGTTGCGCTGTTGCATGCAATGCCTGAGGAAAAGGTGCCGCGCTCATTCGTTTTACCAGGCAATCTATCATTTGTTCCAGAACGAGGTGTTCAGCAAGATACGAGCATCAGACCAGTTGCTCAAAAACAGCGCGTACGTTTCAATGCGCTGCGGCGCTCAGTCAGGGTTGTGAGCACACTTGCGGCTGTGCTTGCTCTGCTGTTTATTATCTCAGGCATTCTGCCACTCATATACGTTGGTGGAGGGAGATCTGCCTCGACTGCTACGTCGAATAGCTCGTCTGGGCAAGCAAGTACGGTTCATGTTCCTGCCAATACTCCAGGTACTCACGCGACTAATGCTATTCGTCCTCAAGAGGGGACGGCTACAAAAACGCCTACTCCGGTACCAACACCTACGCCCGCCCCGAACGGCACAGCAACAACACATGCGCCCGCTGGCGCCCTGACAGATCAAGGCCCAATCCTACCGCCGGCGCTCGACCCTGGGCAACCGCCAGGACGCCTTAGCCTCGGGGCGTTATTGCTTGCCCTGAGCATCATTGGCTTGATTGTCACAAGGCGTAGACGAGTCGCAGTGCATTAACCAGAGGCTCAGGCTTGCGCCAGATTCCAGCATTCCCGGGCGATGGCCCAATCTTCCTGCGTATGAACGATGAGCACGGGTATTGCTGAATCAGCAGCGCTGATATCCTGATCAGCGGGAGACTGGACATTTTTCTGCAGATTAAGCTTGAGACCAAGGAAGGCGAAGGCTTCACACACTGCCGCTCGCACTTCGGCGGAATTTTCTCCTACCCCACCTGCAAAGACAAGCGCGTCCAGGCCCCCAAGGGTTGCGAGCATAGCGCCGGTGTAGTAGCGCAAGCGATGCACATACATATCGAATGCCAGCTTCGCCTGTGGTTTGCCTTCTTTGATCTCGCGCAAGACCTGTCGCATATCACCCGAACCTGAAATACCTTTGAGACCAGAGGCTTTATTGAGTGTTTCATCCACCTGTTCTACTGTATAGCCTTTTTGTTGCAGCAAGTAGAGCAGAATACCAGGGTCAACTGAACCTGAACGACTGCCCATCATCAAACCCTCCAGGGGAGTAAATCCCATGGTTGTCTCGATACTATGTCCATTACGGATGGCCGCTAAAGAGCAGCCATTGCCTAAGTGGCAGGTGATGAGCCGTAGCGATTGCAGGTCTCTGCCGAGTACCTGTGCTGCGCGCTGGGCGCAATACTGATGACTGATGCCATGAAATCCATAACGATGTATTCCCTGCTCAAACCATTCGTAGGGACCCGGGTACACAATGGCAGGCAGGGGCATCTTGCGATGAAAAGCCGTGTCGAACACTGCCACCTGTGGAACTGCTGGCAAGATGCGCGCGATGACTTCGATTCCCTCAAGATTTGCGGGGTTATGTGCGGGCGCCAGAACAGCCATACGTGAAATGGCCTCCTTCACTTCAGGCGTAACCAGGGTGCTCTTCTCAAACTCCCGTCCACCGAGGACGACGCGATGCCCCACTATATCGATTTCCGAGGCTTGAGCGATGATCTGCGTTTTCCCACTCCAGAGTGTCTTGAGGATATGCATGATCACTTCTGACCGCACATCCGTGCGCAAGCTCTCCTGGAGAACAATGCCACTAGCGGTGTTGATCTTCAGTTCTGTGGTTCCCTGTTGGTGCGTCCAATCCGCATCGGCCTGCCAGAGCGGTGTGGGCGCAAGATCAGGCAACGCACCAGTACCAGCTATTTCGTATAAACGGCTCTTCTGGCTGCTTGAACCTGCATTCAGTACAAGTATTTTCAAGATATTAGCTCCACTGCCAGTCGGAGATCTCCTCGGGGTCTACCCCGTTCTCTTGAATGAAGCGACGGAAGGCTACCAGGACATATTCATAGTGATGGATACGTTCGCTTGCTCGTACGGCCACACGAGGATTGCGGCTAGCCGCCAGCCTGATCGCCTGCATAATGAGATGGTAACGGCTGGTGCCGTTGCGCACATTCATATCAAATGGAGTCGTGGTTGTGCCCTCTTCCTGGTAACCATTAATGCGGAAACGCCGGATATGATTACGTCCGAAGAGCAACTGTTTCACCGCTGAGGGATAGCCATGAAAGTTGACGATCACAGGCGCTTCCGACGTAAAAAGAGCTTCAAACATCTCATCATCCAGCCCGTGGGGATGGTCTGTATTATTCTCAAGAATGAACAGGTCGGTGACGTTGACCACGCGCACACGTAGCTCGGGCATCTCATTGCGCAAGATATGAGCCGCCGCCATGACTTCCAACGTCGGGTTATCGCCTATACCCACCAGCACCACATCCGGGTCCACACCATCATCTGTACTGGCCCACTGCCAGATCGAGGCGCCAGCACGGCAGTGTGCGATGGCGTCCTCCATGGAAAGCCATTGAGGCATAGGAGGCTTGTTCGCGATGATCAGGTTGACGTATTCTTTGCTGCGCAAGCAGTGATCCACGGTACTAATCAAGCAGTTGGCATCCGGCGGCAAATAGACTCGCGACACCTGCGCCTTCCTGTTCAGGATATCATTGATGAAACCCGCACTTTGATGAGAGAAGCCATTGTGTTCCTGTCGCCACAACGTTGAAGTTTCCAGATAGTTCAGCGAGGCGACAGGCAGACGCCAGGATATCTCCTGCGACATTTTCAGAAACTTGGAATACTGGTCCATCATTGAGACAATAATATTCAAGAACACTTCGTAGGAGGGAAAAAGCCCATAACGTCCAGTCAGGAGATACCCCTGCAGCCACCCCTGGAGCGTATGCTCACTCAGTATCTCCAGCACCCGCCCATCGTGTGAACTGATATTCTCGTTATGAGGGGGAACAGGCCACTGGTAGTCGCGCTTCGTCACATCCAGCACCGCACCCAGTTTGTTGGATTCCAACTCGTCCGGGCTGAAGATACGGAAAGTATGTGGGTTGCGCTGGATGACGTCTCTCAGATACTTGCCTACTTGCTCGACGCTACTGACGAGGCTATTCTTGAGCGGACCTGCTTTACTCTCGCCAACACGCTCAATGGGCACCTCAAACTCAAAGATATCGACAAGGTCGAGATCTCGTCTTATCTTGCCCCCAAAGGTATGCGGGTTACTGCCCATACGATAATCTCCCTTTGGACACTGTGCGAGAATTTCCGGCCTGGGACTGCCATGCTCATCGAAGAGTTCTTCGATGTGATAGGAACGCAGCCAGCCTTCCAACAAGCGCAGGTGTTCGGGATTCGTCTTCGGATCGGGAATGGGCACCTGGTGCGAACGGTAAGAGCCCTCAATAGGTTCTCCATCCAACTCTTTAATGCCTGACATGCCCTTGAGTGAGCGCAAAAGAATTACTGGCCAGCGTGGTTTCACGATCGGCTGACCGGAGCGAGCCGCCTGTTGAATGCGACGAATTTCGTGATACGCAAACTCCATAGCGCCATAGAGGGCTGCATCCAGGTCCTCACCCTCAACGAAAATCGGCTGATAGCCATAGCCTGTAAACAGGGCCAGCAGTTCGTCGTCACTCATGGTGCCATAGATGGTGGGGTTGGAGATTTTGTAACCGTTCAAGTGTACGATTGGCAGCACAGCCCCCGATTCCACGGGGTCAATAAACTTGTAGCTATGCCAGGCGGTAGCAGTGGGACCAGTCTCCGACTCCCCGTCACCAACAATGCAAGCAACGATCAGATCGCGATTATCCATAACAGCGCCAAAAGCAGTTGCCAGGGCATAACCCAGTTCCCCTCCTTCGTGAATAGTTCCTGGTACGCCCGGATAGAGGTGACTGGGAAAGCCGCCAGGCCAGGAAAAGCGCCGCACAAATGTTTCAACTCCAGCTCGATCCAATGTCAGGTCCGGATAAAAATGGTGCAGCGTACCTTCCAAATAGAGGTTAGCCAGGTTCGCGGGCGCGCCATGTCCAGGTCCCGTAACCAGAAACATATCGACGTTATAGCGCAGTATCAGGCGGTTGAGGTGGGCATAAACCAGGTTGATACCAGGACTCGTGCCCCAGTGGCCCAACAGGCGGTCCTTTATATGCTCTGGTCTCAGCGGTTGCTCAAGCAGCGCATTCTCCTTGAGATAAATCTGTGCCGCCGCCAGGTAATTCGTAACGCGCCGGTAACGAGCTATGGCATCCAACTCCGCAGCATGTTCCCGCCGGACTTGCTCAACCCCAATTTTCGCACTCATAGCCGTTTGGGATATCATAACTTCCAATGACATATCTATTCCTCCTGATTAGGGTTTAAATGTCACACAATCATCTCCCCTTCAAATTATACGCACCTGAAGCACATATGGGAACCACAGGCGCCCACTTATAGGGATGAGAGAGCTTATTCCATACTAATTCCTACTGAGGACAGTCCTTGCCGCATAGTTTGAGGAGTAAGGGGCTGCACGAAGACGGAGCGCACAATACCATTGCTATCGATAAAATAAGTTGTAGGAATAGCAGTTACAGCATAGTCAGCATTGGTTGTGCCCCCCTTATCAAAAAGGAGAGGATAGGTAACATTAAAATCGTTGCCAAATCTGGCAATATCATCCTTCGGATCAGCTTGATTGATGCCCACCAGCGCGAATTGACCCTGTGCTCCATAGTGTGAGTAGAAACGCTCCAGGTAGGGAATCTCCGTGAGACAGGGAGGGCAATTTTCGGAATAGAAGTTGAGTATCACAGGGTGACCGCGTAAAGCACGAAGGTCTATAGAACCCCCCACACCACTACCACCATAAATCGGCAGCGTAAATTCGGGAGCACCAGCGCCTGCAGCTATCCCTGTCACGGATTGCTGAGAAGATGAGGGCAACAAGACCAGCCAGCCAAAGACGCCTGCCAGCAGCGCTATCACGCCGAGTACAACAAATGCAATCATCCTGCGCCTGTTGCGAGGCCTGCGCGGCAATTGTGCATAATTGTCAGCCAGCTCCGCCTTCAATTCTTGCCGCTGCATTCGCGCCAGGTCTTGTTCTTGTTTCTCCTTACCAGGTTTTTGGGCCATTATGTCCATCTCCTATTCAGATCATAGTATAAGCGCGAAAGTAAGGTGACTTCAAGAGTCTCTCGGCACCACACAAAAATCTCAAAATCGCACAAAATACCCATAATTTTGAGCAGATTTCCTTAAATTTCAAGCTTGACGAATATACTAACGAGGAGTATTCTTTCTAATTGCCATTTGTGTTTTTTCACAACTTGAATGACGTACAAAGGTGGAATCTGATCATGACAAACAACTCTATTTTACTGCTCTTCGCCATTGTAAACGTTGTAGTAACTGGCCTCTTTGCAGGAGTAGTCCTGCGCCAGTACATGCAACGACGTCGTAACTCTCAACTCTACTGGTCAATTGCACTGATTATGGCTTTTCTCGCCACTCTGGCCTATGTGTTCATGGTCATCGTAGGACCGGCGAGTAGCGCAGGTGTAGCGCTATTCCGCATCTATTACATTCTTGGCGCCGCCCTTGTGTCCGCCTGGCTGGGTCTGGGCAGTATTGCATTGGTAGCAAGCCCCCGTGTCACGCGTATTAGCCTGATTGTCTTAATTGTCTTGAGTGTATTAGCAATAGTGCTGATCTCCACATCCCCTCTCAATATGTCCAATCTCAGCAAGGTTGCAGGCACACCGGGCACAGGTATTCTGCAGTCTGGAGCCGCGCTTGCAATCATTCCTATCCTGAATTTACTGGGGCTGCTGGCAGTGGTAGGTGTGGCTGTGTATTCAGGGTGGAAACTGGCGGCGCGCCAGTCAAGCGTGGCTGGTATTCAGACAATTAACCTGTTGTGGGCCAATGTTCTGATCCTGGTGGGCGATTTGTTGAATGGTTTGGCTGGTGGTCTCCCCCGCTTCTTTGGCTTGGAGGGCAGCTTCTGGATCATCCAGACGTTCGGCTGGATAGTACTCTTCACCGGTGTACTACTCGCGAGCCGGCGCCCAGCAACCGCCAGGCAGGCAAGCTCAGAAAAAGCCCGCATGCCCGTATAATCTCCGCCTAGGGGCGGGGGTGGTGTGGAGCAGGGTGGGGACGCTTGCGTCATCCTGGAGGTGGTGGAACCCTTCCTTGCCCTTTAAGTGCCTATTGCCACCATAAGACAGTAATGCGATAATACTTCACATGATTTAAGAGCAGGAGGTCAACTCTTTTGGATAAAAAGGCAGAGCAGGAGCAGGGCGGTAAACAAAGCACATATATTGTGGATGGTAGCGCAAGTTCAAAAACAGCAGACGAACTCGAGAAACTCCGCCAGGAGGCTCACGAACACCTGCAAGCCAAACGATGGCACGAGGCTCGTACGGCATTTAACAAACTACTCCAACACGATCGAGGGGATGTAGATGCCCTGCTTGGACTTGCTTTAGCGCTGGATAGGCTCGGTGACTACGAAAAGATGTATGAAACGGCTCAATCCGTATTACAAATTGACCCTGGCTCAGCACTGGCCCTGGCCTGTAAAGCGCGAGCGCTACAGAAACTAGAACGCATCTCTGAAGCCACTATAGCTAATGACCAGGCACTGCTCCTCGACACCAACCTGGCGCTGGCGTGGTTTAACCGCAGCGGGCAGCAACTGTTGCAAGATCATTCTCAAGAGGCTTTGCGGTATGCTGAACGTGCTATTGAACTCGATCCTGGCGATGCCCGCACCTGGTGCAACAAAGCGCTGGCGCTCCTTCGTATGAATCGAACGTACGAGGCGTTAGAAGCGACCAATCAAAGCCTGGCTCTTGACCCCGACTTTCTGCTGACCCTGGAGACAAAGGGTGAAATTCTGCGCAGGTATGCACGATTTGAGGAAGTCGTGGTAACAATGGATCATGCCCTGGAACTCGCGCCAGATGATATCTCGGCGCTTAATCTAATGGCGAACGCCCTGCGCACCTTAGGCCAGTATGATCGCCTGCTAGAGATGACGCAACGATTGGTACGTCTCGCGCCCGAGAGTCCTCTTTCCTGGGACTTCCATATGTCCGCCTTGCGCGGCACAGCGCGCTTTGATGAAGCAAGGGAGGCCATTGATCGTATATTGGAATTCGACCC
The DNA here is from genome assembly GCA_046726655.1 of Chloroflexota bacterium. Classification (GTDB taxonomy): domain Bacteria; phylum Chloroflexota; class Ktedonobacteria; order Ktedonobacterales; family Ktedonobacteraceae; genus DATMNR01. Next base: position 12,337 of record JBKPAZ010000265.1, read on the forward strand.
CACCAACGTACGCTACTGGATGATCAAGGCCGATAACCTGTACAGGTTGCAGCGCTACCGCGAGGCCGTCAGCATCGCCGAACATGCTCTCAAGATGGACGACGAGTATCCACCCGCCCGCAGGATCCATGAGAAGGCGATGCGCATGATGTACCAGCAGAAGAAGAGGAAGTAAGTAACTTTTCTTATGTCCTGCTCATTACATCTCTACCAGCTTCTCCACAATCGGTAGCAACACATCATCCTTTCGCGCCAGCAATGGCTCGCGCAGCCGCTCAGGCACCACGACGCGAATACGGCGCTGGTGTTGCTCATAGCGCGCCAGGTCATCCGGCTGTAAGCCAGTGGCCTCAACCCAGGTCACCAGTGAGTCCATGCCGACGGGGGGATTGGCGAAAATGACCCATACATCCATCTCCCACTTCTCCGGACGTGGAATATCAAAGAGCACCTCGTAACCAGCAATCTCTATCTCCAGGGCGCTTGCCAGTCCGGCGGCGAGCAGTTGTTCGACCCGTCGACGGCGTTGAGCGTCCCAAAAGAGCGCTTCCAGGCGGTTGTAGAGGCGACCGGCCAGGCGACTGATTTCTATCACGCCTTTATAGGGACGACGCATCTCTAAATCATCCGCCAGCTTGCGGGAACTGGCGGGCATATGCCCTTCCGCCAGCAATGAGAGCAACGAGGCATCGTCTAACCCCACCAGTTGCTCGACCTGCAGCGCGCCACATAAGAGGGCCTCATGGACGGCTCGCATCAACATGACCTGTAACGCTCGACTGGTGTGATGCCAGTAAATGTTGTCAAACATCTCCTGGCGAGCGTGGAGTAGCGAGTGCAACGGGCTGATACCTTTTTGCGTCACCACGATACGCCGCTGCCCATGGACGTTAGGATGGATGCGCAGGGCTCCCTGTAGACGCGCAACATCAACGCCCCCGTAAGGAACATTACAGGCGCGCGCATCCCGCGGCAGGTAATCCAGTTTGTCTACATCAAGAGCGCCGCTTAACAAACTACTGAGCAGTTCGTCATCGGGAGGCAGGGCTTTTGTCTTGGGGGGATCTATAAAATCCGCCACGCGCTCAGGCGAGAGTTGATAATCCCGCTCCAATATCGTGGCTATCTCGCTGGTCTCGATAATCGAACGCCCCACCTTTTCGTGCGCGACAATCGGATAGCCAAGTTCCTCAATCGTGTGTGAGAAAGGGTAATGCCCGATGTCGTGGAGCAGAGACGCCACGACGAGCGTCTGAACACTACTCACGGAGACACCAAAAAGCCCGCCATCATCGCCACGCTGTAGCAGGGAGCGCAACGCTCGCACTGCCAGGTAATAGCAACCGAGGCTATGCTCATAGCGTGTATGAGTCGCTCCAGGCCAGACACGATAGACAAAACCAAGTTGCTTGATTTTTTGCAGGCGCAGGAAAGGAGCCGTGTCGATCAATTTCTCTTCGCGGGGACCCAGGGGGATCAGGTCATAAAGGCTATCACGCACAATACTTATGGGCTGTTCATCGGGTAACAATGGCCATCCCGCTGCATCCCTCCACTGCCGCCTCATACTACGCTCCACTACACCAGCGTTGTAGAGATCATTCGCGCCCGGATGCCCTTTTACGCGTACGCGCCTGGGGCGCTTTTCTTGCATGCTCATGAGGGGATTGTATCAGAAGCTTAGGAAGAATGTCTAGCTCGATAGCAGCAGAGTGATTCTAAGCAATTTCCTACGTTGTACACACCAGAAATAACACATCCGCTAAGTGAGCCTTTCAGACGAATTTTTCTGCAACTTTTAGAAGTTGTCTCCACTTAGCCTATCGGCATAATTAGAAATGCCTTTTTGATAGTCAATCGTATGGTAGAAACTTTTAGTACAATGGAGTTGATAGTATCGATATGAAAACACACAACTTCTGGGGAATGTCGCGATCATCGGGTCTAAATTTGGGAATGATCGTGCGTCTGGGCCTGGCGCTGATGGCTCTAGTCGGGAGCCTGGCGCTGGCCTTGACACTTCTAAGCTCGCATCAAAGAGCGCATGCAACGAATCCGGTCAACGAAATTTCTACAACAGCGGGAACACCCTGGGGTGTATCCGTCGACTCTCACAACAATGTCTGGGTTGCTGAGCCAAATTGTCAACCTTATCCACCTACCGGTACATGTGGCACGCCTCTTGCCGGGGCCATCGACGAATTTACTCTTTCGGGCGGCCTTCCAAGCAGGGTTCATGCCTTTACTCCACCCTCGGTTATGAACCCAACCTTTGTCGTTACCGACGCAAGCGGAAATGCCTGGTTCACTGATCCCACCCACAATGCAATCGGCGAAGTGACTGCTGGTGGAACATGGACGGAGTTCACGGTAACTACAGCCAAAGCTGCGCCGTATGACCTTGTACTCGACAAACACGGTATTCTATGGTTCACCGAGATTGCTGGCAATAAGATCGGCGCTTTCAATACAAGCACTAATAAGGTTGTGGGCGAGACAGCCGTTCTAACTGCTAACAGCCAGCCTCTAGGTATTGCTTATGACGCTACACATGATGTCGTCTGGTTTGCTGAGAATAACGCCAAGAAAGTTGGACACTTTTCTTCCGTAACCACTACTATTACTATAAATGAGATTTCTGTTACCGGCGACTCACATTTGATTACCTTAGACCATGCTGGTAATGTCTGGTTTAGCGAGACATTCGCAAGCCCGGCCATAGTTTCAGAACTCGTCGGTGGAACTGGCACACCTGTAGATTTTAATGCCTGTACCAATACTCCTTGCGGCATTACGTTTATAACAGGTATCGGCGCGGATAGTTCTGGCAATATCTGGTTCACTGATTCGACAAATAATAATGTGGATAGGCTCAACCCCACCACGAAAGCGATCACTTCCTATACTCTTCCCACCTCACAAGCGCAACCACAAACTGGGCTGGTAGTGGACGGCCACGACAATGTGTGGGCAAATGAAGAAAATACAAGTGCGGTGGCTGAGATACCGTCAGGTTCGGCGCCACCTTCACCGACACCAACCGGCTCACCGCCGCCTAACCTACCTCCTGGCCCGGTCAGTAAACAGTGGTACTTCGCCGAAGGCAAGGTCGGCCAGGGCTTCACTGAGTACCTGACCATTCAGAACGCCGACCCGGTCAACGCTTGCACCGTTAGCATTCAGTACCTGTTGAGCACGAGCACACCTGCGCCGAAGTCGCTCACGGTGGCCCCGAATACGCGCTGGACCGAGGGGGTCAACAATGATCTGAACACATCGGCGAGTTCCAGCTCCTATCAGGCGGTCTCGACGATTTTGACAGTCACCAATACCAGTACCTGCAAAGGGGTGGTGGCAGAGCGACCGATCTACTTCACCAACTTCAAGGGCGTCAGCAGCGGCACCGATGCGCTGGGAGCGACAAAGCTCGGCACAGATTTCTACTTTGCCGATGTGTCCACCCTCGCGGGCTACAACTCCTATATCACGATCTTGAACCCGCCTGGCGGCAGCACGGCCAATATCACTGCCACCTACTACCTGGCTGGCGTGGTTCAGGGTACCAACACCCTGGCAGTGCCATCTGGTACCCGTGGCACGATCATTCCGAAGAGCTTAGGTCACCGCGTGGCCACCCTGGTCCATTCTGACCAGCCAGTGATGGTGGAGCGTCCGACGTACTTCAACAACTACTCGGTCGGCAATGCGCAAAACACCTCTGGCTCGGCCACGGTCGTAGGCGCGCCTGCTCCGGCCAATGATTGGCGTTTCGCTGAGGGCTACATCGGCGGTCAGTTCCAGGAGAACCTGGTACTCGCCAACTTTGGCACCACTTCAACGAATGCCACCGTAGTTCTGGAGTACGACAACGGCTCAACGCTCACCAATACGTATCCGATTAAGGGGCAAGATAGCATTGTCCTGGACGTGAACTTTGCGACTAACAACAAGATAGGCGTCTGCGCGCCCACGCCGTGTGCGCTCTCACAAAGTGTCTCAGCGGAAGTCACAACGAGCACAGGAACTAAGATCGTAGCCGAACGCGAAATGTTCTTCCACTTTAACCACTTTGACCGAGCTCTCAATCGGACCACCACAGCAATGGGTAGCTCCGATGTGCTCGGTCAGTCGGGAGCAGCAGCGACTAGCTCGTATAGCTTTGCTGAGGGCTACACCTTCAATGGCTACGACGAGTGGTTGACCGTGCAGAACCCCACCAACAAGCTGGAGACAGTGTGGGTGACGCTGATTAACGGCAAGGCCACGCTCTACTCGTTCTCGATATCGGTTCTGGCGCATAGTCGTTACACAGTCAACGTCGTAGACCCTGTCGTACAGCAAATGTACCACAACGGCGATGGTACAGCGGGCTACCAGGTGTCTATGACAGTACAGACGACGGACGGCAGTGTCTTCGTAGCTGAACGTCCGTTTTACTGGAACGTCAATGGCAGCCAGGGTGGTGACGATGTCCTTGGTTACATAGGTGGCTAGTTTCACTCGCTGATTACACGTACGCAAATACGTTATGTATCGTAAAAGGAGCGCTGGTGGTTGCGACCATCAGCGCTCCTTTTTTGGTTGTCAAAGCTCGTTGGAGAGACAACCTCACGCTCATATGCTATAGTATTAATAACCCCACTCCGGGGATGATGCGACGGAAGCGAATATCTAACCCGTCGCATCACTATTATTCAGAGATTGAGATGAAATAAGTATGGAAACGCTTGCATGCATTAAAATGGTTGTTATCGATATTGATGGTACACTACTCACTCCCGAAGGAACATTCACTGCTCCTTCGCTGGAAGCGGTGCGGGCCACGCAGCAAGCAGGCATAGTGGTGACATTGGCGACGGCACGCCGCTACTATAATACAGTCAAGATCGCAAATGAACTGGGCCTGGAGACTCAACTCATTCTGTACGATGGGGCAATGATTGTACAGCATCCACACAAAACGATCCTTCACATGCATCCCCTACAGGCTAAAGTGGGGCAACAGGCGGTAGAACTGCTGGTCCGCCACAAGCTTCAACCGGTCGTACATCCTGCTACGGGCATCGATGAGCAGATATGGACGGGGCCTGCTGATTTTGATAATCCCTGGGTAGATGCTTACTTCACTAGCGCTCCAGAGCAAGTGCGCCGTATGCCCTTTGAGACACTTTGCACGGGACATCCAGATCCAATACGCGTCGTTGCATTCGCTTCCGAAGAGACCGTCAATACACTGCTGCCGGAAGTTTCTGCGCTCGATTGCAGGTGGACAATCACCAGCCGTGGCAACTATGGCAGCGCGGAGTTGGCGATTATGAACCCGTCGTGTTCAAAGGCCAGTGGCGTTGCGGAACTGGCACAGTATCTCACTATCCCGCTAGAGCAGATAATGGCGATTGGAGATAACAACAATGACATCGAGATGTTGCGTACAGTGGGTTGGGGAGTCGCAATGGGACAGGCCTCCGAAGCTGTAAAATCTGCTGCGCGAGCCGTCACCGCCAGTAATCGGGATGATGGGGTAGCCCTGGCAATCGAACGCTACGCGCTGCGCAGTGCAGCAACCTCCGACTCAAACTCTCTCAACCGCCTGACCTGCCTGTGATTAGGCGCTGCCTGCCAGCGTTTCTGTTGCACCAATTGCAAAGCATCCTGCGCATGCATCCCGTCGTATACCAGCACTGCGCAAGTAAGTAGCACACTGCGTCCGACGCCGTGCTCGCAGTGAATCAACACCCGCCCTCCTTGCTCCATATGCTCGTTCGCCCATTGCGCGCCCTGCATCATTTGCTCAAGCGTCATCGGGCGCATATCGTCAGTAGGCAAGTACAGCAGCTCGATATGCTCTTTAGCTAATGCTTCAGCATCATCACGATACTCCGAGCGTGTATCCACGACGTGGGTTATACCTGCTTTGGCCAGTGCCTTGATATCCTCGGGGCGAATACGCCCACCAACAGCAAGATGGGTTGTTATCCAACTCATGTTGAGTTGATCAGGCAAAGGAATATGTAAGGCTTGAGCAATACGCTCGGCCTCTGATCCTTCGGGGAAGAGAAACGCGGCGACATGCGTCCAGCTTCGATAGGTCAAGCGCACAATGCCAGTAAAGAACCAGCGCGAACCAGAAAACTGCACATAAGGAGGCTTCACAGGCAAAGTGTCAGGCGTACCTGGGGGGGGTGGAGTCACTTCAGGATCAGACGACATAAGTGCATTATCCTTTTATCTCGATGCAACCAGGGGGGGTAGTCTCACACCGGCTACTTCACGATCATTTTTTCTATCCAGATCATCACGCCGCATTACACGGTTCAAAGCTGTAATCGCGCACTCAATCATACTATCATCAGGCTCGCGGGTGGTTAAACCCTGTAACGCAAGCCCTGGAGCAAGTAGCCAACGAACAACGCGATAACGATAATTCGCTGCGCCCAGACGCATCAATTCATAGGCAATACCGGCCACCACAGGCACCAGGAGCACTCTCGAGACGATCTTGATCAGTAGCGAGGGCGAGCCCACGAAAGCAAACACCACGATGGAGACGACTACCACCAGCAGCAGAAAGCCCGTACCACAGCGCGTATGGACACGTGAAGCCTGGCGCACATGCGGAACATCCAGGGGTTCACCATGCTCCATTGCGTTAATGGCTTTATGTTCAGCGCCATGATAACCAAAGACACGCTGTATATCCGGAATGCGGCCAATCAGGTATAAATAACCGATCAGCAGCCCCAGGCGAATGAGCCCCTCAAATGTCAGGCTGAGCCAACTACCGCCTATTCGAATTTGATTACTGAACAGACCGGCTATAAGCAGCGGTGCCAGGAAGAAGACAGCAACAGCAAAGCCTAAAGAGACCAGCAGGGTGATAACCAGGGCTACCCCACCGATTTGTGGTGGGGTCTCAGGTTTTTCAAGTAAGCCATCCGTCGAATTGCCAGCGATCGAGGTATTCGCTTGCCGAATACCAGGTGCTTCAGGTTCAGCAGGGGTGACACCAGGATCGATTGCTCCTGTAGCTATATTTGCAGAAAGGGTCATAAGACGTGTCCCTAAAACCAGCATTTCCCACAACAACAGCATACCGCGTAAGAACGGCAGACGAAAGAGGCGATTCTGATACAGTCGCGGGTTTAGCGCTTCCTCATAGAGATAAATGCTGCCATCTGGTCGTCGTATTGCAACTGCCGCGGATTTACGCCCTCTCATCATCACACCTTCCATAACCGCCTGCCCACCATAATAGAATTTTGCCATAACAGACATTCATTCTTTCAGTTAGCCCTTTGGAGTGTCAAGGGATTGATCATGCGAACGATCTATCGCTTTCTGCGTACGTAAGTGCGATAGTTTACGCACCCTTTTCCGTATAAAAGCTAAGCGCGGTAACCTGTGGCGCAAGGTGCGCATTGATGCCCGAGAACGCCAATGCCGCGAGTTTACTTGTCGCTGCGCCAATCCCTGCGCAGTTTGCCAGACACCTGACTCGCCAGCGGGAGGCAGAAAACCGAGAATACATTTCGCGATATCGAAAGACGCTTGTGGACGACTAAGGCGCTTAGCGTTTTCCAATTCCTGACGTAACAACTCAGACTCTGGCTTCAACAGGCGACGAAGTATAGTAATCAGCTCAAGCGAGTCATGCGCCAGCATGCCAACTTTATTTTCTTCGACATAGGTCACGTTCCCCTCTTCCTGGCCGGGAACATAGCCGCTTAGGATGATCGGAAGGTGACACGCCAGCGCTTCACAAATAGTTCCAGGGCCTGCCTTTGTCACAATCACATCCGAGGCATGCATCATTTCCGGCATATTCTGCACAAAGCCAAAAACTCTCGCTGGTACATGTAAGCTCGAACGTGCGCGCTGGAGCTGCACATACAGCCGCTGATTGCGACCGGTAATAATGAGCAACTGCACGGGTAAACGCGTCTGGGATATAGCTTGCACGGCTGAACGCAACCCCATAGCTCCTTCGCCACCACCTACCAGAAGGACGACGGGAAGGCCAGGCTCCAATCCTAATTTACGCTGCAATTCCTGCTTGCTCTCCAACGGCATTGTGAACTTAGGATCAATGGGCATACCCAGAACATGGATACGTTCAGGGTCCATACCTTGCTTTATAGCGAGCTCCCTGGCATATTCTGTTGGGACTACATACGCATCGACGCCTGGCGCAAACCAGGCATTGTGGATACTAACAAGGTCAGTAACCACCGTGATGAAAGGGATATGAATAGCTAAATCGCGTAAAGCGCGCATCGTGGTATGATTGAGTAAAGGGTGAACGGAGACGATTACATCAGGTTTAACACTCGCTATCAAACGCAGCAAGCCATTACGAATGAGAGGTGTGGAAACGGTCTCCATAGCCGAAAATCTTCGAGCCTGGTTACTTAGATGAAAAACACGCCCATAGAGTTTTGGTCTAAAGCGTATCGCCGGCCCATAGAGCTTCACAGTCTCACGCAGCGGAAAACGGCTATACTCTTCAAACACATCAACAATCTCAATGCGATAACCCGGTGGGGCTGGAGTGCCCATTTGCACTTCAGTGCCAGTTTGCTGCCGTTCCAGCCACTCCTCTTGCTCTTTTTGGCTAATCAAGGTCACAGCATTGCGAATTGCGTTTGCAGCGCTGCGATGGCCTGCCCCAGTATCAGCAATAAGGAAAAGGATCGTCCTTTGAGGCCCATTCAACGGGTATTTCCCTTTATGTACATTCAAACATGCACAAGTACAAATAAACAGGGATAAGGGCCTGAAAACAGCCTTTATCCCCGTGACCTCATTCCTGAGTAGCTTACTCTTCCTGCAAATTGAAGCGCTTGCGGAAACGCTCCACTCGGCCTGCGGTGTCAAGAATGCGCTGTTGCCCGGTAAAGAATGGATGGCAATTTGAACAGACATCAATCTTCAACAGGGGCTTGATGCTGAGTGTTTGAAAGCTATTTCCACAGGCACAACTTACTGTGGCTTCGACGTAATTTGGATGTATTCCTTTTTTCATAATAACCCCCAAGTAATTTCAACAGTTATGGCTGCGAGCATGATTGTACATGGACAAGACTCTTCCGTCAAGAGAGTAGTCTGGAATCACAGCAAAGGCGAGGCCTGTCCTCGCCCTCGATAGACTGCCCTACTAACCATCTACTACGCATTTTTCTTATTCTACCACACTATAACACCTTTTGGAGCATATTTATGCCCGAAATCCTTCAGACTACCAGGGCTGTTGCAAAGTCGAGCCGGCAATTCTGCAAAGAGGGCGCGAAATTGCTTGGTACGCTTCGACTTCATGAGAGAAAGGTCTCTCCACGAATCTCTTCTGTTTCCCCGGCTGCATCCTCTGCAAGTGCCTCGGCTACCAGGTTTTCCAGGACGCGTTCAGACCTGGGGTCTTGAAAAAGGGTTTGCCAGCGCTTTTCTGAAGCTATTCCCTGTCTTATAATCTCAACAATGTATCGTTGCTCATCCTCAGGAAGCTGTGCTACTTCCTTAAATGCCTCTTCCAGTGATTCTATTATGACTTTCTCTCACTCTTAAGATATCAGTATCTCAGTTCTCTTTCCTTCGCTTATCATTAGTGTACCATTATACAGCGATTAGGACAATGATTTTGAGGCTAAAGCTTCAACCCACTCTGCTGCATTGCCAGTTACTGACCAGTGCGAACTACTACCAATACCCCTGTTGAAGGTCGTTTCATAACCGAGCATCACCACATATTCTTTCCGGTACCTGAATGTGAACGCCTCACACTCCAAATTTCCTACATAAAAGGAGGTGCGTTGCTTGATAGAGTCCAGATCTTTGAGGGGCGCATATAAAAATACGCGTTTCTCACCACGATTTTCTGCGCACAACAGTTCATTCTCGAACAGGTAAAGCCGTCCTCTCGCCACCAGTTCACCTTTCGTGTTCAGGAGTGTCATGAGAGTGAAGCGACGAGGCTGGCGCACCGGCACATGTTCTGCCACTGCCTGCTCAACTTGAGCGCGTTGCTCTGGCATCATACCCTCAAGATACAGGCGAACATAGCGCGTCTCACCAAAGAGAAATCCCACGCCCTCCTTACCCTTACTCGCGTGCAAGTATTCTTCCCCCTCGTCCACGGCAAAGAGGGCCTCTGACCAGGCCATCTCTTGCTCATCCATACCAGGAAACTGCACACGCAACTTATCGGGTTCAACCCACACTCCTGAATGCGCATAGCCATATTGCAAGACAAGTACTAGCAACAGAACGGCCACTGCGCACATCGCAATGATGTAAGAAGGTAAGAGCAGCCCTTCCAGATTTATAGGCGCTACACGAAAACCTGCAAGCAAGGCCACCGAACCGGCAATTACTACCACAACAGCAGAAATGATAGTTAGAGTAGTGAGATGCCGGGTATGGGAAGTAAAACGATATCGAATGATATTCTCAATATTCATGGGGTTACTGTCACTCCTGATGTATGTCGGATCTTTCTAGCCCATACATGTATATTCGTGTGGTACACTACTGTAGCAATTTGTCTTTCCGCTGAAGTGTAACACATCAAGGAACAAATTTATAGCATGATCGAACGCTATTCCCTGCCAGAGATGGCTGCTATCTGGTCAGCAACACGCAAAACCGACCTGTGGCTACAGGTCGAATTGCTTGTCTGCGAAGGGTGGACACGCGAAGGCGTTATCCCACCGGACGCTATCGAAAAGATACGCGCTGCTCGTTATAACGCTGAGCGTATGCAACAGATCGAACAGGAAACCCATCACGATATGATTGCTTTTCTGCGCTCCATCCAGGAACAACTGGGAGCGGAGGGGCGCTTCATCCATCTCGGGTTAACCTCTTCTGATGTACTCGATACTGGATTAGCTGTGCAGCTTAAAGAGGCGGGAGCGCTACTCTGTAAGTCCCTTTCCGAACTTGTAGAGACAGTAG
>JBKPAZ010000266.1:0-26131 GCA_046726655.1 Chloroflexota bacterium
TGATTGGATTACCTTTGTCCTTGAACAAAAACCGGCTGTGCTGACCGTTCACGCGCGTACCGTTTCTGAAATGTCCAAAGTCCCGGCACATTGGGACAAGCTGAAAACAGTGGTTGACATGAGAAATGCGATGAACAGTACGACGCTGATTATAGGGAACGGGGATGTGAAATCACTCAGCGATGCGAAACAAAAAGTGGCAGAAGCCGGAGCAGACGGAGCCATGATAGGAAGAGGCATTTTTGATAACCCATACCTCTTTTCAGAAAATATCACGTTACGTGATAAAACACCGCAAGAGAAACTGCACCTTTTGCTTGAGCATATGCGGCTTTGGCAGGACACCTGGGGAAATACAAAGCATTTTCCGATACTGCGTAAATTTTTTAAAGTGTACGCGAACGGTTTTCCAGGAGCACAGGAATTACGCATGCAACTGATGGAAACGCAAAATCCTGAAGAAACAGAACATATTGTTGCAGCATTTTTACAAGCTCTCTCTTCCTGATTCTCTATCCGTCACAATGTACCAAAAATCAGTGCTTGATTTGACTTGCGCATGCTAAGAGCTATCTGCATATCAACGCCACCTTTTCATCAGACACCCCTGGCTTGCACCCTGAACCTCTCCCCTGATACAATAAAAACACATTGGTTGGTTGGATGTTGCTTGAGGATATCCCAGACCAAATACTCAGCTAATGTGTATATCGGGTCAAAGCACACTACTTGACCTGATTGATGCCATAAGAGGTTACTTGAGAAGACTGACCAGCGTTGTTCGTGGCTGGATCGCCGTACTGTGGATTTACCTGAGCGTGGGCTGGCATTTTTGTCAGTGGCGAATACCGCTCTGCTTCAGGCAATCTCACCTGGTGGAAAGAACTCACACTGGTATGAAACAAACCCTGCTTTTAATTCGGCATGGGCAAACTTTTTGGAATGTGGAACACCGCCTTCCTGGACAGATTCCAGGAGTAGCACTTAATGATACAGGTAGACAGCAGGCTGCTCGCCTGGCGGATGCGCTAACTGTCATTCCAATTAGCGCCATTATTAGCAGCCCGCTTGAAAGGGCACGCGATACTGCCGAGATCATTGCGCAGCCGCACAAGCTCGAAATTCAATTTGAACCTGATCTGATGGACATTGAGTTAGGTCAGTGGACAGGACAAAGTTTTGATGAGCTCTCCAAAAACGATCCTGCCTGGAAAGCCTTTGTGAAGGATCCAACAGTTGGCCCCGATGGCGTCGAAACATTTCCCCAGGTACAGGAACGGGCAGTTGCTGCAGTCGAACGCTGGCTCAAGCAAGAATCAATCGGCGCCTACCCGGCATTTGTAACGCATGCAGACATAGTTAAATTGCTAGTCGCCAATTATACAGGTCTGGAAGCAAGGCGAGCCGGGTCATTCTTGATCGATAATGCATCCGTGAGTCTTGTCGAATTGGATCCCGAACGCCGCTCACGGGTTCTCGCTATTAGCTGGAGCCCCCAGCCAGGATGGCTCAAGCCACCCATACCTGAACCTGAGAAACCGAACGTCGAAGGGCAGGCAGAGGGAGAACAGAAGGCATAGATATCCATTGTCACGTTGAAAGGGAAAAGAGCATGTTTGATCCGCGTGATCCATATGAACGCTACTGGTGGCACTATGATTCGAGGCGTCAACTCTCAATGGCGCAAATTATCGCACTCGGTAGTGTTGACGTAAAGACGGTTGCAATGGCCTGGTTGATTCTAGAACACGGAGCATCACTCACCGTAGCGGGTCCAACTGATCCACAACCGGGAATTGGTAAAACCACGACGCTCAACGCCTTGCTCCAATTTTTGCCGGAAGGGACAGCATTGGCGTATATGTCAGGCATGTACGAGGATTTTGCATTCACCCAATTACCAGACATTGATCCTGCTCGCACCTACGCGTTGTGCAACGAGGTAAGCGATCACCTACCTATCTATATGTGGGGACGCGTCGCGCGGCGCTATTTGACCCTGCCGGCGAGAGGATACCATATAGCAACAAGCGTACATGCTGACACTATCGACGATGTAATACATATGTACCAACATGATCTGAGAGTAAGTGCCGGAGACGTACGTCACCTGGGACTTGTCGTAAACATTGGGCTGGTGGGACGCGTCTATCCATTACGCCGTCGCTGGCTTACTACACACTTTCTGCAACCCCAGGCTGACCCGAACTGTCCTGATGCTGTTATACCGCTACCACTCTCCCTATGGAATGACTTCGATGATACATTTGAACATGCGGATCAATCCATCCTTGACGAGCTGGCAAACTGGGCCAGTATCACACCTGCTGAGTTTGCAACAGCTCTCCAGCAGCGTATCGATTGCCTGGAAGAGCTAACACAAGCACAGGGCGCAGATATGCGCCAGATGCACAAGGCAATTGATACCCTACGGAAACGCAGAAAAAGGTCTACACCCTGAACAGAATTAATTCATCTCTAAAGTTGTTACATTAAAGGGAAAAAGAAGAAAGAAAGGAGGCAGCCCATGCTCAAACACATCTTGCTGGAGAGCGAAGGACGCTGGCCACGCATCTGCAATAAACTTTAGTCACAATCGAAGAAGAGGAGCATACTCACTATGAGTTATTCAGTAGCCATGCTCAGTGTCCACACGTCCCCGCTGGATATGCCAGGACGAACCCGGGATGCTGGCGGCATGAACGTATACATTCAACAACTGGCACGCGAATTGGGTCAATCCCAGAATACAATTGATATCTTCACTCGTCGGACAAACGAACATTCTCCACATATTGTTCAGCTTACCCCTCATGTGCGGGTAATCCATATTCAAGCCGGACCCTCAGCCCCTATTAGCAAGCATGATCTCTATCAGTTCTTGCCTGTTTTCGCCCAACGTATGAATGAATTTCACCACCGTGAAAAAACACGCTACGATGTACTGCATAGCCATTACTGGCTTTCGGGCGTTGCCGCTATGCAGCTTGCGCAACGTTGGGCCGTTCCGCACGTTACTATGCCGCACACACTGGCATATTTGAAGCAACTGGCTAATCCCAAAGAAACTGAACCTGCAATACGTTTGGAGATGGAGCTCCGCTTGATCCAACAAGCTGATAGGATCATTGCCTCAACCAACGATGAGCGCATGCAGATCATACGCCATTACGGAGTTACTCCGGGGCAAGTACAAGTTATTCCCGGTGGTGTTGATCTCAAGCTGTTTAAACCACAGGATCAGCAGCAGGCACGAGAAAAACTCGGCTTCAAGCGCAATCAGCCCGTACTGTTATTTGTGGGTCGACTTGATCCCTTTAAAGGACCTGATCTGCTGCTGCGCGCGGCAGCAATGATGGAGGAAAAGGCACAAATTGTGATTGTGGGGGGAACATCTTCAGAGGATAAAGACGTGAAGCAGCTTCAAGAGTTGACTGCGCAATTGAAGATCAGCAAACGAGTGCATTTTACAGAAGCACTTCCACAAAACGAACTCCCGCTGATCTATAGCGCTGCAGATGTGACGGTAGTTCCCTCGTATCATGAGAGCTTCGGGCTTGCCGCTGTTGAGTCGTTAGCTTGTGGTACTCCCGTGGTGGCTACGCGCGCGGGGGGGCTTACAACGATAGTCCAACACAATGAGACAGGATTCCTGGTTCCACGCTGCCCTGGTTTTTTTGCGGAAAGACTGGATACGCTGCTGCAACATCCTGCTTTGCTCAAGCGCATGCGCCAGGCTGCCCGCCCATCAGTGCTCCAATTTAGTTGGAAAAATGTCGCCAGCAAGGTGTACGAAGTGTATGAGAATATGATAAGCGAGGAAGCAAGGCAATTGGTAGCGCAGTAACATTCTTTAGCGGATTGGTATCAATAAACGACTTCTATGGAAGAGAGAACTGATGCTTTACCGTTATCCCTGGCACAATGTGGTGAGTCATGTTTGAGCAATATCACAAAGTACTCACAGCACTTCTCATACTCAAAAGGGGGCAGATTCGTGCCTCCAAATTTGCTAAAAGGGTGGACATTCGCTATTGCATATGGTATAATCAATCCATTCTAACACAGGAATGAGATGTTAACTGACGAGGTTAGTTGCTATGGACTCGGTTTCATCTACATCGCGGGGTGCATTGCTGACAGAGTCAGTGGCAGATCGAGGTGTTACGTAAACAGAAATACTAGGGATAGTTTGCCCTGGTTTTTTTTTATCTTCATCTATACGCACAATAGTGCCGGGCTCATCGATTTTTCTTCATTCTTTGGGCCAACTCTCTGAGCGCTCGTCGGATACGAGTGAGCAGCAATCTTACGAAAGGAGGAAAGAAGAGTCTCTATCGAGCTAACGGCGCATTCATACGTGGACTGGAAGGTGCGCGATAATATGTAAGCTACGCACCAACATGCGTATAAAGAAACGAAAAGTGGCCGCGGAGTGGTTGCTAGATTTTAAGGAGAGTACCGACAGTGAATTCAAGTATGATCAATAAGATCGCAAAAGCTAAGCGTTACGCGGAAGAACCTGACCGCATTCAGTTTACTCGCTTCGAGGCGACGTTCCGGGGCGAGAACGATCTCCACACCACAACCTATGATAACGGTGAATGGAACTGTACCTGTCGATTCTTCCACGACTGGGGCGACTGCAGCCATACGATGGCAATGCAGCGAGTATTGGGCGTGACTATTCCAGCAGCATTCCGTCATGGTATTCCTGCTGGTATTGGCACCGGCCCCCTGATGCACTAACCCGGACTTCGCATCTGGCTTGGAGGTCATTCCTACCTCTACTGAAGCCACTCGTGACATATAAAAGAGAAGTACTGAAACAACACTTGCGATCAGTGCTTCTCTCTTTTTTCTGCTTCTACACTGTGAGCGAAATAGCAGTCGGGACTTCCATACCAGCCTAAGCGTAAGCTTTACCGCTTATGAACCCCTCGGCAACCTATCGTAACACAAAGAATAATGTGATGAGTATTGAGAACATGATAGCTGCCAGGATTGCGATATAAATCAGATCATTACGCACATAACGATAATGCTCTGCAGTAATGAGAGTTGTCGCTGAGCGCTGTGTTTTCTGCGTAGCCTGGCGGCGGGCAGCGAGACGAGCCGAAGCGCTTGTTTTGGGGGCTGTACCAGTACCAGTAGCAGTTTTCGTACTCTCGCTCTCAGTTAGAGAAGTTGGAGATGTATCCGCTGAAATGGCTACCCCAACGCTTGTCGCTTCTGGACTATTATCAACCTCAACCTCTTTCTCCGCGGAGGTCTGACGCACAAGTTCAACACTTTTCTGCGTTTTTGGCCTGTTGCGCTGTGCTGCGCTACGTGTATTTGCTGTCTTTTTAGCCATTGTTACATACTCCCTGCCCGGCAGACCTCTTAAAATATTTCAGGCTTTTCGGGCTTATTCTTTGAACCGGTATTTGTTAGCTACACCTATCTGTAGAACGTCTAACTTCGCTACGAAATAAAGTGTTTCGTTTCAGTTTTCACTATACTATAGGCTTGACGAACTCTGGTGATCTATTGGAGCCATTATACACGAAAGAGGCTTTATAGTCGAGAGTTATTTGACAATCTAAGCACTCTGTGCTACCCTTTACGTGGCACGCAAGGGCATCACCAGCCAGCACACACAAAAATGTAGGTAGGCGTAACAACAAAGACTAGCCCACGGGTTAGTCATTTTTTCTGCATAAAGCAATTGGGTACTTCATCATCTAACTCTCAGGAGCAGAACGCATGGCAAGAATAGTCGTCGCGATGAGCGGCGGCGTAGACAGTTCGGTAGCTGCCGCGCTACTTAAGGAAGAAGGTCACGAGGTGATCGGCATGATGCTGCGCCTGTGGTCTGAACCGGGCGAGATCGAAGACGATGGCATCGTACGCGTGGCGCAAAATAAATGCTGCTCACTAGAATCGGTCGATGATGCCAGGCGGGTCGCACGTAAGCTCGACATACCCTTTTATCTCGTCAACGTTGAGCATGAGTTTAAGGAAAACGTGGTAGATTACTTTTACCAGGAATACGTTGCGGGTCGCACGCCAAACCCATGCCTGACCTGTAACCGCCACATCCGCTTTACCTTGCTGCTCAATCGTGCGCTGGCGCTCGACGCAGAGTACCTGGCAACGGGTCATTATGTACGTGTAGACACTGACCCCACTACAGGCAAGCGCAGGTTGCGACGAGGACTTGATCGAAAGAAAGACCAGTCATACGTACTGCATGTACTCAATCAAAAGCAACTTGCCCATGCCTGCTTTCCTCTCGGGCCATACACGAAGCCGCAAGTGCGGGCTATGGCAGCGGAACGAGGGCTGACCGTGGCAACGAAGGCTGAGAGCCAGGAGATCTGCTTTGTCGCGCAAAACGATTATCGAGGTTTCATTGACCGCTACGCAGTGGCACTGGCGGAGAAAGAGCCAGTCGGGGTCGGCGCAACAATACAGTCAAATGGCATGATCCAGCTCCCCCGACCCGGACCAATATTCGACCTGAGTGGGAAGCCCTTGGGACGTCACCGGGGACTGGCATACTACACTATCGGGCAGCGCAAAGGTCTGGGTTTAACTTCTCCAGAACCCCTACATGTGCTCAAAATTGACTCAGAGCAAAATTCCCTTATCGTAGGGCCTGCCGAGGCGCTGGAGAAGACGAGCTGTGTTGTCGGCAAGATGCACTACGTCAGCGGTGAAACACCATCAGAACCCTTTAATGCCCTGGCACGCATACGTTACAAAGCACCAGAACAGGAAGCAGTGGTCACTCCCCTGGAAGGGAAGCGTGTGCACGTGACTTTTGCGCGCCCACAGCGTGCCATTACTCCCGGACAGGCAGCCGTCTTTTATGGTGGCGAGGATGGAGATGAAGTGTTGTGCGGAGGAATTATTGAATGACGGATCAGGCACATATTAGAAATTTCTGTATTATTGCCCATATTGATCACGGTAAATCCACACTCGCTGATCGACTACTCGAATATACAGGCACCGTATCCAAGCGCGAGTTGATGGAACAGACGCTGGACCAGATGGAACTGGAACGAGAGAAGGGCATCACCATTAAAGCACAGGCGGTACGCATGCTCTATAGCGCGCTCAATGGCGAACAGTACGAACTGAACCTGATCGATACTCCAGGTCATGTTGATTTCACGTACGAGGTATCGCGTAGTCTTGCCGCGTGCGAAGGCGCTCTGCTCGTGATTGATGCCACTCAGGGTATCGAGGCACAAACCCTCGCCAACCTCTACCTTGCGCTGGAAGCCGACCTGAATATCATACCCGTAATCAACAAGATCGACCTGCCAAGCGCTGATCCTGAGCGAGTGAAACAGGAGATCGAGGATGTGATCGGTTTGCCTGGAGACGAGTCTATACTGGCGTCGGCAAAGGAGGGCATTGGCACGCAGGATATCCTGGAAGCCATTGTTCAACATATTCCGCCCCCCAAAGGCAATCTTCACCAGCCGCTGCGTGCCCTCGTTTTTGACTCCCACTATGACTCGTACAAGGGAGTCATTGCTTATGTGCGTATCGTCGATGGGGAGCTACAAGCAGGCGAACGCATCGCGATGATGGCTACAGGCAGTACTACCGAGATACTGGAAGCCGGGTATTTCCAACCTCGTTTGATTTCCTCAGGTACACTGTCTGCCGGAGAGGTAGGCTATCTCGCCACAGGCTTTAAAAACGTAAAAGATTGCCGCGTAGGAGACACGGTGACGACACCTGGTGCGCTCGGTCATATCGAAGCGTTGCCGGGCTATAAACCCGCCAAACCGATGGTCTTTGCGGGTATCTATCCGGTGGAGGGCAATGAATATCCACTGCTACGTGATGCATTGGATCGCCTGAAATTAAATGACGCCTCACTCTTCTACGAACCAGAGACATCAACCGCCCTTGGCTTTGGTTTCCGTTGTGGCTTCCTGGGACTTTTACACATGGAAATCATCCAGGAACGCATCGAGCGCGAGTATAATCTCGACATTCTTGCGACAGCACCGAGCGTGGAATATTACGTCACCAGGACCGATGGTGAAGTGTTGAAAGTGGATAACCCTTCCAAGGTTCCCGACGCGGACGAAATTGAGAAGATTGAAGAACCATGGATGGATATCTCGATCTTCACGCCCAGTCGCCACATCGGTACGATCATGGACCTGGTCACAACACGGCGCGGTGCTTTTCATGAGATGAAGTATATCGAGGAAGAGAGGGTATTGCTCACGTACAAAATACCTCTAGCCGAGCTCATCACCGATTTCTATGACCAGCTCAAATCACGTACACAGGGCTATGCCTCGCTCGATTATAGCTTCGGTGGCTATCACGAAGCAGACCTGGTGAAGCTAGATATCCTCGTCAACGGTGTCCCTGTTGATGCTTTGTCGCTCATTCTGCATCGTGATAAAGCATATGCGCAGGGACGCCTCCTGGTCGAAAAACTGCGCAGACTGATACCACGTCAACTCTTCGAGGTACCCATCCAGGCCGCTATCGGCTCGCGCATTATAGCCCGTGAGACGGTCAAAGCCGTGCGCAAAGATGTGCTAGCTAAATGTTATGGTGGCGATATTACGCGCAAACGCAAGCTCTTGGAGAAACAGAAAGAGGGCAAAAAACGCCTCAAAATGGTGGGTAACGTGGAGATTCCGCAAGAGGCCTTTATGTCAATACTTTCACTTGGCGATTAGCTTGAGTTCGCCAAAAAGCAGAAGGGCCTGGAGACTTAATCATCCAGGCCCTCTGTGTTTTCTTCTGCACAACTCCCGTGGCACGTTCAACCGAGTTCTATTACATATAGAGGGGCATTGTGTATGTAGATATGCCCTTAGTAATTCCTCTGGATACTCCCGCAATCCTGTGACGTAAGCCGTCGTAAAGACCGGTTATTCTGCGCAAGCAAGAGATAAACGCGGTAAGCCAGGTTATGATCAGTAAGCTCAGAGGCTCGGTATGCCCGCCTTCACGGGCCCTACTAGTCGATCTGAAATACCATCCCTAAAAGGCGTATTGGTTTCTTCATTGGTTTCATAAGATCTCCTTTCGGATTACCAATGCGAGGCCTCTCGCCAGATGCCAGGGTCTCTTTGCTTCCCTGGATGTTCCCTTCTGGAACACTTTTATCATACCATGATGCATGATGAAAGTCAAGACAAACGTAAGTTCCAAAACTGCAATGAACCTATAGTCTAATGCTTGAGCTATTCTCACTCGAATAGCTCCACAGTTGAGCCATACCCTTTCAGGCACTCATTGGCATTGTCCGCTGAAATGATGGTACAATAGAACACGCTGGAGTCAATAATAGGAGATGCTTTCGCATGCCGAATTATAAGACCATTCTGATCTATATCGATTCTAGAATTCCCGTCTGAACTAACATGGATTTCTACACGTGTTCTCCGCAAAAGGAAGTTGCGGGATTGAGAATGCAATAAGGAGATATCATGCCGCCTCGTGTAGTTGTAACTGGTATGGGATTGCTCACTCCTGTGGGTAACAATGTGGCATCGTCATGGGAGTCATTGTGCCAGGGAAGATCTGGCGTTGGACCGATCACCTCCTATGATACGAGTCGGTTTCGCGTTCATTTCGGCGCTGAAATCAAGCAATTTGATCCTTCTCTCTACCTGGATCGTAAAGAAATCCGCCGCACCGATCCCTACGAACATTATGCCGTAGCCACCGCTAAACAGGCATTAGCCCTGTCAGGGTTGAAAATCACAGAAGAGAATGCATTTGACGTAGGCGTATGCATTGGCAGTGGGATAGGTGGCCTGACGACCGTCCATGATCAGTTCCATGTCCTCTTTGAGAAAGGTCCTGAACGTATCAGTCCACATTTTCCCAATATGATCATAGTTGACGGAGCGCCTGGTATCGTCTCGATTGTAACAGGGGCGAAGGGACCGAATTGGGCCACAGTTTCTGCTTGCGCCACGAGTAGTAATAGCATAGGAGAAGCATGGGAAACGATTCGCCGAGGTGATGCTAAGGCTATGATTACTGGAGGATCGGAAAAAGGATTGACCCCGATAGCAATGGCAGCTTTTGATAATATGCATGCCATCTCCCGCCGCAATGATGATCCTCAGGGAGCAAGTCGTCCTTTCGACGCCACACGCGATGGCTTTGTGATGGGAGACGGAGCAGGTATGTTGATCCTGGAGGAACTGGATTTCGCCAAAGGCCGCGGAGCAACGATTCTTGCCGAGATAGTAGGGTACGGGTCAACCGCAGATTCATACCACATCACCGAGCCTTCGCCTGGAGGGACAGGGCTGGTGCGAGCTATGCGTCGCGCATTACAGAAGGCAGCATTACAGCCCGAGCAGG
Source organism: Chloroflexota bacterium (assembly GCA_046726655.1). Classification (GTDB taxonomy): domain Bacteria; phylum Chloroflexota; class Ktedonobacteria; order Ktedonobacterales; family Ktedonobacteraceae; genus DATMNR01. The sequence continues at coordinate 10,354 of JBKPAZ010000266.1, forward strand.
TCGACTACATCAACGCTCATGGCACCTCGACCCCTTTCAATGACCGTACAGAGACACAAGCCATCAAAAACTGCTTTGGCGAATATGCCTACCGGGTGCCTATCAGTTCTACCAAATCGATGACTGGACATACTATGGGCGCATCTGGAGCAATCGAGTCTGTGATCTGTATTATGAGTATCTTGACAGGAGTAATAGCGCCAACCATCAATCTGCATCATCCCGACCCCGCATGTGATCTAGACTATGTACCCAACGAGGCGCGACAAGCTGAGGTGCGTGTAGCTCTGTCAAACTCGATGGGCTTTGGTGGTCACAACTCATGTTTGATTTTCAAGCGTTTTGATGATTGAATTTGTTTCATTGGAGTGAGTAACAAAGGAGCGGAAATATGGAATTCGTTCGACACCCGGTAGCTCTCATTACTGGAGGCTCGCGTGGCATCGGAGCAGCTACTGCCCTCAGCTTGTCTACTCACGGCTATGACGTAGCAATCACATACCGGAATAAGTCAGCACGAGCTAATGAGGTTACCGCCGAAATGACCCGGCGTGGCGTGCGTGCGCTGGCGGTGCGCTGCGACATAACGCTACAGGTAGACATAGATCGGCTCTTTGCAACGCTAAGAGATTGGAGTGATCGCCTGGATCTACTCATACTCAATGCTGCTGGAGGGCTAGAACGTGACATTGCCGCTGCCGACCCATCCTATCCTCTACGCATCAATCGCGATGCACAACTCACACTTTTAGATGGAGCGTTGCCCTTTATGTCTAAAGGGGGCGCGGTCATATACGTTACCAGTCATTGGGCGCATCTGCATGGACAGATCCATTACGCACCCGTCTATACTCCTGTTGCGGAAACGAAGCATGCCGGAGAACAAGCACTACGTATACGACAACAGGAATTGGCCAACCAGGGAATTCGCTTACTCGTCATCACAGGTGACTTGATCGAGGGAACGATCATGGCGAAGCTCATGGAGCGGGTTGTGCCAGGTATTAGTGAAGAGCGGCGACAAAGGGGTGGTCCTTTGCCCACAGTTACTGACATGGGCCAGGCGATCGTGAAAGCAGCGATGGATGCAACGCTACCGAGCGGTCACACCGTAGTGGTAGGTGGCTCGTTAGATACGTTTGACCGCCGGACGTAAAACTGTGCCCGATCAGAAAGGTTATAGGGCAGGTATCTGCCCGGCGAAATATCATGATATTTTGATTTGAGAGGTAGTAATGCGATGAATAGTAAGCGACTGAAGATCCTGGTAATGTTCCTGGCTGCATTGGCGCTCGGTAGTGTCCTACTGGCGGCCTGCTCACGCCCTGGCACCATTACCACTACCACTACTACAGGGACCACACCGACCACCGGCGGCAGTGGCGGTGGCTGCGCGAGTGGAACTGTGCATATGGACGCGAGCAATTTCGTACAGAAATGCGTCAATATTCCCAAAGGTTCGAAAGTCACGCTTGTCGATGATGTCCAGGTTTTACACATCATCACAAATGGTATGTGGGTTAATCAGACACCCCAACTTTCTGTACAGCCAGGAGCGCCTGTAATCAACAACGTGACCGTCTCCGGCGGCAGCGTCAATATTGGGCCATTTAATACGGCTGGTAAATTTAACATCTTATGCACAGTTCACGTAGGCATGAATCTGGTAGTTAACGTTAGTTGATAGATCGTAACGAATAGTGATGTGAAAAGCTGTAATATCATTCGAGAGAAAAATACGAGATGTTACAGCTCATCTATCCTATTTCATACAAAGAGATTATAGGCTCAACAGTACTTGTGGCTTCAGGAATAGGAATGTGGTACCCCCCTTTTTGGATTTTAGCGCGTCTAGTGTATTATAGACGTTGAAAAGAGTAGCGATCTTGGTGCCGACAATTGGTTACGCATTGTAACTAATTACCCATAATCAACGTATTGAGTATTGAAAGCATTTTCAAAGGGGAAAGCGCGATAACTCCTGGCAATGGATTTACCATTTGCTCATATAAACAATCTCGTCGAAATCGTAGTCAAAGCCTTAAAAAACGAGGTGAAATGATTGATGGTAACCACACCTGACACACCTGAAGCAAAACTGAATCGCGCATTAGAGCTGATTGGCGGCTCCATTGACCCTGAGATTGCCGAATCATACTCCTCTTTGGAGGAGCGTATTCTGGCCCAGGCGCTTGAAAACGTCGAGCTGGCTGAGCGCCGGTTGCGCGAGATTCAAAAGCTGGTGGGCGACCTCACCGAACTCCTGGTCTAAGCAAGATACTATAGACCGAGCGTAGGGGCCGATTGATCCTTCACTGCGTTCAGGACGCCCGCTGCCGATTCATCGGCTCTCGGTGAATGTTCCACTATCCAGATGAAGAAGTGCGAAAGCATAATCTTGCCCCTATAACTTCCAATTGGATTAATTCTCGATTACATAGTACAATAAATGTATGTCCGCATTAATAGCATTACGCTCTTACCTGTACCGGTACAGAGTCGCCATGATTGGCGGCTTTTTATTTCTCATATGTGCCAACATCGTTGCGCTATTCCAACCCTACCTGATACGTTTAGCGATTGACAGTCTCCAGGCAGGCGCTAATGGGGCATTACTAGTACGCTATGCATTATTAATTATTGTCGCGGGCGCAGTGCAGGCAGTCCTGGCATTTTATGGACGCTTTTTCCAGGCAAAAGCTTCACGGCAAATAGAATACGAACTGCGTGCTAACCTCTTCAAGCATTTTGAGAAGCTCGAACTGGATTATTTCCAGCATCACAAAGTTGGTGATCTTGTTGCCCGGGCCACCAATGATCTGACCGCCATTCGCAGTATGCTCGGTCCTGGCATCAGTAACCTCATGAACACCATCGTGGCATTTACTGTCACCATCACATTTATGCTCACCATTGATGTCCAGCTTACACTGTATGCAGCCATCATACTCCCCTTGATAACGGCTGTCTTTATTGTAGTTGGCCGCCAGATTGAGCGCCGCTATAAGGCTGTACAGGATCAATTTGGCGAAGTGTCGGCACATGCTCAGGAAAATCTATCAGGCATCCGCATTATCAAAGCCTATAGACAAGAAGATCATGAGCTCGAAGCGTTTCGAGCAGCCAATCGCGAATATGTGAGCCGGAGCATCAGCTACGCCAGGGTCTACGCAATATTATGGCCAGCGATGTTCTTCCTGGCAGGGGTGGCCTCAGTTATACTGCTCTGGCGTGGTGGACTAGATGTCATACACGGACGCATTTCGCTTGGTCAACTTGTACAATTTATGGGATACCTGGCACAACTCACCTGGCCGATGATTGCCTTTGGCTGGGTCGTGAACCTCTTCCAACAAGGTTCAGCCTCGATGATACGTATCAACGAAGTGATGAATTACAAGCCCACAATTGCGGATGCGGTTGAGCCAGTGAAAAAACTGCCTGAACTTCACCTTCAGGGGAAAGTGGAGTTTCGTCATGTATTTTTCTCCTATGGCGAACATGAGGTGTTACATGACATCAATATCGCAGTACAAGCAGGGTCCTCGCTAGCGATCGTGGGGCCAACTGGCAGCGGCAAATCCACACTGGTCAACCTGGTGCCTCGCCTCTTTGATGTCAACCAGGGGCAGGTTCTCATCGATGGCATCGACGTACGCCAGATACCGCTGGCTTCGCTACGGCGTCAGATTGGTTTTGTACCCCAAGAAACCTTTTTATTCTCGGTCCCCCTATCCGAAAATATTGGTTTCGGCGCGCAGTCATTAAGCGAGCAACGTATGCAAGAAGTCATGGAGATCGCTCAACTCGCGAAGGACGTCAGCGATTTTCCACAAGGCACCGCAACAATGGTAGGTGAGCGCGGCGTGACGCTTTCAGGGGGCCAGAAACAGCGTACTGCTCTTGCCAGAGCTATTGCCAAAGATCCCGCCATCTTGATTCTCGATGACGCGATGTCCAGTGTTGATACACATACCGAAGCGGAAATTCTCGCACACCTGCGCAATGTGATGCAGGGGCGCACAACGATTGTCATTTCGCATCGCTGCTCTACTGTGAAGAATCTCGACCATATTCTGGTAATTGATGAGGGACGTATCGTTGAAGAAGGCAATCACGAAACGCTGTTACAGGAGCGCGGACTTTATGCCGAGATGTATCGCCGCCAATTGATTGGCGAAGAGCTAGAGGAATCAGACAATGGCGACCTTTTTCCAGGAAGATGAGATACTGGGTAAAGCATACGACGCACGCCTCATGCACCGATTGCTGACCTACGTGCGACCGTACATCCGCTTAACCATAGCAGCCCTGGTGTTCCTGATCCTCGTTTCGCTGGTGGATCTCATTGGTCCTGCCTTGATCGGATACGGTATAGACCACTACATTGCCCCTAAGACACAGACGTTGAGCGAAACCCAGCGGGGTATGGGCTTGCTGGGCGTGGCGTCAGTCTACTTCCTGGTTCTCACTGCAGGTCTGATACTGCGCTATCTACATGTCCTGCTTCTCAGCATCATTGGGCAGCGCATCATGTTTGATATGCGTTCACAGATGTTCGATCACCTGCAACGCCTGTCTCTTTCATATTTTGATCACAATCCCGTCGGACGACTAATGACCCGCCTCACCAATGACGTAGACGCGTTGAATGAGATGTTTACCTCAGGAGCTATCTCCATTCTTGGTGATGTGCTCACCATCCTCGGCATAACCATCTTGCTGCTGGTCATCAACTGGCAACTGGCGCTGGTGACTTTCGTCGTGTTGCCCCCGCTCTTCTGGATCGCTTCGTATTTCCGTGTTGCCATGCGCGATAACTTCCGCGCCATACGCGTGCGCCTCGCGCGTATCAACGCCTATATAGCAGAGAATATCGGAGGTATGCACATTGTACAGTTGTTTAATCGCGAGCTACGCAACTTCGAGCGATTCGACGACCTGAACCGCGATTATCTGCATCAGACAATACGTTCATTGCTCTACTTTATCTCATTTAGCTCGATCACAAACTTTTTGAGCGCGGTTGCGGTGGCGCTGATTATCTGGTACGGAGGCGGTCGAGTCCTCGTGAGCGCTCTGACATTGGGAGCGCTGGTCGCCTACCTGCAATACGTGGAGCGCTTCTTCCTGCCGGTGCGCGACCTGGCGGAAAAGTACAACATTCTCCAATCGGCAATGGCAAGTTCTGAGCGCATCTTCAAGGTGCTCGACGAGCCTGTGACCATACAAGACCCGTCTGAGCCACAGCAATTCGGCAACGTCCAGGGAGAGATCGAGTTACACGATGTGTGGTTTGCCTATAACCCCGGCGAGTGGGTATTGAAGGGCATTTCATTTAAGATCCGTCCAGGAGAACGAGTGGCATTTGTGGGCGCAACCGGCGCGGGTAAAACTTCGCTCATCAGCTTGATCTCGCGCTTCTATGATGTGCAGAAAGGCGCAGTGCTGGTCGATGGCATTGACGTACGTGAGGTTCGCCAGAAAGACCTGCGCCAACACGTCGGGGCAGTATTGCAAGACCCATTTATCTTTTCGGGCACCATCGCAAGCAATATACGCCTGCACGAACAGCATATCAGCGATGAGCAGGTGCGCCGGGCAGCAGAGTACGTGAACGCGGCACATTTCATCGAGCAACTGCCCCACCAATACAATGAGGAAGTACGCGAACGCGGCGCAGGGCTTTCAGTCGGGCAAAAACAGTTGCTCGCCTTCGCCAGGGCCATCGCGTTCAATCCCGAAATCCTGCTAATCCTGGACGAGGCGACTTCGAGCGTTGACACAGAAACCGAGGTGTTGATCCAGGACGCTCTAAACAAGTTGATGCTCAATCGCACTTCCATCATCATCGCTCACCGGCTTTCCACCATCCGTAACGTTGACCGCATCATTGTCATGCACAAAGGACGCATCGTGGAAGAGGGCACACACGAGGAATTGCTGGACCGCCAGGGAGTGTACCGGAGGTTGTACGATTTTCAGTATGCGCAATAGGGATCAACTAGCCCCATCCCTGATTGCTGGCTATGCTTTCTGGTTTACTCCCACCGGCAAAGAAGTACTTTGCGACATTGACCTCCAGGCTTCACCCCTGTTTCCCGTCCCCCCGGCATCTTAGAGCACCACGGTGCGGCCAGTTCCATCCTGCTTAGCACGGTGATAGACGAGGCTTGCCGCAGCCATATCCTCGCATGCGTGCCCCATTGCCTTATAGACGGTTATTTCGTCGTTGGACTCCCGTCCCAGGAACCGGCCCAGCAAGACCTCGCCCAGCTCGGTACCAGCACTCGGATCGAGACCGGACAGTTCACCGCAGCCAGCCGGTGGAGGCTCGAAGGCCAGCCGGGTCTCCACGAAGAGGCGGCCCCGCTCGATCACCCTGCGATCCAGTTCTCCGCCCGGAGGTGCGTAGCCAACCGATGTGATATGCATCCCGGGCACGAGCAAGTCAGCGCTTACTACTGGCTCACCGGCGTTAGTGCACAGGCACACGACGTCAGCTCCGCGCACTGCCTCCTCAGCGGTCCTAACCGCGCGTGCCCGGGAATCTGCTGCCGCGAGCTGTTCCGCATCGGCGAAGTGGCGCGAAGCAATTCGGATCTCGGTGAACGGACGCACGCGGGGAAGCATCTTCAGATGCGAGCGGCCCTGCACCCCGGCGCCTACAATCGCCAGCACGCGTGTGTCCGTGCGTGCCAGCAGCCTGGTCGAGAGGGCGGCTGCGCCAGCAGTCCTGAGCGCAGTGATATAGGTCCCGTCCATGAACGAGAGGGGAGTACCCGTCTCGGGATCGAATAAGCAGATGAGGGCCTGGTGCGAAGGGATGCCGAGCTGCTTGTTGCCGTGAAAGACGGAGACCAGCTTGACGGTGACTTCGCGGCCCTGTTGATAAGCTGGCATGGCGAGCAGAAAACCCATGTCTGGGACGGAAACCCCATTGCGTTTCGGGGCATCAACAAGGCCGCTACTTTGCGCCTTGAATCCCTCGGCCAACGCGTCCAGGAGCGCGTCAGGGTCCAACAATCTCTGGACCTCCGTTTCATTAAGCATCAAGATGTCCATATGTCCCTCCAATATTCAGCAGATGTTACCTGAGACTAGCATCTCAACTCTGCCAGGCTAACCCTAAGTATACACGCGGATACGAAGCCGCAACAAGCTGATGCTAACGCAAATGTGATGAACACTGCTGGTCTTAGACATGGCCAGAAGAGCATTGACTCATGAAACCTGCGCAGACACCTCATCCTTCCCAAGCAACAACCCTTCCTCATAAATGCGTCGAATCACATCCTCGATCTCTGGCTCCTGGAAAGTGACATCCCTCAAACGGTAACGCGCTCCCAACCACGACACCAGTTCATGAGCAGGAAGACTATCTTTGCCGAAAGTTAGCCAGATGCGCGGTACCTCAGCTTGCACCTGGCATACTCCATCAGGCAATGCTTCAAGCACAGGCTGGCCCTGAGTATCATGGGGCATAGCAGCTGCTTCGGCGGGATCTAATACTGCAATGAGCGTGCGTTCGCCACCAAAGCGCTCGCGAATCTCGTTCACGCTGCCATCATAGAGCTTACGGCCATGATCTATGATCAGCATACGCGGGCAGAGTGTCTCTACATCGTCCATGTCATGAGTGGTCAGTAGCACCGTTACACCCTGCTCAGCATTGATTGCCAGCAGGAATTCGCGGATACGGGCCTTCGCTACTACGTCTAATCCAATCGTTGGTTCATCCAGGTCGAGCAGTTCCGGGTCATGTAGAAGCGCCGCCGCCAGGTCACCGCGCATGCGCTGCCCCAACGAGAGTTGGCGCACGGGAGTATCCAGGAACTCATCCAGGTCGAGCATGTTGCGCAAACGGACCAGGTTATCGCTATGGTGCTTCTCTGGCACGCGATAGAGGTGTCGCAGCAGGCGCAGCGAATCGATGAGCGGCAAGTCCCACCACAGTTGTGAGCGCTGGCCGAAGACTACGCCGATACGTGAGGCAAGTTCTCGCCGCTGGCGCATCGGATTCAGTCCGGCTACGCGCACACGCCCACCAGTGGGCATGAGAATACCTGTGAGCATCTTTATGGTCGTAGACTTGCCAGCGCCATTAGGGCCAACCAGGCCGATCATTTCACCACGTTCTATGTGTAAAGACAGCTCGTGTACAGCAGGAACAACTCGCACCTGGGGATCGACGACGCTGCGTAATCCACCTAATAATCCGGGTCGTCTGCGTGCAACTCTAAATGTCTTGCTCAGGCCCTCAGCCTCAATCATTGCCTTCATTTGAATTACTCCTTTCGACTAGCTACCTGTGCTCTGATAACGATGCACGCCGAAACGCCACGTGGCTCCAGCAACCAGCGCGAAAGCCAGGGCAACGAGTGGCGCACCAAAGGCGATTTCCGCTGGCAATCCAAATGGCAGGGATATACCAAGCAGGTAGCAGGTCGGGACATACGTGCCAAAAGCCAGGGGAACCACAAACAGGAAGAAACGCTGCAGACCTTGATGATAAATAGTGAGCGGATAACTTAACATCTCGCGCCCACCATAGGTAAGAATGTTCGTTAATTCGGTTGTTTGGATAGTCCAGAAACACAGGGTCGCGCCCAGTAGCAATATAGCTATAAAGATGAATGCTCCACTCACAACACCTAGAAGCAAGATGACAAGCTTCGGCGCCGTCCAGTTCAATCCCTGTAGGAGACTTAGCGCGAGCATGAAGACGAGCAATCCCTCGGTGATACGCCCCAGACGGCGCAGGCGAAATTCGCTGCTCACAACCTGCGTGAGAGCGCCTACTGGCCGCAACAACACACGATCAAATTCACCACGCCGTATCGTCTCATCAAATGCATCGATACCCGCGCCAAAAAGTTCTGCAAGTCCAAAACTCATCGAGGTGATGGCGTAGAGCATTGCAACCTCACCCACGTTCCAGCCCAAGAGCGAATGGAAAGGGCCGAAATAAATCAGGATCGGCACAAACTCTAAACCTGTGACGCTGAGATAGGTAATGATGTCAATCAGCACATTTATTTTGTATTGCATCTGCGCACGTAACTGCATGGCTACCAGGTGGCAATAGAGGCGCAGGTCGGCCAGCATTTTACTCACCATGACTTTCTCTCCTCTTTTACAAATCATCCGCCCTGCACGACTACGCGCCGGGCAGCTACCGATGTGAGTGATCTGACACTAAGAGTCAAGAGGACGACCCAGAGAACCTGCAGACCAAGTCCAGACAGAAGCGCGATGCCGGTCAACTTACCTAAGAAGATTTGCGCAGGTACGTTCATCAATCCGTTAAATGATAACCAGGTGGCAATGGCGCGCAACCATGCTGGAAAGAACGGCAGAGGAACGTAGCTGCCTGCAAAGAAGAGCGCTATTGCTGTTGCGAATCCGCCAACGGCACGGGCCTCAAGCACCCAGAAAGCGACAATGTTAAAGAGAAATCGGTAGGCGATGCCTATCATTGCTGCCAGCGGGAGGCTTGCAGCGTACGCAAGCCAGGTTTTCCAGTCTCCTGGTGCGCCGAGACCAAAGAGCAACATCCCAGCCACGTAGGTGGGCAGGCCTCGAAAGAGCAAAAAGTAGACACTCCGGCCAATCTCGCGACTGAACCAGTACCAGTAGAAGTCGCAGGGCTTGCTGAGATCTGAGACGACCTCTCCTGAACGGATGGTGAGCATCAGGTCATACCAACCAAATGTAAGTACAACCATAACCATCGCCTGCGCTAACCAGATATAGCGCAAAGCATCCTGCACATTATAGCCCGCAGCTACTGGCCTGGCTTGAAACAAGGCAATCATGACATAACTCATGATAGCTCCAAAGAAGATATTGGTGAGCAGCCCTGCAAGATTGGCCCAGCGATAGATGAGCTGCCGCCGGTACGCGGTACGCGCCACTTCAACGTAGAAACGCAGCATCTCGTTTGCTCCTGTTTTTCCCAGCACAAAAACCCAGCAACCCGCCGCGTAAGGGGGGTCCTGGTTTTGTCGCTGTTTTCGCGGACGCGCAGTTTTGCGGGATAGCCAATGTCTACCCGCACGCCTGTTTACACTGTATTTTGACGTAGTATAGACGCTATTTGCCTACGCTTTTTGTGCATAGAATAGCATCGAACGTTATACCATACATTGGGGATTGCTGTCAAAAGACGCGTAATGTTATTCACTCATAGCTCGTTTCACCCGCCGCTTCAATCTGAGCAATAAAATACCGCGCAAGATGAGCGGTATATGACGCATATTTTTTATTTATAGTATAATTATACAAATCCTGGGCAATTCAGTTTGTGCTCACTGGTTGATATACAACATAATCCCCAAAGACATAGCGCTGATAGCGCCCGGGTGAAAGTGCTGCTCGTTTTGCAATAGCCGGGATCTGACCAGCGCCAATGGGGAATACGTAGGCCGAATTCGGATCGGCTTTTACGATTGTTGAGTAGGGAGCATAACGGCTGTAGCGCGGCTGCACCTTCAACTGCCCGTTAACGACAACGCAAATGATTCGTTCCCTACTCAGGAAGGCAATGCTATCACATGTCCAATAATCGGTATAGATATGGGTGGCTTTGATACGCAAGAGACCTTGAATCAACACATCTTGTTGGTGGTTATTAGCCTGCACCGTAGGTATTTCAACGAACGCATTGATGGTGCCTACCAGCAATACAATGCCAATTATCAGCAGTATTCCTCGTCCCAAGACTAGTTTGAATGATGTAAAAGTGAACCAGGTACGTGTGTGGGACTGATCATCATTGCCAACATTTGAAGTCATAGCTATCTCAGCAGACGATAGACCCCAGAGAGGTGCGATCAACGCTGGTATAGAAATCAGCAATCCAACTAAATAGCGCGAATTGCCAGGAAACACCGCTGAAGCGGGACTCATGACAAATAGTAGCAAGATAAACCCGGCAGAACATAACAACATAAGGCAGGCAATTTGACGTTTCAGATCATATTTTTCTGCTGGTGAGCACCGATGTCCTGGAGTTCGAATGCCGAGTTTCCAGAGATTCTTTATCGTAAGAACGACTGCAATCGTCCAGAGCAGGATAAAACCAAGACTCCAGGCAAGGGCAATGATTACAAGATCCCAATTACCTTGAAGAATCGAACATTGAATGCTTGGAAAGCTCAGATATCCGGTGAGCATTAAATGTGGATCATAGCAGAAAGGCGTACCTCCAGTTGCCGCTGGCAGGCCGATCAAAATCGTTCCACGCAATTCAGGTTCAAGCGGGAGATGATAATGCGCACGGATTTGAGCTAATTCAACACTACCCGTCTTGTGAAGATATGAGAGTACCTGTAAGGTATTTTCCCCTGGCGCTGCGTGGAGATTGTAGACGATCAAGGGAAATGCGCCGATGAGGAGGCCTAAAACCAGGGACAACACTGCTCCTTTGAGCAATTCTCGCCAGCAGAACAGCACCAGGAGAAGGCCGGAAACCAGGATAAACGGAAGCATGAGGAAGTTACTCCAGAAACCTGACCCTACCACAAGACCCCAGCAAGCATAGGCAAGCAAGCGCCACAGTCGCCTGCGAGGAGAAGAGTATTGATCATAGGAGAGAGCAAGCCAGGAGGCAAGCAGCAGCGAAAGGGAGCCAAAAAAGAGCAGCTCGGGGTATCCGCCAATAGCAACTAATTCTGTATCGAGCATGATGCTTGATCCCAGAGTCAGCAAAGCCAGTGTGATTAAAGCCAGTTTTTTCGTATAGAGCAAGCTTGTCAGGAGGTACATGCAGGTAAGGAAGAGGGCAAAGAACAGCACGGGGCCAAGTCGCAATGTAAATACCGAGGCACCAAAAAGGTGAAAAAATGCTGCTGCAAGATACGCTTCCAGTGTGCCCATATAATTTTGGCCATAGAAGAAAATCGGATGCTCTCCGTGGTAAGCGATATGCATGGCCATAATGCCCATTGTATCTTCGTCGGCATTGCTATGCGGCCAGCCTTGAGCAATCAGATATACACGTAGCAACGTTGCAACCGCGATGATAATACATGCACCTATTCCGTATGCGCTTATTTTAAGTTGCTTGATACGCAACAACATACGTTGAAGACCTCCAGAGTTATCTCACACCCACTCCTTCTAGTATCAACTGACAAATGGTTGGAAAGTAAGCGAAATGTGACCTTTAGTCAAGAGCAATGGAGCGCCAATCAACGAGCGCATCGAAGTGTTTGAGTGCGGTGGGATCATTATCAGCCGCCCAGCCATCTGGATGTACCAGGATATGGCGGTGCAGGTAGAGCAGAGCAACCAGCCATTTCCGTTTGCCTGTACCCTCGGGCCCGCGCAACAATTCGAACTCGGCCTGCTCTAACAACAAGGTAACGATGGTGAGTTGCGCCATGCGTTCAACAAGGCCGCGCAGGGGAAGTTGGGCGCTGTCAGAGTCGAGCGATGCCAGTTCTTGCAGCCGTTCCGCGAGTTGATTCACCAATGTTTGCACCTGTCGCGCAACCGGAACCACTGCAGGTTGTTGGAATGATTGCAAACGTTGATGCAACATACCAAAGAGCGCCGCAGCAGCGCCTTCCCTGGCGATAGCCCGCGCTACATCAAGTACGATAACGTTACTGGAACCTTCCCAGACGACGTTCACGATACTATCACGTAACAGGCGTGCATTAACCCAGTCCTCCACATAGCCATTCCCTCCGCGTATTTCCAACGCCTCCAGCGTCACATACTCACCACGTTTGGGGATATAGTACTTGCTTAGCGGGGTCAAAATGCGTAACAGGCGTTGGTCTTCCTCTGCGCCATGACGATCCGCGCGTTCCAGGACTGCCTCGGTCTCAAAAGCCAGGGCTGCGCAGCCCTCGACCTCGATCAACAGGTCTACCAGTTGCCGGCGCATGAGGGGATGCTCGGCCAGTGTGCGCCCAAAGGCCATGCGTCCCCGTGTATGGATCAATGCCTCGAGAAAACTGCGGCGCATAGCTGAAAGCGAACCGATGGCGGCCCAGACGCGGGTGAGGTTTATCATCTCCGTCATCTGCACAAATCCGCGATTCAACGCTCCTACCTGGTACGCTTGCGCGCCAGTGAGCGTCACCTCTCCGGTTGCCATTGAGCGCGTGCCAAGCTTGTCTTTGAGACGGTTAATTGTATAGGCATTGCGTGTGCCGTCTTCCAATGTCTTAGGCACGAGGAATAGTCCGAGGCCACGCGTACCCGCAGGAGCGCCCTCGGGACGGGCTAGAGTCAGAATAATCTCGGCTGAAACGTTTGAGCAGAACCATTTGTCTCCCCACAGCTCCCACTCAGGCTGAAAGCCTTCACCAGTGTCTGAGCGGGGTCTCGCTACCGTAGTGGTCAGGCCAACATCAGACCCTCCCTGCTTCTCTGTTAAAAACATGGCGCCCTGTTGCAATTTGCCCATCGTCAGCGCTGTAAGTGAGGGCAGAAAACGGCGCTTGAGTGCTTCACTGGCATAGCGTTCCAGTACGCGAGCCATCGCATCGGTCATTGCTATGGGACAGAATACGCCAGATTCGGCCTGCATTCCAAGATAGCCGAGCGCGAATTTGACAGGTTGAGGCACGCGGCCCGGCCAGCCCAGCGCGCCATCTCGATGGGAGCAGGCGGCAATGGCAAAGTCTTGATAGGCAATGCGTTCAAGCTCATGATAGGCAGGGTGAAAGACGACCTCGTCAACACGCTGGCCCTTTTTGTCGAACTGCATAAGCACAGGACCCTGGCGATTGGCTGCTTCAGCCAGCCTGTCCATCTTTTGTGATGCTATAGCACCCATTTCAGTGAGTATTGTCTGCGCTCGCTCATAGTCTTCTGCTGAAAGATGCCGCATCAGGAGAAATGACAGGTCAGGGTCGGCGCTGAAGAAATTGATCCCGTCAGTATCTGGCATAAGATGAGTTAGTTCTTGCATCGCTTGTATCCTTTCCTGTCAAGTTTGACGTGTCTATTCAGGTCTTCCTCGAAGTTGCTGGCATAGGTTTAGAGGCTGCGCTCTTTCCCGCGGCTGAGGAGATTAAAAATCCCGGGCTGCTCTATATTACCTCTCGACGGGTAACCCCCTCAAGATGCCCGGCAACAGCTATTTGCGCTCCACCAGGCGCCACAGATGATTTGCTGAGAGATTGCTCAATCTTTTGAATGACATCCGTATTGCATACATTACCTGGCTGCTGGTGCGTCGTCATGCATATACCGGCAGTAATGTAGTTAGCTGTACCAAGGATATCCCTCCCTACTGTTGAAGTTGGGTCTGACAGGTTATTAGCGATATCTTGCCATTGCAGACCTTGCAGGTCCTGTGGACTGTAGCTTGCACCAGATACTATATACCGGTTTGCGATATCGATAAATGGAATACTGCCAGGTTGAGTTGTATACGGCGAAACATCGTAAGTATTCAACAGATTCTGTTGTTCGGCAGTGGGTGTCTGCAGTGTTGCATAGTTGCCAGAGGCATCCTGCACGTTTCCCAGAGTCTCGACAGGCACAAAATCAATATACTTGCTCGTATAAAATGAACCGCCATAATGGCCAGAATAGAACGTAAATGTAGGAGTGCTAGGATAGGCATCGGTACTTGAAGAAGTCGTCTGATAAAGCTTGCTAAATGTGCCAAAGCGACTGAGTGCTACGATGGTAGCCCAGCGTTGCGCTGCACAGTAAGGGCAATATTCGGCTCCTATATACAAAAACTCTGGTTTGCCAGTTGGTCCAACCAGAATCGGGGGTGGTCCATTCACAGCATGCAGAGGATTTTGTACACCGCCTGTACCTACTGTACTGGCGACAGTAGGATCAACCTGGGTGACTGCTTTGAATACCTGGGAACTGGCCTGAGTTGGCCCGCTCTGGCTTTCTGATTGTTGATGCGAGATGACTACAAAGACGCCGATGATCACTGCGATAATTACCAGGACTCCACCTATAAGTAGCCATTGCCGCAGGTTGGATTGACGCTGCATTGAGCCTTTGTTACGCGTTCGAGATTGATTATTTTGATTGCTACCAAGCCGTTGCTGTCGTTGTTGCCGCTCCCGTTCACGGCGCTGTGCCGCAGAAGCAGGCTTTTGTTTCGTTTTTGCCATATATCCATTTCCTCATTGTTTTCGATACGACTGATCTGCGTAATTGTACCATAAACAAGGCAAATGTAATCTCTCAATTACCTCACAGCAGGACATTCGCATCTAATTTTAAGATAATTTTACACATGGCCTGCAGAGCAGGCTTTCGCTCCAAACAATCATAAGCTCTCTATTCTTACCAGCTTCCAACCTCAGCTCCAGCATATATATGTGACTGCCGCGCCCTGACAATTATTTTGCTTGACAAAGCACCAACCCTTAAGGTACAATCGTACCGCTACAACAAAAGCCGCATTACACGAGCCTCGTTCGTCTAGTGGTCCAGGACATCGCCCTTTCAAGGCGGAGATCACGGGTTCGAATCCCGTACGAGGTACCTACGATTTTTAGAGAAGCCTGCCCCCGCAAGCCAGATAGAGAGGATACTGTCAGGGACCCAATCCCGTGAAACGGGACGGGCTTGTATAAGCCCAACCTGACCAGCTCACTTGTAAGAGTAGCCGTTATCGTGGTCATGATACCTCCAGGTGCATGGCCAGCTTGGAGCTCTATCGTCTCGCATTAAACATCTGTAGCGGGTGAAGGAAGTGTGCGAGACCGAACAAGCCACGATAACTGAGCGAGGCCACCATTACCTGGGAAACCAGAGGTCCGAAAGGGCAACGATGTCAAAA
>JBKPAZ010000267.1:0-26882 GCA_046726655.1 Chloroflexota bacterium
CGTCGCATCGCTTATCGCTACGCCGATTCTGGCCTCTCCAACATCCAACGCCATCCATCTTGCCATGTTGCTCTCCCCAAAAAACTCCCATTTTGTCATGTAGGGCCAGACTCAATCAAGCCTTCCACCATTCTAACGGAGGAAGGCTTACTTTGTCTAGAACATACAACGATTGGGGGATAAAGTTAGGACATGTTAACCGTTAGGTTTGCCTTTCACCGGCCCAGGTTGCACAATGACATGGATTTGCTCCGGACGAAATGGCATGAAGCCCAGGAACGATGGGAATAGTTTAATCTCAGGAGGAGCAACCATTCCATACGCGTGAAAACTTTTCGCCTGGTCCACGCTCTTCCCAGCTAACTGGTTACTGATGGCTTGTTTCGAGACTTGTGGCACAATGTAGCCCGCTGCGTCCACAGTGATCGAAAGCGTTGTCCCATCTTTAGAGGGTGTATTGTTCGTCACCCTCACGTTGACTGGCATTTGTGTGGTCAGTACGTAGGCGGGTTTCATGTGCAAGGCAGCCGTCATGAGCTGGGCCTTGCCCGCAGCTTGTATGGTAGCGTTGCGTATGACTAGAACAGACACTGTGACGCTCAGCACTCCGCTGAATTTCCCATTGGGAGCAGATTGTCCCGCAGCGGGTGTTGTGATCATTTTCTCCTCTGGTAGTGGGGTGGGGCTTGCCAACACATTTGGTACCGGCGTTCCTGCTACATCACCAGGATGCACGACTTTTCCCAGCCAGACCTTGATCTTGTTTTGCACTTGCTGGTGCAGCATCAGCGCAAGCGTGTTGACATCATTGCTGGACACCGCCCGCACGTTTGCTGATCCGCCTCCCGTCGTGGGATCGGGATTCGTGACCGTTAAGTTCACCGATTGTGTAGGAATTCCATTGTTTTGCGCGATCTTGGTCAGACTATCGGGAGGAATGATGCTGATGCTGTTAACTGCAACATTGCCGCTAGTGCCCGGAAGTTGTGCCTGCACTGGCACGACAATCTGGGGGCTTCCACTGCTATCTGGCTGAACCAATGCGTCAGCGGCCGTCACAAACTGGATGGCCACAGCGCCACTGGTGGAGAGAACGGTACCTGTTGGAATATCCAGGGACTGCGTGCCTTTATTGGAAAAGGTGACGGTCCCTGTAGCCGCCTGGTTCCCTTGTTGGATGGTGCCGGTAGCCGTCCCCTGTCCCGTGGCGCTCGCGGTGTATGTGAGAGCCTGGGAAGGAATGATACTGTTTTGGGTAGTATGCTGATTTGTACTGGTCACATATTGCATTGTCACGCTCAGAGGCTGCGATGGCACTGTGATGGTAACGGTGGCATTCGAGCCAAAGAAAAGAAAAGGCAGGACAGCTAATACCACGACGGCAAGACCGATGACAACAATAGCCGTTGTTCGACTGCCCCCCCTACGATTGGATATTGAACTCGCCCTCCTGCTCACAGGCGGCGTTGTGACTGTGCGGCTTCCCTGTGTGGGGGAAGTTTTCCTTGTCTGTTGCGCAGTTGGTTTGACCGAAACATTGCGTGTTTGTGGTGGCGGCTGGATAATCGGTTGTGGCTCTCGCTTACTGGCAGTAACTGGCGGGGTAGGCGAGCCGGACGAACGCGCCGGAGACGATGGAGTAACTTGTGTAGGCTGATCCGGGATCGGTAAGAGTTCGTCTTCGTCCTCAAGATCCTCAAACAATGGCCGCCCAGTATTTCCCATGCGGCTGCTGCGCGGGGGCATGCCGTAGATTCGCGGCGTTTCCTGCATGCCTGGCCACCCCTGTATTGGTTCTTCCCATGCATGCGGTGACATATCATCCTGAAGCATAACCTCCCCTTCATCGCCCAGGTCTTCGATTTCGACTTCATGAATGTCAGTTGGGATATCCGGGATATCGGGAATCCCCGCATCGATCTCCTGTATGAAAGTGGAAGCTCGCTGCTCTGGTAAAGGGACTGGCTGAATGTCCTCCATATATGCAAAGGGGTCATCCTCTATCTCACTCGGCGGTGGGATGTTGCTGGATTGTTCTGGTTTACTGCTCGATGGCCCTGTCATTTCAGAGGCTGAGGGCGTTGCGCCAGCATCTGCTCCTTGCGCTGCCTCGCGAATGCTCCGCGCAACATAGTAATCTACCACCAGTGGGTCGACTTCATTTTCTTCTCGATCTGCAGTTGCAGAACCCATGGGAGGCACTGTTTCAATTGATAGATCGTCGTAGTGTGAGTCAAATGGGACATCTTCTATCTCAAACGTGGAAGAAGCAGCGGCGCCGATCCCTGTATTCATCTCATCAGGGCTGCTTAATGTGCTACCATACTTACCTGATGATTGGGGTGCCTGTTGCTGAACATTTGTAGGAAGGTTTCCTTGTTTCGGCTGCTGGCCTGGTCGTGAAGAGCGACTATCTGAGCTGCCGCTGCCAACTTGCCTACTTGAACTTTTTGATGTTTTACCGCCCTTATCATTGCGAACTGGACGGTTGCTGGGTCGAGGCATATCTGAAAGGGGTGACTCGAGCGAAACCGCGACTCGAAATCCAGCCGCTTTGGCTACCGCTCGAATCTGGGGATCAGAGCTAATGACCAGAACATCCTGGCCCAGTTCTCGCACACTGGAGCGAAGCACACGCCACCCTACGTGACTGCGCAGTTGCGTTTGTGGTGGTATGACAAGCGTAATGCGCCCGGCTTTGGTGTGTTCCAGGCGCTCACGTACATTTGTCAATTCTTCTTCTGGGCCAAGATAAATGATCTGTTCGTTAGCCATTCGCCCTTCTCCCACTATTAGCTGCATTGCAGTATAGTCCTCGAGTGATATTCTCACTGGTCATGCTTTAGATGTGCATTTGATGAATCACTCGTTCGAGTACTCTCTCTAAAACGTTATCCTCGTTTTGCAATTCGATTGCCTGGTATGCCAGCGCCATTGGAGTAATATCCTGGGCATTTCTCAGTAGATTATTCGGATCAGCAATGCTCGTCACCATACCTGGCTGAATGGTTTCGATAATTGGTTGACGAGAAAATGGGAGTCGTTCCGTCCACGGGAAATCCTCGAGTTTTTGTCGCAAGTCGGGCAGGCTCGAGCCTCCCCCCACCAGATAAATCGCTGGTGGTAGTAGTTCTCCCTTGGCCAGTTCCTCAATCAGCAATTCGACGCTATCCATCCATGTCTGAGCCTCTGAAGCAAAAATGTGTTGAATCTCGTCCCGTTCATTTCCCTTCACACCACCACTGCTATAGCTCAGCTTAAGTTTCTCAGCATCTTTAATCGAAAGCCCCCTGGTGGCCGCGAGTCGGCGTGTAAACGTACGTCCACCCAACGCAAACATGCGTGTCTCTTCAATTCCACCCTGGCGCACAAGAGCAATGTCGGTCGTGCCACCGCCGATATCAATAAAAATAGCCCCGCTATCCGCGCTTGCATTAGTACTCAGGCACCGTGCCAGCGCATACGGCTCGGCGACAATCGTAACCAGCGTCAAATCCAATCCCTGCGCGACTGTCTCCAGTGCGCCCAGCTGCATCAGCGGCGCAAAGGCGCTGAACAGGGTTAACGTGAAGTGACGCCCGCGAAAGCCAATCGGATTGGAGACCGTTTGCCCGTCGATGCGAACTGAGATCACTGCCGCATTGGTCAGGCGCACCTCGATATTCGGATAACCAGTCTCAGCAGCGATACGGTCTTTCGCGATCTTCAGCAATTTCTGCTGCGCACTTGAGATCACGCTTTCCAGTTCTTCCGGCGAAATGGGTTTAGTAGGTTGCTGCCTTTGCTTGGAAATCGTGATCGAGCTGCCCTTAACAAGCTCTCCTGCAATGCCAATCACGGTTGAAGGAGCAATGATGCCGCCTGCCGACTGCTCTGCTTTGGTCAGCGCTTCGTTACAGTTCGTAATGACGCCTGGAATATCGGTTACGATGCCATCTGACATGTGGCTGTAGCTCTGCTGGTGACGTCCCACACCCAGTACAACCCCGATATCATCTTGTACCTCAATAATCATAGCCTTGGCATAGGCTGTACCAATATCGAGCGCTGTAAAAACTGGTCGCGCATTCTCTCCAATAGAAGAGCGCGCATCAGCGCCACGGCTCGGGTATCTACCGTTCTCTTGTTTTCGTCCTAATCCTGCTAAAAAGTCGAGAAGGAATTGAAAGGGATTATTCATGCGTGCATGTCTTCCTGAACCGTTTGATGATGACCTTACTTATGACCTTACTATAGAAGAGAACGTACAACTTGCTCAACTCGTCGGTTCCTTCAAATTTCACGCTTCTTGAGTACGTTATAGCACGTAGAACGAACGCCCGCAAGAGTTGCCCAGATATCATATTGTCATGCTGAGCGCAGCGAAGCATCTACCAGTCCCGTCACCATATCGAGTGCTGCGCCTAACTTAGCCTTGTTTTTACCTCCACCCTGGGCCGACTCTGGCCTGCCACCACCTTTACCTCCCAGGCGCTGGCCCACTGCCCCAGCAATTTTACCGGCATGCAGGCCCCGTTTGATCAGTTCTGATGAGACACTCACCTGAATCCCCACCCTGTCCTGGAAGTTGCCAGCCAGCACTACCACCCCTGGTTGTTCAAGCTTGTTGAGCACCATATCGCCCATCTCGCGCAATACCTTTTCGTCGGGTACGTCCACACTGGTCGCTACTACTGGAACCCCTGAGACTTTTCTGGCCGTTCGAGCTAGCGTCTCTGTTTGCCGTTGTGCAGCTTCACGCTGGAAGTGGGCAATTTGACGACGCGCAGTGGCCATTTCTTGTACAAGTTGATCGACTCGCGCCTCAAGCATATCAGGCTGCGCCTGCAATTTAGCGCTGATTACCTCGACCAGGGAACTGCGCCCGCGCAGGTACGCCTCTGCGCCTCGTCCCGTCAAAGCCTCGATGCGCCGGATACCAGCAGCAATACTCGTCTCCTGGATGGTGATGTACAGCCCAATCTGACCTGTGGAGGAGACGTGGGTTCCACCACAAAGCTCAATGCTTTTTCCCATTGAGACAACACGTACTTCGTCTTCATACTTTTCGCCAAAAAGCGCCATCGCACCCGTCATTAATGCCTGTTGCAAAGGCATGATATTTGTTTGAACGGGAAGATCAGCGCGAATCCAACGGTTAATCTGTTCATCAATCAGCGCTATCTCCTGAGCGGTCAGGGCGCGGGGACAGGCAAAGTCAAAGCGCAAACGATCCGGCTCAACCAGTGAACCACGCTGCTCAACCTGGGGGCCTATGATATCGCGCAGCGCTTTATGCAGCAGGTGCGTGGCGCTGTGGTTGCGCATAGTGTCTTCGCGTCGCTGCGCAATCACATTGGCCTGTACACTGTCGCCTACACGCATATATCCTTCGCTGATATGCCCGTAGTGGACAATCAGTCCCTTCAGAGCGCGCCGTGTATCCTGTACCTGGAAGATACCCATCGATCCACTGAGATCACCACGATCACCTATTTGACCACCACTCTCTGCATAGAACGGTGTGGTATCAAGTATCACCAGGGCATCTTGTGGAGCGCTGATACTTTCAACCTCGACACCATCTACAACCAGGCCAACGACCTTGCTACTACCGGTGATTCCCTGGTAACCTGTAAACTCAATTGGCCCAACACGCTTTAGCACTTCAGTTAGGGCCGCGTCATCCCGACCTTGTGTAAATGCGCTTGCCGCACGGCTGCGATCTTGCTGCCGTTGCATGGATTGCTCAAAACCAGAGACATCCACAGTGAAACCGTGCTCCGCTGCCACTTCTTGTGTTAGTTCCAGGGGGAATCCATGTGTATCGTACAGCTTAAAAGCGTCCTCTCCTGGGATAGCAGTATGCCCGCGTTGCTTCAAATCTTCAAGCATGTTGTTGAGCAGTTGCATGCCCGTATTGAGCGTCTGTCCAAACTTCTTCTCTTCAAGGCTCAGCAGTTCTACAATGCGGTCGCGTTGCAGACCCAACTCCAGGTAGTGCCCGCGCATCAGGTTGATAACTGTATCGGCTGCTTCAGCCAGGAAGGGTTTATCCAGTCCTAACAGTTTGCCGTGTCGCACAGCGCGGCGTAGAATGCGGCGGAAAATGTAGCCACGTCCCTCGTTGCTCGGCAGAACACCATCGGCAGCCAGGAAGACCAGCGCGCGCGCATGGTCTGCGATCACCCGCAGCGAGGTATCGATCCTGGCATCCTTCCCATAGATTGCGTTGGCAAGGCCCGCAAAGCGATCGATAATGACGCGAAACGAGTCTGTGTCGAAGACCGACTCTCTGTCTTGCAAGATCATAGAAAGCCGCTCCAGGCCTAAACCCGTGTCAATATTCTTCCTGGGCAATGGCGTGCGTGAGCCATCGAGGTCCTGGTAGAATTCCATAAAGACCAGGTTCCAGATCTCCAGGAAGCGCTCGCATTCGCACCCCGGCTTGCAATCGGCTCTACCGCAGCCATGCTCGACTCCTCGATCGTAGTAAATCTCGGAATCGGGGCCGCATGGGCCTGAAGCTCCCGGCGGTCCCCACCAGTTATCTTCTAATCTTACGATGCCCTCGTCAGGGATACCTGCGATTTCACTCCACCATTTGGGAGCCTCGTTATCCTCTGGATGCACGGTCGGGTGCAGCCGTTCGGCGGGCAATTTGACCACCTGTGTCAGAAATTCCCATGCAAATGCAACCGCTTCGCGTTTAAAATAGTCACCCACGGAGAAATTGCCCAGCATCTCAAAAAAAGTCAAGGTGCGTTCGTTGCCTACTTTATCGATGTCAGTTGTTCGAAAGCATTTCTGGGCCGAGGTGAGCCGCAAGGCAGGAGGAGTCTCACGCCCTAGAAAGTAGGGAATCATCTGCTGCATGCCTGCTGTAGTCAGCAGCACTGTCGGATCATTTGGAATCAATGACGAGCTAGGAACTTTCAAATGGCCCTTGCTGGCAAAGAAGTCCAGGAAACGCTCGCGAACATCAGTACTTGTAAATTTCATTTCAATGGACACGTTGTCCCGCCTCATCTTCCTACAGAATGGATATGCATGTATGAAACATTGTAAAATTGCTTAGAATACAAGCGTCAGGTGTTATATCCTTACGCGACATAAGACGTATGATATGCAGGGCTATTATATCAAAGGAGGGCATGCATAGCAATGGCAAGAGAGCAAACATCATGACTACAGCAAGCATCGTCAAAGTCCCGCGTAGAACCCTGCTCGTCTTATGTGGACCTGCCGGTTCGGGGAAAAGCACCTTTGCTGCTCAACGCTTTCCTTCCACAAATATCGTCTCATCCGACCACTGCCGTGCCATGATTTGCGACGACGAGAACAATCAGCAGGTGAACCGCGACACCTTCGAACTCTTCCACCTGATCATCCAGAAGCGCCTTTCTCTGGGACGCTTTACTGTTGCGGATAGCACTGCGCTCCAACCAGATGCTCGCCGCAAACTGCGCGACCTGTCACGCTGGTTCGGTTACTACGGTTGCCTGCTCATCTTTAATATTCCGCCTGAGATCTGCCTGGAACGCAATAAGAGCAGGCATCGCCTGGTTGAAGAGCAGGTCATCCCATATCATACCGGGCTACTACAACGCGCAATACTTGATGCGCCACGCGAAGGGTGGGAACGCGTCTATGTCTTGGGTGAACAAGACATGGACGCTCTAGTCGAAATTGAGGATATCTAGGACCCTCATAATTACCATATAGTGATATAATACAATTGTAGCTTGGATGCGAAATTCACGAATATTTCCGTTTAAACCCGATGGGATGAATCTCGTTGTCGTTCGGTACGTTAATTTGCCAGGGAGCGAATGATAAACTATGAAGCGTCGACGGCGCCAACCAGCAGACCACTATTCGCTATACAATGACGCTACTGAGCCAATATTATCAACTATCACGACACCAATGCCACGCCTCGCTCTTCCGCGCGAAGCATGGATACTGAGGGTATTGCGCGGTCTGGGAACGTTCTTCGCTGCCATCATCAACAAAGTCAACCAACTACTTGCGCTCGCTCTGGCAGTGCTACTGCTTTTACTCTTTACACGCTTCATCCTGTCTTTCTTTAACTTCACCAGTAGTGGTGGGCCATACTCCTTCCTTTACTGGGTATTTTTCTTGAGTACGCCCCTGGTCACGCCATTTCAGAACATGCTTCGACCACTTCCTTATAATGGCTATAACATTGAAGTTACAACGCTGATCGCCATTCTCGCCTATGCGATCGGCATAACGATCATACGCCAGTTTTTGAAGGTGTTGGCGGCAAGGTAGTCAGCGCTTCTACACTGTTGTCCCCCTGACCGTCCTCTTGTCATCCTGAACAGCCTCTTGTCATCCTGAACGAAGTGAAGGATCTCTCGTCTGGCATCACCCGCCCTGCTCATTCACCTCTCACCCCCTATCTCAATCTCTCTCCCCGACACATGTTGATGCCCCTACAGAATCATCGAAAAAGCTCCCTCCTCTTTATAACTCTGGGAGCTTTTTGTCGCAGTTGTCGCAGTTGTCGCACTTGTCGTAGTTGTTACACTTGTATTGCATGTAGCAGGTATGCTCTTATATGAGAACAAGAAGCTCCCATGGTTCCTCCAATGACAAGCATCATCAAAGGTGGCTTCTTCTTCCTCTGGTCGAACCCGGCACCTGTAAAAATGCGTCAGGGAATGAGCCTTTCTCAACAATGCCATGTTGAACTACTCCTATGGATTAATCACGGTTGGGATGGCCTCTGAAGCCCGTTGGAGGGTCGAAACTAATTTGGGAGTGGAATCGGGCGCGTGAGTGACAGCATTTGTAGAGGTGCCCGTTGTGTCGCTGGTGCTGTTGTTTCCCGTTCACGGGTGATCGCCAAAGCGACCTTTCTTGCCGCACCAGAGCGCGAACAACCCACCAGGAGCGAGGAACAGGGGACAGGAGCGCAGCTCGATCTGCCTCTCTGCTGGAAGTGGAGGATTCGTGAGGTCGGCTCGCTCATTCAGATGGTCAGTGAAAGGCAGCCAGGCTCCTTTGCTGAGCTTAGGAGTGAGCAAGGAGGCAAGGAATTTCCCCGGAAGAATGGAGAGCCGGTCATTTTACAAGCTTGACTTTATTTTTTCGATGGATTACCATTGAGCGTGGAGTAATCCATGGTATTTGTTGTTGTATTGCCCTAACGGGGATACAAGAAAGGAGAGGTGCAATGGCCACTGGCGCACTTGTGATTGGATGGGGCCCTCCGGTGCGGGGCCGAGAACAGAAAGCCCTGCAGGTTTTCAACGAGGCTATCCAGTACTACACGCGGTTGCAGCAGCAGGGTACGATCGAGAGCTTTGAGCCCGTCGCCCTGGAGCCACATGGCGGCGATCTCGATGGCTTTGTGATTCTACGCGGCGACCGCGAGAAGCTGAACGCGCTGCGCACCAGCGAGGAGTTTCTCCACCTCACTAACCGCGCCGCCCAGATTGTCGACAACCTGGGCATCATCACCGCGTTTATTGGGGAGGAGCTGCAACGCCAGTTCGCGGACTTCGGGGCCCAAGCGGCTGAGTTGAGTTGAGCCAGGCGACCCGGTACGG
This sequence comes from Chloroflexota bacterium, assembly GCA_046726655.1. Lineage (GTDB taxonomy): Bacteria > Chloroflexota > Ktedonobacteria > Ktedonobacterales > Ktedonobacteraceae > DATMNR01. Next base: position 9,561 of record JBKPAZ010000267.1, read on the forward strand.
GGTATGCCAGAAAGACTCATTCCCGTACGGAGCCAGGACACGAAGAGTACGACAGTACATTACTGCTTTCTTCGTGTCCTGGCTTTTTTGGTTTAGTCGAAATCTATCTTCTCATTACTGGTAAATTGCTTCATATGCTAGTTGGCTCCTGGTTCCTGGTCTGCCATTGCTTGTACTCCTTCGCCAGTGCTAAACTAGAGGAAACAAAAAGCCATAGGACTGGAAGATGAGAGCGTTATTACAGCGAGTGAGCCGGGCCAGCGTCACTGTTGACGAGCAGGTTGTTGGCCAGATAGGATGGGGACTGCTGGTGCTGCTTGGAGTTGGGCAGAACGATAGCGAGCTTCAGGCAAAGACCCTGGCTGATAAAATAGTACACCTGCGTATCTTTGGAGACGATGAAGGCAAAATGAACCGTTCGCTTCTCGATACCGGTGGAGAAGTTCTGGTTGTCTCGCAGTTCACCCTCTATGCCGATATGCGCAGGGGACGCCGCCCCAGCTTTACCAATGCCGCTCCACCTGAACTTGCACAACCGCTCGTCGAGCGTTTCAAATCAGCCATTGCTGCTTATGGGCTGACGGTGGCAGATGGGATATTTGGCGCGTATATGGAAGTTGAACTGCTCAATAACGGGCCTGTGACGATATGGCTTGACAGTGAAGAGTTGTGAGCCATTCCACTTCGCTAGGCTACTTTGACGGTAAACGCGTCAAATATTTCGGATGGCACGCAGAGAATGGGCTTTTTACATAGGGCCGAGCCAAAGAAAGTTAACTCTACCGTGCCAACGCCGCTGGCAACAAAGCGCCAAATGCAAGCGTTGCTCGGCTTCCAAACATATCCTGGAGGGGATTGCAGTTGTAATGCCTCTCCAGACGTGGTTGGACCTTTCCAGGCCACCCCGAATGGCATCTGTATCTCAATCCCATCACCTTTATGTGCGTAAAAGGTGGTGTGGCCTTGTCCGGGCCGTATTGTGACGTTTGCAGGCGCCGGTGCAGTACTCACCACGACATCGCTCGGGCAGCCGTAAGCCGCACCGTATCCTCGCACTATCACTGGTGTGGGCGTTGGTGAAGGAGTAGGTTCTGCTCCATTGCCACTGCTATTCTTTCCACACGCTGTAAGGACAAATGCACTGATAACGATAAAGAGCACGATGAACGCACACATTTTTTGCCGAAACGCGTGCATCGGGTGCATGCCGGTACCTCCTTGTCTTGCTCGTATTCCTTCTTTGTGCAGGCACTCTGGCTCATGAGAGCATCCTCATTATGAAGACGTTCTATTGCGGAAAAAGTTCCCATTAGATTTTGAGAGATATGCTCCTTGACACACTCACGAACACTACTCTACAATTTATATCGACCCGTAGAATACTTGCGTAAGGACGAGACGCGCACAGGGAGAAGTTCAGCGATGACGGACCGCATGGGACAGCAGCTTGGCAATTATCACCTGATCCGCCTGTTAGGGCACGGCGGCTTCGCTGACGTGTACCTGGGTGAGCATATCCACCTCAACACACTTGCGGCCATCAAAGTGCTGGTTACGAGGCTGGCGGGGGACGAAATTACTCAATTTCGCAATGAAGCGCGCACCATCGCCCGTTTAGAGCATCCACATATTGTGCGTGTCCTGGACTTAGGCGTCGAGGACCGCATCCCGTTTCTAGTGATGAGCTATGCGCCTAACGGTACGCTACGGCAGCGTCACCCTAAAGGAACTCGTCTATCGCCAGGGGAAATTGTGCCCTATATCAAACAAGTCGCTGAGGCCTTACAATATGCCCACAACGAAAAGCTGATCCACCGCGATGTCAAACCGGAAAACATGCTTCTGGATCGCAACAACGAGATATTGATGAGTGATTTTGGTCTTGCCATGGCGACCTATAGTTCATCCCATGAAAGCCCGCGAGATGCATCGGGTACGATTGCTTACATGGCGCCAGAGCAGGCTCGCGGCAATCCGCGCCCGGCGAGCGATCAGTACGCCCTGGGAATAGCTGTGTATGAGTGGCTCTGCGGCACACGCCCTTTCTATGGCTCCTACGAAGAAATAGCAATTCAACATGTGCTCAGTCCTCCTCAGCCGCTCCGCGAGTTAGAGCCAACTATCTCACCTGCACTCGAAGCAGTGGTGCTGAAGGCACTTACCAAAGACCCTCATCAGCGTTTTGCCTGCGTCCAGGATTTTGCCGACGCTTTCGAGCAAGCAAGCCAGGGAACGCAGTCACCTGTTGAAATACTCCAGCCCGCTTCTCCTACTACTCTTCCTTCATCTAAGCCTGCCACAATCACACCACACCAGGAAAGCGCCTTTTCCACTGATCGCAGTCCTGCTGCTATGGTGTATGCCGTGGCATGGTCTCCTGGCCGGCGACACATAGCCTCTGGAGGGCATGACCGTATGGTGCATGTGTGGGATGCTACTACGGGAGTCACTTCTTTCATCTATCGTGGCCACACGGCTGGCGTAACAACGATTGCCTGGTCGCCTGATGGACATTATATCGCCTCGGCAAGCCTTGACAAAACAGTACAGGTCTGGGATATAAACACCGGCCAAAAAATTGCCAGCTACGAGGGTCATGCCGGAATGGTATACGCGGTGTCATGGTCGCCCGATGGCAAACGCATCGCGTCTTCAAGCGGAGGTGGAACAGATAATACTGTGCAGATCTGGGAGGCTGCTACTGGTGCAAACGTCCTGACCTACCGTGGTCATACATATTGGACGAGGGCGGTAGCATGGTCGCCCGATGGCAAGTTGATTGCCTCTGGCTCCTTGCGAGAAGTACAGGTATGGAATGCCAATCAAGGGCGTAAGGTTTCTAGCTATCGCAGTCACGAGGGTTGGGTACGAGCGGTAGCATGGTCACCCGATGGCAAGCGCATCGCTTCCTCAAGTGAGGATAAGACGGTACAGATATGGGAAGTCGCCAAGGGCAGGCAGATTGCGACGTATCGCGGCCATGCCGATTGGGTAGGCACCGTAGCATGGTCACCCGATGGCAAGCGCATCGCCTCAGCAAGTAAGGACAACATAGTGCAGGTCTGGAACGCCGAGCACCCACCCGTGATGAACGCTACCAGGCCTCAGCTCCAAGGCAATGTCCTGACCTTTCGCGCTCATACCGGTTCTGTGCATGCAGTAGCGTGGTTGCCCGACGGGAAACACATTGCCTCTGCGAGTGGCGATGGGTCGGTGCAGGTGTGGCAGGCAGGATAATTTGACATCCCTACAAACCGCAAGCTATACTAAATGAAGTAATGAGAAAGGACAACTTGTTTGCTCATCGATAGCCACGCTCACATTGACACCTCCCGCTTTCACGCAGACCGCGAAGCCATAATTTCGGCTGCCTTCGCAGGGGGCGTAACCCGCATCGTTGATCCCGGCTGTGATCTCGCCTCAAGTAGATTCGCGCTTTCGCTGGCGAAGGCGCATCCAGGTGTTGTCTTTGCGGGTGTAGGGACGCACCCGCATGATGCCACTACCTACAGCGACGAAGTGGGGGCAAACTATCGCGAAATGGCACGAGAGCCGGAGGTTGTAGCAATTGGCGAGTTCGGGCTGGATTATTTTCGTATGCTCTCGCCTCGAGATGTGCAGCGTGCTGTCTTTAGTGCACATCTCCAGCTTGCCCGCGACTGTGACCTCCCATGCATCATTCATGTGCGCGACTCGCATGACGACGTGATCGAGTTATTACGCTCCTCCGGACAGGGACTGCGTGGCGTTTTTCATTGTTTTTCAGGGAACGTCGATCAGGCCGAAGAATGCCTTGCGTTCGATGGCTTTATGCTCTCTTTTGCAGGGCCGCTTACGCGCCAGGGCAATGCGCTGCCAGAGGTAGCGCGTATGGCTCCATTAGATCGTATCCTGGTCGAGACAGATAGTCCCTACCTGGTTCCACAGCCGTTACGGGCGAAACGCAACGAGCCGTTGTTTGTCAAACATGTCGCTGAAAAGCTGGCCGAAATTCGTGGTATGAGTTTCGAGGAGATTGCGCAGGTCACTACAGCAAATGCCATGCGTTTGTTTGGTCTTGGAGAAGATACACGTGAAACTATTCAATACACTAACACAATCACTTGAAGAATTTGTGCCACTAGAAAACGATACGGTACGCATCTATGTCTGTGGAATTACCCCCTATGACACAACTCACCTGGGTCACGCCTTCACCTATGTCTCCTTCGATGCGTTGATTCGCTACTTAGAATTTTGTGGCTATACCGTAAACTACGTGCAAAATGTGACTGATATCGATGATGATATCCTGCGCAAGGCCCGTGAAGTGGGTATGGCCTGGGACGAGTTGGGGAGACGCGAAACAGAGCGGTATTTGCGTGATATGGACGCGTTGAACGTGCGCCGTCCCAACGTGTATGCGTATGCCACCCGGGAGACCCCTGCGATGATTGAGATTATCCAGACACTCCTGGCGCGTGGGTATGCATACGAGAGTGGAGGCAGTGTCTATTATAGTATACAGCAAGACCCTGAGTTCGGCATCATGGCCCGTGCAATCGGCCTGAACGATTACGCAGCCATGCTTACTATCGCCAATGAACGAGGGAATTTTCCTGATGATCCTCGCAAGAAGGACCCACTCGATTTTGTACTCTGGCAGGCGCAGGCTCCCGGTGAACCGGCCTGGCCAAGTCCCTGGGGTCCAGGTCGCCCAGGCTGGCATATCGAGTGTAGCTCGATGTCGATACATTATCTTGGCCCACAGCTAGACATCCATGGTGGTGGCGCTGACCTCGCGTTTCCGCATCATACATGCGAGATTGCGCAGTCCGAACACTTTACAGGCAAAGCGCCTTTCTCGCGTTTCTGGATGCACACCGGTATGGTACACCAGGACGGTGAGAAGATGAGCAAGTCATTAGGCAATCTGACACTCGTTAGCAACCTGCTCAAGGACTATAGCGCCGATGCCATTCGTGTGACCTTGTTGAACCACCACTATCGCTACCCCTGGGAGTGTTTCCCCGAAGACCTGCAGGTAGCAACGGAAACAGTTGGATTGTTTGAACAGGTACGCGCGCTCGTGGGCGACCGCGTAGATGGGACGGATAGCCTGCTACACGGCCTTTTCGTAGCCGCAATGGAGAACGACCTGAACACTCCGCAAGCTTTATTGCTGCTCAGGCAGGCGGCAGAGGCAGTTGTAGCGAATCACGATGTGAACACGGGAGCGGAGATTTTGCGGCTGGCGAGGGTACTGGGATTGAGGATATAAGATTTGCGAAGGTACCTGGCAGGGGCAAGCCCCCGCCAGGTGATTTCATATCAAATCCGGTTAATTACCGTATCTTTGCATGATAACGAGTTGCCTTCTCAAGCTAGCAAATGTACAGTGATCATCAGGATTTGATTTCATTACCCTACCATCAAGCGCCATCTTGCTTTATATGCCCTCCAGTCATCATGATGCCTAATTGTTCCTCAGTGGCATCTGGTGAAACGATATCGACAATATTGCCCTCATACATCACTGCAATACGATCAGAGAGCGAACGAATCTCGTCCAACTCGGCTGAGATAAGCAGGACAGCCTTGCCAGCATCGCGTTGCTCGATAATACGGCGATGGATAAACTCAATGGCTCCAATATCGACACCGCGCGTGGGCTGGGCAGCAATCAATACCTGGGGATCACTGGCAAACTCACGAGCGATGATGAGCTTTTGTTGATTGCCGCCAGAAAGCGAGCCGGCCGCAGCTTCAACAGAGGGGGTACGTACATCAAACTCGCTGACGAGTCGCTTTGCCCAGGTCAGAATTTTACGGAGCAGGAGTACCAGACCGTTCCATGAGAATAGGGGCCATCGCTGCCGTCCCAAAATCATGTTATCTTCAATAGAGTTTCCAAGTACGAGACCACTGCCACGCCGGTCCTCTGGAATATGGGCCAGACCTGCCAGGCGCTCTTCACGCGCATTCATCGTAGTTATGTCATGCACCTTACCAGTCTCACCATCCTTGATCTCAGTAATAGCTACTTGACCACTGGTAAGTTTACGCATGCCGGTCAGCACCTCGATAAGCTCGGATTGACCATTGCCCTCGACACCTGCGATACCGAGAATCTCCCCTGCATGTACATCAAAGCTGATGCCATGCAAAGCCTCCAGACCACGATCCGACAGGGTATGGAGATTCTCGACATGTAGCGCGACAGGCCCGGGGTGAGCGGGCGTCTTATTGACACGCAGCAGAACCTCGCGCCCAACCATCATGCGCGCTATTTCAGCCTGATTTGTTTCTTTTGTCACCAGCTCACCGGCATTTTTGCCACGACGAAGCACTGTGATGGTATCAGTAAGTTCAAGTACTTCGCGTAGTTTATGTGTGATGAAGATAACAGTCTTGCCACGCGCCACCAGGCCTTTAAGGACTCCAAAGAGTTCAAATACTTCCTGAGGCCTCAGCACTCCTGTTGGCTCATCCATAATCAGGATGTCAGCAGCACGGTAGAGCACCTTGAGAATTTCGACGCGCTGTTGCAAACCTACGGAGAGCCTTTCGACACGGCTGTCTGGATCGATAGGTAAACCATATTGTTTGCTCAATTCGAGAATTGCCTCGCGCGCTTTTTTTACTTCATACACTGTGGCAAGATTGCCAGGCTCATGTCCCAGGACGATATTTTCCGCCACAGTTAAAGGAGGGATCAGCATGAAGTGCTGGTGTACCATACCAATCTTCAACCGGATAGCATCACGCGGGCCGGTTATGTGCGCGAGTTGACCGTTCACAAATATTTCCCCGCTATCGGGCCGGATCAGGCCATAGAGGATATTCATCAGGGTAGTTTTACCTGCCCCGTTTTCGCCAACCAGGGCATGTATCTCTCCCTTGTGCACAGCAAGGTTGACATGGTCATTGGCAACCACACCCGGCCAGGCTTTGGTGACATTGCGCATCTCCACAGCGAGTGGCAGAGCATCCTCTTTAGTTGCAGCCACTGCCGTACTTTCTTGCATAGACGTTCTCCTCCTCTTATTTGGCAGACATTCGGAAACGCCGCTGGCACGGTTAGCCTGTGGCTCATCCGAATGCCGGGCGCATTATTCTGTTCCTGGTTCGTAGGGTATGCCATCAGCGGCGGGTGGTATAGTTCGACCAACCAGGCCTACAAGCGCAACCAGAGTCAGTATATAGGGTATGGTACTAAGCAGATAGGGAGAAATACCAGTATCTTGCATACGTACAGCAAGAGCATCGCCCAATCCAAAGATAAGGCAAGCACCGGCTGTCCCCAAGGGAGTATACTTGCCGAATATCATGGCCGCCAATGCGATAAAGCCTGCACCGGCTGTTATATTTGAGTTGAAAATACCGGCAATACCCAATGACAGGAATGCGCCACCTAAACCTGAGAGTACCCCGCTACTAATCACGCAGAGGTAACGCACCAGGCGCACATTCACACCAGCAGTATCGGCTGCCTGTGGGTGTTCACCAACTGCCCTGATACGCAACCCGACATTGGTGCGGAACAGGAGAAACTGAATACCCCCCAGAATAAGCAAGGCGACATAAAACATGATATTCTGCTGAAACAAAACCTGGCCCAGGAAAGGAATGTGTGCGAGAGGGCCCCAGGTGATTGTGGGAAGGCGTAATGTGGCTGGCAAAGATTGTACTCCCTGCCCCTGTGTCTGAACCAGGAGCAGATAATTAGTCAGGCCAAGCGCAAAGATGTTTATAGCGATCCCGCTCACGATCTGGTTCGCCTTAAAATTGATCGAGACAACGGCATGAATGAGCGCCATCAAGCCCCCAGCGATCATGGCGCCAATCACACCTCCCCATATACTATGTGTTGCCTGTGCAGTCATGACGGCAGCGTAGGCACCGGTGAGCATCATTCCTTCCATAGCAATGTTGACGACCCCGCTGCGCTCAGACATCACGCCACCAAGCGCCGGCAGCACGAGCAACGTGGCAAATACCAGGGATGCCTGCCAGAGGTCTGCGGAAGTGAGCACCCGAAACAAAACTTGAAAGAACACCATCATTCCTCCTTGGAGACGATACCAGACGCACGAAACACACGAAGGCTAGCAATTCGAGGGTGCAATGAATCCGATTTCTTCATTACGTGTAGCTCCTTTTATCATCTCCAAATCAGCCATCTGAAATCTGACCAAAGTCTTGCTCAGCAGTCAAGTCACTTGCTTGAGAACCTACATCAGTGACTTCTACACCCTGTGCATTTCCAGTCTCATCTAAAGGTAGCTCGACGACTGATACTCCCGCACCCGCAGTTGCCAGTGATGGTTTTGGACGAAATGTCAACCACTTAGGCCATACGCGCTCGATGGCAGATAAGAAATCAGCGGCGATACTGAACAGGACAAAAGCCTGAATGATAAAGACAAGATCACCTGGCACATTTGCACTCAGTTGCATGAGTCCAGCGCCCTGTCGTAGTCCACCAAAGAGAAGAGCGGCAAAGAATACGCCGATCGCTGTTGTTTTTCCTAACAGGGCAACTCCGATGGCATCAAATCCCACGTAATCAATTCTGAAGGTAGAGCCATTCAAGTAATAGGGGAACTGTCCCATCAAGCGGAAAGCGCCCCCCAGGCCAGCAAAGGCACCTGCAATTGCCATGACCACAAAGGTATTCCATTTGACAGGGATACCTGCATACCTCGCCGCTTTGGGATTCTGTCCTATCACACGGATCTCATAGCCGAATGTGGTACGGGCGTAGATAAACCAGTAGACAACGAGGGCTACAAGGGCAAAAATGAAGGTGACATCCACCAAATATGTTGCGGGAGTTGGAATTTTAGGTAGAAAAGTACCCAGGGTATTGTTGTAGAAAACGGAAATTGGCGGAAATGTCGCCTGTGGGGGAAGGGGAGAAGTAGAATTTGCCAGAGCTGGATCCTTGAGAGGGCTATTGATTAAATAGTCAGTGACAAAAAAGGCGATCCAGTTCAGCATAATTGTGGTGACAACCTCGTGCGCGCCACGCCATGCTTTCAGCGCCCCGGCAATTCCACCCCAGATAGCGCCTGCGAGCGCGCCAGCAATAACCAGTGTTGGAATCAGCAGCCAACCAGGCCAATTAGTGGCATGTATGCCAATTGCACTAACTGTAATTGCTCCAACAGCAAGCTGGCCTTCAGCTCCAATATTGAAGAGCCCGGCACGAAAGGCGATTGCTACTGAAATGCCTGCAAAAATCAGCGGACCGACAATCACCAGAGTAAAGGAGATACTCTGTAAACTCCCGAACGACCCTTGCCAAAGAGCTTGATAAGCGCTGACGGCTGCTGAGAAGCGATCACTCAGTGATCCTGGCGTAGTAAGCATTATGACAATGGCGCCAGCAACCATTGCCAGAACTACTGCAAAGATAGGACGACTAACAGAGGCACCTATTCTACGGATCCATGCGAGAAAATTCGACGCAGGGGTTTGCTCCTTAGATTCCCTGCGTTGCGCGGTTGGCACAGCCATATCGACTTCCTCCTACTGTCCAGCAGAGTGAGCTACCATCTCCAGTAAGGCAAGACCACATGTCAAGCAAGATGAGTGATCATACGTCCAGCAGGGCGACCCAAGGGTCGCCCCTACTATGACCGGGCTGATGTATTCAAACGGATCATAGCAGGGGGCGATCCCTTGTGGTCGCCCTGCTCTGGTTCTCTCAAGTCGCTCCACACCATGATGGGTGATTGCGTTGGAGTCAATGCCGCAAGGGCCGCCCCTACAGCGAAACTATGCTCTTATCATAACATGAGCAGTTATGAGAAACAAGCATTGCTGTTGGGCTACGGCGTGTTGGGATCTGGAATATTCTCAGGCGGAGTAAGCGTGCCGGCCTGGATCTGAGCCGCATAGCCGTCCGCAGTTGCTTTCGCGTCGGCGGGAACCGCTGAACTGACCGGAGCATAACCCACTCCACCGTTCGACAGATCAAACTTCGGCAGATTATTGGAATATTGCCCTTTCTCAGTCAGGTCAATGATTGAGTACACAGCAGTATCGACACGCTTGATTGCGCTTGTAATGACGCTCGGATAAAGATATCCCTGGTCAGCGTCGACGCCAACACCGTAGACCATCTTCGAGTTAGCAGCATCAAGTGCGCCAACACCACAACCACCAGCAACCTGGAAGATGATATCGGCCTGGTGCTGGTTGATCTGGGCCAAAGCGGCATCTTTACACTTCGCCGTATCGGTAAAGTCCTGCGAGTAGTTGACATAGACCTTCACATTTGGATCAACCTTCTTAGCGCAGTACTTGTAACCTGCAATATAGCGAGTAACCGCTGGGACAGGAATGCCCCCTACGGCTCCGATGGTACTGGCGCCGAGTAGATTTGTCACTTTGGCTTTGCCATCAAGTTCCATTTGACCGGCAACCGCGCCAACGAGGCACCCGGCTTCCTGCTCTTTAAAGAAGAGGGGAGAAACATTGGGAAGTGTGTCGCAGTTGAAGGAGTTAGCAGGAAGCGCACAACCATCGACAATAGCAAACTTCACGTTGGGAAACTGCTTGGCCACCTGGTCCAATGGGGTCTGCATCAAAAAGCCTACGGCAATAACGAGGTTAGCGCTCTGCGCAGCCAGAGTGAGATTCTTGACATAGTCATTCTGCGATTGGGTCTGGATAACTCTTGGGGTGAAGCCATACTGTTTTTGAGCCTTCGTGTAGCCGGAGTAGGCAAGCTGGTTGAAGCTCCTGTCATTGAGGCCACCAATATCAGTCACCAGGGCCGCTGTCGCGGCAGGAGGAGCGGCAGTTGGCGTGGTCCCTCCGCCTGTTGATGTGCTTGAGCCGCCACACGCGGTAACCAACATTGCAAGTAAGATAAGGAACGTAGTGATAGGGGCGAGGCCGCTAATTCTTCGCATGTTAGCTTCCTTTCTTCTCTGTCCTTAAGAAATACTGTTGATCGAACGCCGGTTCGTTCACGATGAAGGTAAACGTATCGAGATAAACGCCAGATTCGCCCAAAATAAGTGCGGGAACGGGGCGAAGGACAAAACATCTCTCAGGGCCTAGTATATCATGAAAGACACGGCCGGGAACGCTATTCCGAACAATGGAACAGTTGAAATTACAGGCTTTCCTGCTATGAATTATACGTCATGAAGAGGTTTTTTCTCACAGGAGGAGGGGATGATTCAGTGTGTCGAGGGGTTTGGGCGGGAATGGCAAGGGCGCGATAAATCGCGCCCCTACAATTTGTATGATTTTTAGGCTCGAATTTCGTCGAGCATGGAGAGGTTGATGAAGAGATCGCAACTCTGGCGCAAAGTAGCAGACATCGATTCGTCGAAAGCAGCCACCTCGACGCGCACACCGTGGTCGGAGCAGTAGTCGAGCATGGGCATAAAATCGCTATCCCCGCTGACCAGTATGATACAATCAACGGCCTTGCCATCTACCAGGCGTACGACATCCATGCACAAATCCAGGTCCAGGTCGGCCTTTTTCGCGCCACTGGAGAACGTTTTGTAGTTCTTGGTAGTGATGCGATACCCCAAGCCTTTCACAGCCTGTAAGAACATCTGATCATCACCGGGCTGTGGGCTGGTGGGACAATAGGCATGTGCCCTCACGAGACGGCGATTGCCGCGTAAGAAGTCAAGCAACTTGCCAAAGTCGATCGTCAAACGCTGCGTACGCGCAGAGTAGAGCAGATTAGCTACATCTACGAAAACGCCAACCCGTTCAGTTGAAGGGAACGGGGGCAGTGATACAGAGACATTAGTTGGAATTTGATTAGCGCGCCGTAACTCAGCCACCATACGGTCAGACTGTGTCTGTATCGCCTGCGCAACAACGTTTGCAAGATGGTTGATCGAAGCGGACGAGGGCCCCACCTCCGGGCGAGCAGGATAGGCAGGCATGCGTTGTACTTCGTTGCGAATTGGCCGCACGGCGCGCGACATCGTGCTACCACGAGCAGGTGAAGGTTCTGGCCCCATAAATGGTCCTGAATCGCCGTTGCCTTGATTCATCTGGCTTACAGTATGACCAGATTGAATACTGTACTGTCCTGCTGATGGTGCAGGACTTCCTGGAACCGTTACAGAGCGCGTCACGGCGGCAGGTGTTACAGGGGAAAGGGACGATGGCGTTTGTATCCCTGCAACAGTCTGATCGGGTGTTGCCGGCTTAGCGGCAACAGGCATAGTAGCGTTCGGCGGCGTGGCTATTGGACTCGCGCTGCCTGAGCGACGGCGACGACGACGGCGCGAGCTTGCGGCTTGCAATTCTGAGTATTCCAGAGGGGGCAAGTCCTCGAGCGCAACTTCTGGAACTTGCGGTTCGCTGGCTTCGGCAACCGGCGCGGTCACTTCTGGCATGGCAGGGGTAGACGTGGCAGGAGTCGCCTGCGCTTTCTCGCGTTGTCGTTCTTGTCCGTGGCGACGCCGGGCATCATGAGTAGACTTAGCGGGTTTTTCCTTTGCAGCCTCTGCATCGTGCGTTACCAGTTGTTCCTGGACAACCGCTTGTACTGGTGTGAGTTGTTCAGTTTGCTGAATCATACTCATAGGTTGTTTCGGCTGCTGCGCATCTTGTTCTTCTCGCTCACCAATACGCGGTAGTGCAGGTGCAGCCGTGGGGGATGCCGCTGGTGTTCGCCGGTCAAAACGATAACGGCGTTCTGGGCGGGGCTTCTCTTCCATTGAAGTTGCCTCTACCGGAGCTGGTTCCTTTACCTCTTCAGGTGTAGATTCCGTCTTACCTGCATCTTTTGTCGAAGATGGAGCCTGCATTGCGGTCTCTACAGCCGGCTTCTGTTGCGCTTGTTCTTCACCTACAGGCTCCTCACGATGCCGTGTGCTTCCATGGCGGGGCAAACGAATGCGCGGTGCAGGCCGTAAAAGCGGCGATACGGGGCGCTCGTTTGGGGAAGCAGCTTTGTCCTCGGCTGCTGCTGACTCGTATTCTTGTGCAGAAAGCTGTCCTCCTTCTGGCAACACCAGTGGTTCTGATGGTTCTTCCAGTCTAATGCCATCATTGTCAACAGGTACGATAACTTGCGTGTTTGAGGGGGTTACCACATCTTCAAGAGCAAATGGTGTTCCTTCCAGAAGAATGCTTTCACCAAACGGGGTATTTGCCCAGCTAGCGGTAACTTGACTTCCGCCCTGCGCTTCGCCTGAAATCAACGAAGAGAATGGTTCCGCCTGCGCTTCTTCGAGAAGCGGACCAGAACGGACCTCCGTTTGGCGAAATTCCTCGATGTAGTCGGTGAAAGAGCGTACCGGCTCTTCTTCAGCCTGTTTCTCAGGTGTTTGTAGTTCTATCTTTTGTGGTTGAGTAACCTGCTCGTAAGCAGGAGTTGAACCTTCTGCTTCAGCAGAGGTTACGGTAGTTTCGGAGGCAGATGAATGCTGAACGACAGGTTCATTGATGTCGTTGCTCTCCGGTTCAATATTTTGTGTTGTCACTAAGATCTCCAGTCTCAGCAGTAATGGACCGGAGCACGGGCTATAGCCATAGAGAATATTCGATTGTAAGTGGTTAAGGCGAAATTCTGTATGTACGCCAATCGTCTCACGCTAATGTAACGGGTGTTCGGGAGAGGGTAAAAGGTTCAATCACTGCTAGATTTTGCTGCATTACCTTTTGCAACCTCTATCACCAATCCGCGTTGTGTGAATGGGCGGAATACCGTTCCGCCTCCACTTAATTCTCGGACAGGCTTTTATACTCGATGTACGACCCGGTCCGGTCTGTTTGTCAATGCCGTTGTCTTAATCTTGTTGTACACCACCATTGAACGGCGGCATGGCAGTGTGTACAGGTTGAACAGAAGGCTCTCTTTCTTCGTTCGTCCCTACTGGTAATTGCCGGTGAATTGAGCTACTATTGTTCTCATTCGCATGCCCGTCAGAGGAGAAATTTCTCACTTCGGTTATTGCCTCAGGCTGACGGGTGGCACGCCAGATATGAACGATACGTTCGATGGCAGTCACATTCGAAAAAATCGCCAGTAACACCAACGCCCAGATAACAGCGCCGGTTAAGAGCCCTATAGCCAGTATGACGACACGTTCAGGGCGAGCCAACAGCCCGGTTTTACACTCTAAGCCTAATCCCTCGGCGCGTGCTCTTGCATAGCTAACCATTAATGAGCCGACCACCGCAATATAAATGAACGTAATCATCCAGGGTTGCTCAAAACGAAAAGGCCAGAAGCGATCTTGCATCGCTGGCATTTGTAATGCGTAGAAGAGTAACCCAAACAGGATGATACTTTCTGAATAGCGGTCAAGCACCGAGTCGAAGAATGCCCCAAAAGTTGTGGAGGCATTGCGAGCACGGGCCATCGCTCCATCGAACATGTCAAAGATTCCAGCAAACAGCACCAGCAAGCCACCAGCCAGGAATAGACCTTGAGCAATTACAACAGCCGTCAGAATACTGATCAACAGCCCCACAACAGTCAAGGTATTCGGTGTGACACCTAGTCCAGCCAGTGGTCGTACAATCAAAGTGACGAACTGCTTAACTCGTTGCTGAATGTGTCTGCTAAACATAAGCTTATTGTACCATACTCGTGATATTTGGACTAGTAGGGGCCCGATTTATCGCGCCCGCGTGCATGGCCCCTACGTCATATTCCCCCTTAAGGTTGCGATACAGTGTGTTATTTAAGCCACTCGTTCCCGGCGATCTCTTCGACGCTTCTGTATGTGATGACTCACCAGTCGCAGGTAATCATGCATGCGCCACAATTTTCCGCCAGGAACGCATACACCAGACTCGATTGTCATGCGAACATCCTGTGCAGTCGATCCTTCAAACCAGGTGCAGCCACGCCCAATGGCATGTAATGTATGCGCATCACTGTTGCCAATTTCAGGCCAGCCATACACCTCTCGATTGGTTCTCATAGCCAGGTGATTGGCATAGATGCCACAAAAGCTGGCATTCCATGTCTCTATGCCGTCGAGCCAGATATCATTATTCACAAAAATACGATCGAGCACTTCACGCTGGCAGCTATGTCGAAAGAGAGGGTTGAGCGGGTGAGCAACTATCGCAAGCCCTCCCTGCTCATGTACAAGATCGATGCTGCGCTCTATGCGTAAATCCGGTGGAATACGTTTCTCGATGAAGAGCGCCAGCATGTGGCCCTCCCTGGTGCTGACTTCCTCCCCTACAATAAAATCAAAGCGATAGTCACCTTTTGCCCAAAGATCGCGTGCCCGTAGAGCGCCTTCCACTACGTCATGATCGGTAAGCGCGATGACATCCAGGTCGGTATTATGCTCGACATGATGCAAGATCTGCTGAATTGTGCCAATACCGTCGCTATAGGTACTGTGCATATGTAAATCGGCTCTACCCAACATACCTGAATAATACACCTGGCGCTGAGTCATCCGCCTGCGTTTTTTTAACATTGCAGTTCCCACGCCTGCATTTTCAGATGTGTTCATTGCTTGACTGTATTTACTCGTAATCATGCTACTTCTTTCTAAGCTACCGGCATACAAATAGGAATATCTGCACCTTTCAATGCCTTCGTGTATCTTTATGAATAGCGCCTGGCTAGTAATCCTCAAAGCCGACTTCCGCTTCAACCAATGCCGTACCAGCCGGAAAGGATTCCAGATTGTTGGCCGGATCGATTAGCTTCTGCAAGTATTGGGCACAGAGCTTGAAGCGGTTTTTATTGAGAGAACAGTAGACCAGGCGACCAACGCGGCGAGTGGTGATCAAATCAGCTCGCTGGAGTTTGCGCAGGTGCCACGAGACCAGCGGCTGGCTAAGTCCCAGCAATTCTGTTAAAGCAGTCACGGTAATCTCGTCATGTTGTACCAAATGATATACGATAGTCAGGCGAGCCATATCAGCTAATGCCTTCATCATGTTTTTAAGGTCACGCCATTCGTCCATCTGGTATCATACACCCCCTGTTATATAAACAAAGCTTTTATAAATCTTTATTTATATAATACCATTTTGGTGGCAAAAAGGCAAGAGCAGAAGGCTTTTTAGGAGGGTCCCACATCGAATTTTACGGTAATTTTACCGTTGGTTTACAATGTTCGAGAAACTTTTGCAACCGACCTGGATTTTGGGTGAAGTACCTGATCGTGCTTGGGAGAAACATTGTGAGAAGTGGGCTGCCAGGGAGTCGAACCCTGAACCTTGAAATTAAGAGTTTCCTGCTCTGCCATTGAGCTAGCAGCCCAGTATGAACGCGGATATAAAATACCATATGAATGAAAGTGAGTCAAGCGCAGTAGCGCAGCTATCTATAATTCAAAATCTTTTGCTCAACGCACATCCTTCTCTTGAACAAAAGTCCACTGTGGGATTCGATTCCACGCGGGATCAACTGATATAAAACTGACGCCCATTTATTGTAATATTTTGCTGTGCTAAACGATAGTTACGGTGAGTTACTCAATAATACGAGGGAAATAATGCAAGCAAACAGGCATATGGCACAGGCGGAGCAGGAGATCGAACTCTTGTACAGGAAAAATGGCGTATCTACGCAGCTTTTACCAGGCCGATGCCCAGCAGGAGCAGGAGCAGCTCGATCGGATCTGGAACCGCATTGCGGGCGCAACTTTTTTTGAACAAGATGCGCAAGGAAATGAGAAGGTACTACCTATGCAACATCCACAAAAGCAATACGGTGCCAGAGCTATGGACACCTCGCGTGGATCACCCCCACGGCGCTCTTCCCTCATGCAGCGACTCGGTATATTGGCGGCGGCTGTCTTTCTGGTAGCCCTGGTTGGCAGTATGGCAATAGTTTTCTACGCGGTTCGTCATAATAATGGAGGCACTGCCTCTCCTCATCCAACATCAACACTTTCAACTGCTGGGGTGCCTTTGAAGGTTACTTCTGTCAGCATGTCGGTAACACCTGGATCGATTGCGGGCTTGTCCTGCGGTACGAACTTGACCGTGACCTATACGGCTACCTTCCACGTCAGGCCCAATAGCGCCGGAGGGACTGTCCAATTTGAGTATACTGTCAACAATGGGCGCGGTCAAACCCCGGCCAGCATCGACTTCAATCCAGGAGAGACCACGAAATCTTACACATTTTCGTGGAGTGGCGCGTTGCCTGCCGACCATACGTACCCTGAACCGGGTGGTATTCAAGTGATCAGTCCCAATCAATTGACTTCTCCATTGGTTGCGCCAACGGGTATGTGCGGGTGACACTCTCATCCCGTAGAACGGGATAAGCTTCTAGGCAACATCGCACGATTGGCCTGTCCCCGGAGGGACCTTGTCCGTGACAAGTGGTTGCTCGTTTGACTTACCTGGACAACATTGGGG
>JBKPAZ010000268.1:0-11253 GCA_046726655.1 Chloroflexota bacterium
AGTAATGATGCGCGCTGCGACCTCGCGCTTGTTCGGGTCAGGCGTCCCCGTCACAGCTAAGATCGCAAAAGTATTTGAGACAACTTTACTAGCTGGGGTAATCGTCACGGTGGCCGTAATCGCTGTACCGGGTATAATATGGGGACTGACACCTGGGATGGCAGCGACGGTGATGCCACCAATCACCAACAGAGTGAGTACGCCCAGTAATATTGCAAGCAAGATGTGTGTTCGTTTAGAAGAACCACCTACCCCACCACCTCCTCCGCTTGGCCCGCCAGAACTATTCCCACTGGGATGAAGACCCCCACCGCCACTGGCAGCACGAGTAGCCATCGCAGCCCCAACGCCCATGCCAGCAACAACAGCAGGTCGAAAATCTGCCTCGGGTGTCGTCTCCCTCGACTCGTACAATTTTGTTTCTGCAGGCATAGAAGAATTGTTCTCTGGAAAAGAAACGGATTCTTCTGATAAGGGAGTTTGAGGAGTATACACATGCTGATTACTCTTACTTGTTAAATTGGCTTCTTTATCATTGGGATATGATAACTCCATAGCACCCTCAGTATTTGTGCTACTATCGGATGCTTGAGCTAATATACTCGATGGCCGCCCCAGGATTGGAGTTGGAATTGAATTATTCAAAGACGGGATAATGATAGGTGGCTGCTCTGGTGGATTATTCAACGGTGCTGCACTGTCTGAGATCTCTGGTACGGGTGCTACTGCCGGGAATATCGTAGTTGGACGTACAAGAGATACTGGTCTACAGGCTTGTTCTAAAGCATTAGCGAAAGCTGATACATTGGCAAAGCGACTTCGCGGGTCTTTGGCAAGTGCGGTCATCACTACTTCCTCAACCGCCGAGGATAGTGTGGGCATGCGTTCGTGTAACGATGGAGGGGGAACCGAGAGCTGTTGACTAAACATCTCTGCGAAAGTACCCTGAAAAGGACGCTCTCCACATGTCCACTCATAGACGACAATCCCTAATGCATATTGATCGCTGGCCGGGCGCGGCTTGCCTTGCAATTGCTCAGGTGCCATATAGTTGATGGTACCAGCCTGATCTTGCACATTCATCGATTGTGTATTATGAGCTATACTGGCAATGCCGAAATCACTGAGCAGAACCTCGTTCTGTTGTCCCAATAACATGTTGTCTGGCTTGATATCACGATGCACGACCCCTTCATCATGAGCAAACTGTAACGCATCGCTAATCTGCCGGACATAGGAGACAATCGTGTCGAGTGGGAGTTGAGTTCCTCTTGGATGACGCTGGCGCAACGAACCGTTGGGAGCATAATCCATAACTATGAAAGGGAAATCGTCCTCCAAGCCAAAATCGAGGATTTGAACAATATGGGGATGCCTTAGACGAAACGAGCGAGCTTCATTGAGAAAGGCCTTCACATTGTCATGTGCCAACCGCGTGTGGAGCACTTTGATAGCAGCCAATGTTTTACGGCGGGAATGCTCACCGAGGTAAACGTCCGCAAAACCACCCTGTCCGATCAGGCGAATGAGGCTATAGTCACCAAACTTCTGTCCCACTCGATCCATCGTCATACCCTACCTCCTTGATGTACATTGTTGATTTACTACTGCCTTAACAGAACCAGGTATTGAAGCGATATATTGATGCCATATCTTAACATTATGTATTGGAAATCGTAAAGAGGAAAATCACCATACTATACATCTTTATATCCTGGCTACCTCTCGATTATGGAGTTGCACTTACCTGTAATCCAGGCACACTCAACACCGCCAATGTAATCTGGCCTTGATCCTTTGGCAAAGTGTTTCCATCACCCCAACAGAGTTGGATTGTCGTCTTATCTACACCCGCCTGCTGCAAAAGTAGCAACTGAGCCTTTTTCAAACGCTTGTCTCTCAGCATCGTTGAACTGGTAGACTCATATACCCTCAGCATCGACAAGTAAGGGTAGTATGACAAAAGAGAACTGTGAAGCTATCTGGGACCCGCGTTACGCACCTCATCGCTGGGCAGGGTAAACTGTGTGAAATTCTTTTTGAAGCGCGCAGCAAGATCAGCAGCCTGGCGATCATACGCTTCTTTGTCTGCCCATGTGTTCCTGGGAATGAGCAACTCGTCCGGCACACCAGAACAGGTCGTAGGCGAACGCAGACCGAAGATAGGATCTGTAACCATCTCGACCTTGTCGAGCTCTCCGCTGATAGCAGCTCTCACCATCGCTCGTGTATAGTTGATATTGATGCGCTCACCTATACCGAATGGACCACCAGTCCAGCCAGTATTGATGAGGTAGACCCGTACCTTGTACTTCTCAATGCGCTCACGCAGCAGGTTTGCATATTCCCCCGGCCGCAGCGGCAGAAAAGCTGCGCCAAAACAAGAACTAAAAGTTGCCTGTGGCGTCGTTACGCCCGCTTCCGTTCCCGCCAGTTTACTGGTATAGCCGGATAGAAAATAATACATGGCCTGCTCTGTCGTGAGCTTCGAGACAGGCGGTAAAACGCCAAAAGAATCCGCCGACAGGAAAATTATCGCGCTTGGATGCCCTCCCCTACCCGACTCAATCACGTTATCGATATAGTCCACGGGATAGGCAACACGCGTATTCTCCGTTAACGAGTCATCGCTGTAATCTGGCTCGCGAGTCTTCGGATTCAGTACTACGTTTTCATACACGGCTCCAAAACGAATAGCATTCCAGATCTGCGGCTCATATTTCTTCGAGAGATTAATACACTTTGCATAGCAGCCGCCTTCAAAGTTGAATACACCATTATCACCCCAACCATGCTCATCATCACCAATCAGCCGACGGCTTGTATCAGCCGACAGGCTCGTCTTCCCGGTACCTGAAAGGCCAAAGAAGAGAGCGACATCACCGGCGGAACCAACATTGGCCGAGCAGTGCATCGGTAATACACCCTCAGCAGGCAGCAGGAAGTTGAGAACGGTAAAAATGGACTTCTTCATTTCACCGGCATATTGCGTGCCAGCAATCAGCGCGAGACGCTCTTCAAAGTCTAAAATAATGACCGCCTCTGAGCGTGTACTATCTACGCGTGGATCGGTACGAAAATTTGGCACGCAGAGAATGGTAAACCCCTGGCGGTCAGAGGTCAAATCGCTCTCTTTAGCACGCAGGAAAAGTTGCCGGGCAAAGAGGTTATGCCAGGCCAGTTCTGTAATCACTTGAAGCGGCATGCGATAATCGGGATCAGCGCCTGCAGCAGCATCCAGCACATAGACATCACGCCCCTGTAAATATGCCGCCAGGATACGCCGCACACCCTCAAAGGTCTCTGGAGACATCGGGTGATTATACTCGCCCCACCAGATCTTTGCCGCGGACTCTTCATTCGCAACAATAAATTTATCCTTGGGAGAACGTCCTGTATATGAACCGGTTGTTGCAGCAAACGCACCATTGGCGGCTAACATACCCTCATTACGTGCCAGGGCCTGCTCGACTAGAACCGCTGGTGATAGGTTCCAATTAATATTGCCTAAGTTCACTAGCCCATATTCTTCCAGGGCTCTTCTGCTCATCATTATTGTCATGGTCTTTTTCTCCTATGAAGGCGCGTTGGTAACAACAATGTTCACATCTGTACGCGCTCCCCTGGTACACAACAACGCTCTTTGTATCCCTACGAACCTAAGTCTACCAAACATATGACGGCTGCGCAAGCTGAAAAATAGGTTGCCACTTTCTAAATGGGCAAGATACAATACAACTGAGCCGTTTTAGAAGGAGCGCAAGATATGTCCCAGTATGGAGAAAACCACACACCGGGTGCATGGGCGGGCTGGTCTACCATCTCAGCAAGCAATAGCCTCAGTTTCACGACCTGGCTAACAGGTTTACCTGGCACAGGCAAAACAACGCTTGCACAGTTGCTTAAAAAGGCGCTCGTTGCACGTGGTTACAAAGTTGAAATCATCGATACACGGTCCTTATCTCATTGGATATATCCAGAACTCCACATCAAGGAAGAGATTCGTGAAGACAACAGCCACACCCTGAGCTATGATGCATTTGTCACCTACGTCTGCACGCTCCTGGCTCGTAATGGCATCATATGTATTACATCTTCCGTTTCCCCATTTTCAGAAGCTCGCAAATACGCGCGTGAACAAATATCGCTGTTCATCGAGGTCTACCTTCACTGCTCTACCGAACAAAGGCAGAAGCGCCTGGCACAACGTGAAGATACTCCTGCTATCACACCGGACCTCTATCAGCCGCCTTTAATGCCAGAACTGAGTATAGATACCAGTGACGATCTCCCCGAACGCAGCACATTGCGTATTATTTCATACCTCGAACAACATAGCTACATAGCTCCGTTATGGGAAGAAGTTCATACAGAAGATGAAGAGATAGCCATTATCAAGGCACGCCTGCAAGCAATGGGATACCTGGAATAGGTAATGCATATGGCTATATTGCCGGTGATGGAGACCCTTTGAGCCTGCGCACGTAAGCCACAAACTTATCACCTCTATCAAACTCATTGAGGAACATACCAAAACTGGTAAAACCTGGTGAAAAGATCAAGACATCCCCCGGGCGCGTGAGAGTTACCGCAGCATCCATAGCGGTCGTAAAGTCTTCAAATACGCCACGCACCGGAGTCGCGGTCCTGAGCTTTTGCGCTGCCTCCTGCAATGCCGGCAGCAGCTCGTCCGTGCCAGTTCCCTTTAACAAGACTACATCGCGACATCGTTTCACGATCGTCTCAGGCCAATCCTCTAATGGGAGAATTTTTGTGTTGCCTCCTGCTACTAGAACTATCGGCCCATCAAAGGCCACCAGGGCCACGCGACCCGCAACGGGAGTGGTACTGGTAGTATCGTTAACATAACGCACGCCATTCACTACAGCGATTTCTTCCAACCGCTGAGCAACGCCGTGAAAACTCCGCACAGCGGACGCACTGGTCTCATCCGGTACACCAAGAAGTCTCGCAGTGGTCGTTGCCAGAAGAATATTCTCAAGATTATGTTTCCCAACCAGCGGTGTTTCGGTGCATGTAAAAGGTAGAAACGTTGCAGAACCACGCGGGAAGCTGCCCCCACGTTGCAGGCTCGTATACCAGGTTTCCGCCACGGCCTCCTCACCGAACCGGTAGGTCCAGGGATTATCATAATTAAATATTGCCAGGTCGGTTGCATGTTGATGGCGGAAGATATTTGCCTTTGCCTCGGCGTATTCTTCCATATCCCGATAGGTATCGAGGTGGTCAGGATAGACATTTGTCATCACAGCAACAGACGGGCTTAGCCTGTGGGGTGCAAGCCCTTCAAGTTGCCAGCTTGATAATTCAAGTACGACCAACGTATGAGGCCTAATCATAGGGAGCAGAGAAAGGGTTTCAACACCAGAAACATTGCCGCCTATCGTTGTGTGCATGCCATTCGCACGCAGTATCTCATAAATGAGCGTGGTTGTCGTAGTTTTACCGCGTGTTCCGGTTATGCCGATAATACGTCCTGGACATGCCTGGAAGAAGAGCGCAATCTCCTGCTCGATACTCGCCCCATTTTCACGCGCCATGCGCAGGTATGGCGAGTTTCGCCGGACACCTGGAACAGGAATAACAATCTCGGCCCAGAGAAAATCTTCATCGCGATGCTCGCCAAGCACATACGCTACAGGCAAACCTGCAAGTGATGCTATGCTTGGTGCAAGTACCTCTGCTGATCGTAAGTCGGTCACGCGCACAATTGCGCCTTGTTGGGCAGCATACCTGGCAGAAGCGATCCCCGATCCATGCAACCCCAATCCCATGATTAATACACGCTTACCCTGCAGATCCATTTTCTTAACTTCCTGACTAAACCATTTTCACAGAACTTGCCGGTGTATAATAGCAGAACAGCGCTTGATACACAAACAAACCTGAGGCATAGTTCAAATGCACTTGACAGTTCCTCTTCAACAGCAAAGTCCAGCCCTGTCATCCTGAAGTCCAGCCCTGTCATCCTGAGCGAAGCGAATGTGCTCAGAGCTTGCCCTGAGGCGAAGCCGAACGGGGTGACACGGAGTGACTCTTCAAACTGTCAAGGACTCTTCTTCACAATTGTACCTTGCCCTACATAAAAATAGATGCTCTGCCAAGAATTTTACAATCTTTGCGTTCATACACAACAAAAAAACGCTATAATATAATCTGATAGAACCGTTTCACACAACGTTGATTGTCTTTCACCTGCGAGAACCTTGTTAAGCTCGCACCAGGTACCTAGAAATTATACACATATGAGCCCAGCGCAACCCGCGCTACTCGAACAGATACTGGAACGTATGCCAGTTGGAGTTGCCATCCTCGACTGCGCGGACCTGCGCGTTCTGTATATTAATTCATACCTTCAGTCATTACTCGATCCACGCTGGCGTGCCCAGAGTCCGATAGGTCATGCATTGGGCGATGTAGCGCCCCACGAAGTACAAAAAGCAGCCGAGTCGCTTATACGGCAAGTTTGCTCTACGGGTCAAAGCGCAACCTTCTCCGATCTTCCTTATGAAGGTTTCCTGGAAACGCGAGGCCGCACCTATTGGCGTGTTTCTATCGAACATTCGACAAACTCAATTCCCAGTATGCCATACAAGGGACAAGCAGACAAAGATATGCATTACCCTCAGTACGTACTAGTTATAACTATCGAGGATGTAACCAACCTGGTACGCTCCCGCCTGCATCTGAACGCCATTCATCACATATCTTCTGCCATTTTAGAGCGCTTTGCTCTACCACAAGTTCTCGACAGCATTCTGCAGGCCGTACAGGACCTGGTAGGTCCCACGCGTTGCGCAATTTTGTTGATTAACCACAGCATGTCAGTTGGCAAGTTGGGTACTCCTGGCTTCAAGGAACAAAATGAGGACAAAGCAGATCCTCGGAGAGGAAGTACCCCCACAGTCACAATTGCAGCACAGAAAGGGCTGCACCTCAGTTCTCAGGACTGGCACCCGCAGGTTAATGAGCAGTTGCTGCTAGGTCAGGTTCTACGTACGCGCCGCTCCCTGGTTATTCCAGACACAGGCGCCTGGCCTGACATCGAGTTTCCCCTATTGGACGATAATGGCATACCTCGCCGCCCAGGTTCGGTACTCTGTGTACCCATTTTCGAGTCAGACTCAACCAGTGGAGCCGCTAAAAATTCGGCACCGGGTTTGGGACATGAAGGAAGGGTCGGGGCAGCCGCTAAAACAATACTGGGAGCAATCGAGGTTTATCATCGACGTGTACGTGGTCTTCCTACCGAAGAGGTAGAATTACTGGAACAATTTGCCCAACAGGCTGGCCTGGCGATTCAAAATGCGCGTTTGTTCCTCGACATCGACCACTTAGCGCAAGCGGCTAGAGAGCAGGCACACCAGCGTGAAAATGTCATGCAAGCTATCCCCGATGGTGTGATCATTTACGATGCGCGCTGGCATGTGGCCGACACGAATAACGCCATACGAAAACTGCTGGGATGGGCAGAAGATGTAAAAGGCCTGCACATTAGCGAGGCTTTGAGCCGTACCACCGCCATTTTTCCCATCGACTCTCCCTCAATCGCTGATCTTGTAGACGAACTCGAATGCTATCCTCAGGAGAAACGAGTTGACGAATTCAAAATGGTTGGAGCAGATGGCCGGAATTACACCATCCGCCGCTCAAAAGCCCCCATACAAGACGACTCAGGCCATATCTTCGCCTATGCCGTTGTGTATCATGATGTGACAGAGCAAGCGACTGCGCGGGAACAGATCGAAGCTCAAGTCATTGCTCGCACGATGGAACTGGCCCAACGCAACGATGCTCTGCAAGCTGCGCAAGCTGCACAAGAGTTGGAGAGTGCGCGCTTGCGGCTTCTCATGAAACGTTTGCCCTCAGGTGTAATGCTTGTCTCGGCTGATGACAAACGTATCTCTGTCATCAATCAGCAGGCTGTGAAGTTTCTGCACCGCATGGGAGTACCCTTCGATCCATTTGATAATCCTGACCAGGCGGCTGAAAACGCTGTTGGCCTGAATATCGAAGATGCTCTCCATGCTATTACATTCTACGATGCTTCCGCATCGATCATTCCATATGAGGAACAGCCGCTTTTCCGCGCATTGTACAAAGGAGAGGCAAGCGAAGTAGAACTGCACGTTACTCAATCTGACGGTCAAACGTTATTCTTACTTACCAGCGCAGCACCCTTACATAGTAATGATGGTAGAATCACTGATACGGTCTTAGTCTTACAAGATTTCACAAAACTCAAAGCCTTAGAAAGGGCGCGTGAGGATTTCTTTACGACCATGGCCCATGAACTAAAAACTCCTCTTGCTAATATTCGTGCTCATTTGAGCGCCCTCCAGGCAGATGATTTACAATGGTCGCCCGCGGCTCAACGTGACTTTTTAGAAACTGCTGATGAGCAGGTAGAACGCCTCGTCGGTATGATCAATCATTTTCTTGATGCCTCGCGCGTTGAAGCAGGAGCTTTGCGTCTCGAACTCGAACCTATCCTGCTTCCTGAGATGTTTGAAGACTTACAAGATCGCCTGGAAGCATTGATTTCTTCCTCCAATCGCCAGCTCGAGATACACACTCCACCTACTTTACCGGCTGTGCAAGCTGACTATGAACTCATTATGAGTGTCCTCACCAATTTACTGAGTAACGCTTTCCGGTATGCTCCTGAAGGTGATATCGTGCGTCTCGAAGCCGGGGCTCTTTACGATCCTTCTTTCGATCACCCTCCAGCCGTTGAAATACGGGTAATAGATCGGGGGCCAGGTATAACTGAGGAACGCCAGGCTGAGCTGTTTACACGCTTCAGTACCTTCGCAGCAATGAGGCGTCCCACCGCAGAACGTCCAGGACAACCGATTTCAGGGAAACAACGAGGCAGTCTTCGTTGGAGTCCAGCGACAGGACTGGGTCTGTACATTAGCCGTGGTATCATCGAAGCCCATGGTAGCACGCTTCGACTGAAGAGCAGCCCGCAAGAAGGTACCACCTTTGCATTCACTCTTGGCCTCGCAAGTTTAATCAAGCGTGAAGTTTGATAGGAGTGTACGATGCCCACGATAGACAAAAAATCTCGTATCCTGTGTGTCGAAGATGATCCTCAGATGCGCGCATTTCTGCTTTCCCAACTGAAAGTGAGGGGCTTTCATGCAGAAGCAGTGAGCGATGGCGCTCAGGCCATCGACCAGGCAGCTATCTTCCAACCGCAACTGATCCTGCTTGACCTTTCTCTTCCCACGTTGGATGGACTGGCGTTTTTGAGGCGCTTGCGTGAATGGAGCAGAGCGCCTGTCATCGTACTTTCTGCCCACGATGAGGAACTGGTGAAGATCAAAGCTCTCGACGAGGGAGCCGACGGCTACTTAACTAAACCATTCAGTGTAAATGAATTGCTTGCCCACGTACGTGTGGCGCTACGACGCGCTGAGGAAATCGAGCGTCTTCGTAGTGGCGCAACTGGCAGTGATGCGCAACGTCCCATGTATACATGCGGACGGGAGAAAGGGCTCGTGGTTGATTTCGCACATCGCGTTGTACGTTCAGGCGGTAAAGAGGTCCATCTTACCCCTATCGAGTACGGGTTGCTTTGTGAACTCACTCGCAATCCAGGAAAAGTATTGACACATCGCGAACTTTTGCAGCGTGTCTGGGGACCAGAATATAGTGGTGAACATACCTATCTTCGCACCTTCATCCGCCATCTGCGTCGTAAGTTAGAGCCTGATCCTGCGCAACCTCGCTTCTTACTCAACGAGTTGGGTGTGGGTTATTTTGTCCCACCACCCGATTCACCTGAATTGTGAGTGTCTAAATATGGCGCGCCCGTGGTGAGTTATTCTGCAAAGAATGCTTGGAGATTAATAGTTTGTCGTTGAATACATATCCACTGTATGCTTGGATGTTTTTGTTGCAATCTTCTATCGCTCATAAGTAAGACTTGTTCCCTCATAAGCGTCTGCGATAGGGAACTGGATGCTAAGACTTTCTAGTGTGATGCTGTCTCCCGGTTCAAAGGTATTAATTGTCCATCTTCCTTCTTCGCGACGGTGAACTTCTACGAAGACTTCTTCGGAATCAACCATCACGTATTCTTGTATGGTTGGACATGCGCGATAGTATGCTGCTTTTTTGCCTCTATCGGTAGCTTCTGTGGTTGGAGAGAGCACCTCGACGACTACCAGGGGATAGCGAATCGTTTCTTTCTGGTTCCTGTCGCGCTCATCGCAGCTGATCGTGATATCGGGGAAGACGTAGCGCTTTTCGGAAAGCTTTAGTTGAACGTCGGAATTGTAAACACGGCACTGGCTGCCCTTTAGTGGACCCTTGATCGCGGCTGTCAGATTGGCGATGATGATGGAGTGATCGGGGCTTCCTCCGGCTAGCATTCGTACGTCACCGTCGAGATATTCATAGCGCATGTCCTTGCTGCTCCTGTTGAGTATTAGATAGTCCTCAACACTCATGACTAAGTATTTGCGTTGTGCCATCGTTCTCTCCCTGATGCTGTCGTCTGCCTGAGCGTGTTCTATGGTAAATGATACCACATGCTGTTTTGCAGGCTACTTTCTTCACACAGTTTTCACAGGGATCAAGAGCATTTTCACATCTTTATCACTGGTTTTCGGGTACACTCCCTCTATAGAGAGTGTAATGCTCTCAATACCGCACCGGCGGTCTACCGCAATATTACTCTTACCTTTGCGGGAGCAAAATGTCAGTCATGCAAGACAAAGACGCTGCGTACACGCTGCCGGCTGGCGGTGATATGAGTATTTGGAATCAGTCAACATTGTATGGCACTCAAAGTAGAGCGAACCCAAATCAACAGCAGGTTCGCGAGCAAGGTTCGTCTCAACGCATACTTGTTGTTGAAGATGACGCCTCCCTGGCCACTTTGGAAGCGGACATTTTAGCTGCTCATGGCTACACGGTGGCGATTGCGCATGATGGAGAGATGGCCATCACAGCGCTACAACAGGCGCTTCCTGACCTGGTTTTGCTTGATCTGGATCTCTCCGGCACAATCAACGGCTGGGATGTATTGCATATGTTACGCACGTATTCTGCGACGCCCGTATTGCTCACCAGCTCGGAATCGGCAGTCAATAGGCAAATTCGTATGCGTGGCGAAACCAGGTCTACACTGGACCATCTGCCCAAGCCATATCTTATGCAGACACTTCTTAAGCGTATCGAACGCATGTTAACGATAGCACCTTACTAGCTGTTCACAGT
>JBKPAZ010000269.1:0-7238 GCA_046726655.1 Chloroflexota bacterium
AGGAAGGTGTGCTACTGCTAGGACGCGCCCGCTTCTTCGAGTGCAGCCAGCAGTGCTTCCTGCTCCCAGGACCCTGGATAGAGGACGCCATTTATAAAGAACGTCGGCGTTCCACGCACACCGCTGCGTATGCCGCTCTGAAGATCCTCCTCGATACGGCTAATGGACGGACGTTCTGCCATGTCACGTGCGAACTGCTGCATATCCAGGCCAACCGCCTCGGCAAATTGCTCCAGGTCGGCATCCTCAAGCGTATGCTGGTGGTGGAAGATGTAATCATGCATCTCCCAGAACTTGCCCTGAGCTGCGGCGGCCTCGGCAGCGAAAGCCGCGTGCAGCGCGTGGGGATGGATTTCGGTGAGCGGGAAATTGCGAAAGACAAAGCGTAACTGGTCCCCGAGTTGTTGCTGGATCGCCCTCACTACGGTCGTCGATTGGCGGGTATAGGGGCATTCGTAGTCGCCGTACTGCACCAGGGTAACCGCGGCGGTTGCAGGTCCTTGACTGTGGTCCCGCTCACTGACGGGTCCCACAAGATGTTTTCCCTGTGTCATCGTCTTCTTTCCTTTTCAACTTTTCTTCTCAATCAATAGAAGCCGGGATGATTATTAGGAGTTAAGCAAACTCGAGCATGAGCTGATCGATATAACACCAGCCCCAGTCCTCTCCAGGCTCGAAGGACTGGATAATCGGGTGGTTGGTCGCGTGGAAATGCTTGGTGGCGTGCTTATTCTTCGAATCGTCACAGCAACCCACATGTCCACAGGTGAGACAGAGGCGCAGGTGGACCCAGGTATCTCCAATTTTCAAACAGTCCTCACATCCATTGGCGCTCGGTGTGACGTCTTGTATCTGATCAAGATGCGTACATCTCTTTGCCATGTTCTATTCCTTCCTGATGCGTGCGTCCGACTCGGGCCAGCTCTCATACTTCATCATAGAGTTGCCGGAGACACCTTTTTCTGGTCCGAACCCTTGCACATAGGTACGTATGACTCATCCGACAAATGTCTATGCATGTATACGTGTATATTATCACTTCCCTGGGGACGCTGCTCCATGACCAGACAGGTCTTGACGTCCCTCTCAGCTAAGGATACTATAGCATAGTATACTCTCACCTGGTAAGTAGGTACCTGAAAGTGCCTAAGAGAAATGAAGGAGGTGATGAGGTGGAGACGAAGCAATACTCTCACCCAACGGTGTTCGACTCGCAGTATGGTTCGCGGCAGGTGCTTGATCTGCTCGCTGAGAAGTGGACGGCACATGTGCTGTATGCCTTGGCGTTTGGGGTGAAACGGCACGGCGAACTCAAGCGTGAGATCAAGGGGATCTCCCAGAAAATGCTGACGCGAACCCTCCGCAATTTAGAACGTGATGGGCTGGTGAAGCGCACCGTCTATCATGTTGTCCCACCTCGCGTTGAGTATGCCCTGACTCCATTAGGCGAGACATTGAGTGAGTTGCTGAAGGAGATCTGCACGTGGGCTGAAACTCATTTTGCTGAAATTGAGGATGCCCGGGTAGATTATGACCACAATGCTTGACCTGTCTCAAAACATGTGTCAAAATCATTGCTCAAAACTATCAGTGTTCGATGAGTAAGCGAGACAAACATCAGAGGTTGTATGAACATTGAGTATATCCAGACATCCAGGCAAGGGCAAAACAAGGCGTTGCAGGTTGACACACTTCGTGTCGCCTTCACCGCCTGCGACAACATCTTTGACCCAGGCGGCGTAAGCACCTCCATCACCCGCATCGCCCGAGGCCTATCCACCAACTACAACACACAGGTTGATGTACTCATGCTCAATTCAGATAAACATGCTGAATTTAACCCGCATGGCAAAAATGGTATCATCCAACTAGACCAACTCATAGACAATGTCAGCGTATACAAACTCGCACCATGGACAGGCGGCACAAGCCAGGCGCAGCACTGGGTTGACATGCATTATGCCTTCTTAGAATTGGCCAGGGAGCGTCAATATGATCTCATGCAGGCCTTCTATGCCAGCATTACGGGTTTTCCAACGGTCTACGCCGCGCAAGAACTGGGTATTCCATCCATCGTGAGCATTCGAGGCAACGATATTACTCGCGATGTCTTCCAGCGCGAACGGTTCCCTTACCTCAAATGGGCATTAGAGAACGCCACCCAATTCACCGCCGTCAGCCAGGAAGGCCTGGATAGAGCACGAATTCTGAGCGCTTGCCTCCATAAAGGCAGAGTCATACTGAACAGCATCCGCCCCCAGGACTACACGGAGGGAACGCAAGACTTACAATTACCTTGTCCCGTCATAGGTTCGCTCGCAGTATTTAAAAATAAGAAAGGCATAGAGGCGCTTCTCAGTGCTTTCAACATGCTCTTGCAGCATTATCCCACCGCCCATCTGCTTCTTGCTGGCTTCGTCATTCCAGAAGAACAAAACAGATTCGATACTCTGGTAGCAAAGTACAATCTACGTGACAAAATCACCGTCACAGGCCGTGTGCCAGGACAGGACGCATTGCGCTACCTGCGCAGCATGGATGTTTTCGCATTCACGTCCCTGCACGACGGCTGCCCCAACACCGTACTTGAAGCAATGCTCGCAGGCATACCCATCGTTGCCACCCGTGCCGGTGCTGTCCCCGAACTAATCGAGGATGGAAAACACGGTTTGTTAATACAACCCGGGTCAGCTACAGAGCTATGCGAAGCCCTGGTCAGAATGTTAAACGCCGGTACTAATAGACAACAATTTGGAAGACAGGCGCAGAAACGGGTACTGACCGAATTTGCACCACAAAGAGAGTTAGCAGCCTACTGGGAAGTTTACCAGGAGTGTCTAAGCGGCAAGTAGCAAGCGAAAGGAAATGGAGGCACACCTTGCTGGCAATCGGCGAGTTGAGAGCAGCGCAAATGCAATTTTTGCTCATAAATAGCTCTTCCTTGCATTATCAACGCGACCCTCGCGGTCGCACTGATAATGCAGGAAAAATCTCTACTGCTCTTTATCAATACTCCAGATCGTCAACGCTTTCTTCGGATTCGCCCTCGCTACCTCCTGCAACTCCGGTGGAAGAGAGCTTATAGGTATGGGCATTCCATTGAGAAACACATTAGAAAACGGGCTTTTGTCCAGTATCTCCTTCGTCGAAAACTCACTATCAAAATAGTAGAGCTTAAACATATCGCGAATAGTTTTAGCCTTCTGCCCGGTTGTACTTTTCGAGGTGCCAAAATAGTTGCAAATATCATCAGGAGTGGCATGGGGTTTAGAACTTTTATCGAAAAGAAAATTGATGCCGCCTAAGGCATAGACTACCGCAGCAGCCCAGATTTCTATCTTCCCTGACAGAAATGGCACGACCCTTTTGCGCGACATCTTCCGTATCAGCTTCTCGCACAGCGCCTTATACTCTTCATCGAGATAGCTATCACAGAAACCATTGGTCATTTGAATGAGTTTTTCTGTATATTCTTGTACAGTTGCTTTATCCTGTGTGCTCTTAGCCATGAAACCCTCCAAAAACAGATTGGCTCAATCTCTACTTGAATTGTGTGGTGTCTCATTATACCTCACCTTCCCATGAGCACTCAAGAGAACTGGCGCGACTTCACAGTGTTTGCCTTGTTACAACAGATGCAACTGATGCAAGAAATGACATCAGGCGATCGCAAAGGTATATTCCCATTATAGGCGAGCCTGAGAAGCCAGTTCAAAGGATAGTAGGTGCGGGGCTTGCCCTGCCCTCGTGGGCCCTCGCTATTGCTCAAAAACACCTCGAAATTTTCCACTCCCTCTCTCTTGACTCTGTAGTATGGTACAGGGTGTATACTTTTTCCGAAGGAGGAACAAAGATGGAGACCCTCTCGATAGGACAAGTGGCACGCAGAGCCGGGGTCGGCGTGGAAACGGTGCGCTTCTACGAGCGTGAGGGCTTGCTGGAAGAACCGCCGCGCCGGGCCTCTGGCTATCGTCAATACTCTGAGCAAGTGGTCAAGCGTATCCGCTTTATCAAACGCGCACAACAGCTTGGCTTCTCGCTCAAAGAGATTACAGAACTGCTCATGCTGCGCGTGGACGCACAGACGTCCTGTGACGAGGTCAAGCAGCGCACGGAGGCAAAAATCGCTGAGGTAGAGCAGAAACTGGTCGAGTTACAACGTCTGCGACAAGCTCTGCTCCAGGTACACTCACTCTGCGTAGGACAAGGACCGACCGGTCGCTGCCCCATGCTAGAGGTGCTTGACCAGCAAGAGTCGCTTGATCAGACTGAACGAAACGAGGAGTGAGCAAAGAAAAAACAGAAGAGGAAGGAAACTCATGCAGCATTCATCACTCGAGACCATTGCTGAGCGCTTAGTCGCACACTTGGAGTGTGTGCAGAATGAACTCTGCCTCCCGATTGTGCATCAAGTGGCACGGGGGAAGCCGCTCACAAAAGCTGCGCTTGGAGCGTCGCTTCAGATGAGTCAGGATGAACTGGAGCAGCGCCTGGTGCATGTGCCAGATACCGAACTTGACCAGCAGGGCAATATCGTGGGCTGGGGTGTGACGCTCCTTCCAACGCGCCATCACTTTCAGATTGACGGAAAGTCACTCTTTACCTGGTGTGCCTTTGATACCGTGTTGTTTCCTCCGTCCCTGGGAAAGGCCGCGCGAATCCAATCGACGTGTCCGGTGACTGGACAACCGGTGACGTTTGTTGCCACCCCCTCCGGTAGGATCAAGGATCTAACTCCTGAGGGTCTCGTCCTGTCGCTCATCATCCCAGCGCAGCGCAACGATTGTGTGCGAGCTACCTTTTGCGAGCAATCGCTCTTTTTCCAGTCGGAGCAGGCCGCCTCGAGCTGGCTCTCGACTCATCCAGACGCACTAATCCTGTCCGTCGAGGAAGCAGCCCTGGTCGGAAAGTTGGTGGCCACCGCGCGCTTCACAGAACAGGAGCAGGGAAGCGTGTAACGCACGCACGTCTCGTGTTTCGCTACACGTGACGTGCATGGAAAGGAATACTGATGGAAACAACGACTCGTCTCTTTCTCGTCTCCCAAGTAGGCGTGCGGAGTTCTTCGCAAGAACTTGCTTGATCAGCGTGGACGCACCCCTTTGAGAAACTCCGAGGCGACAGCGTGCCAATCGACACTGCCAGGCTGCCTGTGCCACTGCACCATCAGGCCATGCAGGGTGGCCATCAGGATACGCGCCTGAGTTTCCACGTCCATATCGGTACGGAACTCCCCCGCCTCGATGCCAGCACGCAACAGGTGGCTCAAGGCGGCGACACTGTGGGCTTGTTGCTCTGCCTTCCGCTCAGCCAGGGCAGGGATATGAGACGCGAGATTCCAGCCCTCCATTAAGATGCGACAAGCCTCGGCCTCCGCCTGGACATGCTCTCCATTCACCTCGATGATGATCTGCAAGATGGAGGCGGGTGAAAGTTCAGGAGTCAATCGTGCTTGGATGGCTTCTCTCAGCCCACAACTCCACCGCTCGGAAATAGCCAGGTAGATGGCTTCTTTGCTCGGATAGTACAGGTAGAGCGCTCCCCGTGAGAGGCCGGTCTCGCTGACCAGGTCCTCAATAGTTGTTTCATAATAGCCATGGCGGGCAAAGCAGCTCACGGCGGCATCGAGAATCTGGGTTCGTCGAGCTTCTTTGGCGGTTTCACTCGTTTTAGGCATAGTTCCCACTCCTCCAGTCCGAGAGAGGGCCGAGGCGCGTGCAACTCCTGCATCGTGGTTCTCTCGGAGTACCAGGTCATCTCGACCGCTTCCTTCTTGACAGGTCTTCCGGTTGCGTTTACAATAAAGAACGGCCAGTCGTTTTTATTATAACAGAGATGACGGTGGAAACCAATCCTTGTCTATTCTCTCGGTAGTCGGCAGAAGGAATATGTGATGAAAACACCTGCTCGCCTCTTTTCCCGTTTTCCAGGCGGTGTGAAGGTCCCTAGCCTGCTCGCACTCGCAGTCATCCTGCTGGCAGCCTGGCTGATCGTCGAATCACCTCTCTTCCATCCGACCGCGCCGCCAGGTATACATTTGACGGATCTGCACTCAGTCGGCGATTTCCAGACCCTGTTCAATGAGGACGTGGGGACCCCACGCCTGGTCCTCGTTCTCTCCCCCACCTGACCGACCTGCCATGCTGGTGCCAGTTGGGTACGGACAGACATCTTAGCAAAATATCGGAGCGCCAGACTGCACGTCTATGCCATCTGGACGATCAAACTCACCTTTGATGCGCGGGATCAGTGGGATGGAGGAGGACTTTCTGATCCTCGCGTGGTCCACCTGTGGGACCCACAGGATATCATGGGAGATTGGTTTGTGGCACATCTGCCGAACAATCAAGCAGACGACTGGGATGCATACTGGTTGTTTGGCCCCACAGCTACCTGGGCGAACCAGCCACCTCCTCTGATCAGTTCGGGCAGTTCGCTCATTGGGGAGAAGGATACCCTGGCAGAGAGTATCGCTCCCTTGCTCAAGGGCTAGTATCTGCTGCCTCTCGCGCATTGAGAGACGCAGGAGGGAAATGGAAATGTCTCTTTCACATCTTGGTTTGCTGGCGGCCTTTGGAGCAGGGCTGCTGTCCTTTCTTTCCCCGTGCGTCTTACCGCTGGTCCCTGGCTACCTGTCCTACCTGGCAGGAACGAGTCTCTTTGAGGCCCAAAGCCAGCCCACAGTCCGCTTTCGGGTGACTCTGCACGCCCTCTGCTTCGTGCTGGGCTTTGTGCTGCTTTTCACGCTGTTGGGAGCCGCAGCTTCCCTTGTGGGTCTCGCCTTGCACACCTACCAGCAGTGGCTGGCGCGCCTCGCCGGGCTGCTGCTCATCCTCTTTGGTATCGCGCTCACGGGACTCTTGCCGATCCCGTGGGTATCCAGGGACCACCGCGTACTGGTGCAGCCAGGTCACTCTGTCTGGTGGCGATCAGGACTCATCGGCATGGCCTTTGGGGCAGGCTGGTCAGCCTGTACCGGCCCCATTCTCGGTGCAGTCCTGATCCTGATCGCCGTCAGATCAACACTGCTGCAAGGGGTGATCTTCCTACTGGCCTATGCACTGGGCCTGGGAGTACCGTTTCTGCTGGTCGGCCTCCTGCTGGATCGTGCGAGTTCGCTTCTGCGCACAATCCGCCGCTACACGCGTTCCATCTCGTTCATTGGAGGCGTGATCTTGATCCTGATGGGGATGCTCCTGCTCACGGGACGGTTGGATCAACTTGCAAACCTGCTCTTC
>JBKPAZ010000270.1:0-8017 GCA_046726655.1 Chloroflexota bacterium
TGCGCACCGGTCTGACCCTTTCAATCACGGGAGCGCTCGTTGGGGAATTTGTCAGTGGCAGTGGTCAGGGACTTGGTGCGCTGGTGTTCGTGGCAAAAGACCAGTTTAATGCGCCCTTGTTGTTTGCAACACTCATCATCCTGGCCGTGCTGGCTGCCGTCTATTATAGCGCATCCTGGTTACTGGTGAAGCTGGCTGATATCGTCTATTAATGGTCGTCGACACCCTGGAAACGACGACACATCCAGATTGGAGATTTACCTATGCAGAGTCATCATCGTCCATCTTTCGTACTGTCAATTTCAGTGCTCTTTGTCCTGCTGTCCGTGATTGTTGCAGCGTGCGGTGGAGGATCAACCTCCACAGGCTCATCGACCAGTACCGCGTGTAAAACGTCGGGCCAAACTTCCAGTGTTTTGGATCGTACGACTGCAGTGACGCAACTTGCTTCATTTAATGAGGCGTACCATCATACCACTCGTGTGACTACAACGCTGAAAAATGTTTCCATCGGTCTGGGATATATCCCGGATATTCAATTCGCTCCGTTCTACGTGGCCCAGAGTAAAGGGTATTACCAGGCTGCCGGATTGAATGTGACATTCCATCATGGCCTCGTCAATGACTTGATTGGCTCGATGGTATTAGGTCACGACAACTTTGTCTTTGCCAGTGGCGATGAAGAACTGGTGGCGCGCAGCAAAAATCTGCAGGTTGTCAATGTAGCCACGATCTACCAGCGCTATCCTGTCAGCCTGATCGTTCCCGCCGATTCGTCCATTTGCACGCTGGCCGACATCAAAGGTCATACGATTGGCGAGCCAGGGCCGTTCGGCGCGACACATGTTGGACTGCTGGCTTTGTTGTATCACGCGCACCTCTCGCTTTCTGATGTACATGTCCAGGCTATCGGGTTCACGCAGGTAGCGGCACTACTCACACACAAAGTTGATGCGGTCGTGGGCTATTCAAATAATGAGCCGCTCCAGTTGCGCAAGCAGGGCTTACAGGTTCGTACTTTCGATGTTTCAGATTATCAACCGCTGATCTCTAATGGCATTATTACCACCGAGAGTACACTGCAAAACCAGCCCGATGTCGTGCGCGGCTTCGTACAGGCAACCATTAGGGGCTTAAAAGATGTGATTGCAAACCCGGCAGGGGCCGTGCAGATCAGCCAGAATTATGTTCAAGGGATGAACACTGCCAACGCGATGAGCGTGTTGCAAGCCACGATCCCAATCTGGCAGGGCAATAGCCAGAAACCCTTGGGGTATAACGACAACGCGACCTGGCAATCGATGGAGCAGTTCCTGGTGGCTCAGAAGATCATCCCGTCTGGGCAGGATGTTTCACAGGCGTATACGAACCTTCCGGGGTGATTCGTAGGGGCGCAATGCATTGCGCCCCTACGAATTTGTATTTGCTTTCACCCTAAAGAGCGTAGAAACAAAAAGATACGGTATAGTAGGGGTGACAACAAAATCTGCTATAATACTGCAGTTGTTATTTTTGTGGCATTTCCGCAAACTCGCTGATTTTGTTTGCCATAGTGGTGCGGCATACGGGCTTCCCCGGCCATCGTCTCGCACGTCGTTGTGGCAGGTGGCCATAGAACATCTTCTGGAGGGAACTATGACGAGCGTTGCACAGAAGTCACTTCCACGAGTCAATGGCGATTTTTATCAGGTTAGCGCGACCTTGAGTGAGGAAGACCAGGCCCTGCTATGCCGGGTCCGAGCCTTCATGGAGACCGAGGTCGCCCCGATTATCAATCAGTATTGGATCCGCGAGGAATTTCCGCATCAGCTCGTCCCAGGGCTGGCGGCGCTTGGCATCGCTGGTCTGCCTTATCACGGGTATGGGTGCCCTGGCAAGAGTACCCTGCTCGATGGCATGGTGGCTATGGAACTGGCGCGGGTGGATAGTTCGATTGCCACTTTCTCCGGTGTCCACAGCGGGCTGGCGATGGGGTCGATTTATTTGTGCGGTTCCGACGAGCAGAAACAACAGTGGCTGCCACCTATGGTGCGGCTGGAAAAAATCGGCGCGTTTGGTCTCACAGAGCCAGACGTCGGCTCTGGGACCGCTGGCGGCTTAACCACCACCGCCCGGCGCGAAGGGGACACCTGGGTGCTAAACGGCCAGAAAAAATGGATTGGCAATGCTACCTTCAGTGACGTGACCGTCATCTGGGCCCGCGACGTAGCCGACAACCAGGTGAAAGGCTTCCTTGTCGAGAAAGGCACTCCAGGCTTTAAGCCGGAGAAAATGAAGAACAAGATTGCCTTGCGCGTGGTGCAGAACGCGCTCATCACGCTGGAAGACTGTCGTGTGCCCGAAGCTAACCGGCTCCAGCGGGCGAACTCCTTTCGGGACACGGCCGCCGTGTTGCGCATGACACGGGCAGGAGTCGCCTGGCAAGCCGTGGGCTGCGCACGAGGAGCCTATGAGCTCGCGCTCACATACTCCCAGCAGCGCGAGCAGTTTGGGCGTCCGATTGGTCGCTTCCAGTTAGTGCAGGACCTGCTGGTGCGCATGCTCGGCAACATTACCGCCTCCCACTGCATGGTCATGCGCCTCTCACAGATGCAGGATGCCGGGATCATGAGTGATGAACACGCCTCGTTGGCCAAAGCGTTCTGCACCGTCAAAATGCGCGAGACGGTGGGCTATGCCCGCGAACTGCTAGCCGGCAACGGCATCTTGCTCGACCACCAGGTTGGTCGCTTCGTGGCCGATGCCGAGGCCATCTACTCCTACGAGGGCACCCGCGAAATGAATACGCTCATTGTGGGCAGGGCTTTCACCGGCTTCAGCGCGTTTGTATAAACAGATTAGAGCAAGACGGCAACAACAGAGTCAAGTTGGATATGGAGATGAACCATGACACAACATCGCGAAGATACGTTGCGGGAAGAGCGGCGCAATGAGGTTGGAACAGAGGCAGCCGAGAACATCCTTGGTCCCAACCCGGTGGTCGGCTTGCGCGGCAAAGATCTCTTCCAGACGTTCGGGATGCTCGCCAGGCAAGCGCTGAGGCAGCCGCACCAGGTACTCGCCCACGGGTTTACGTTCGCGGCAGAGGCCAGTCGCATCTTGGGAGGGTCGTCTGAACTCGCACCAGACGCCAAAGACAGTCGCTTCCAGGACACCACCTGGAAAGAGAATGGGCTTTACCGGCGCGGCTTGCAACTGTACCTCTCGGCGAACAAAGAGGTGCATGACTGGGTCGATGCCTCCATCCCTGATGTTGATGACAGGAGACGAGCGCATTTCGTGCTATCCCTGTTCACTGATGCGTTGGCCCCCAGCAACAGTGTGTTCAATCCAGAGGCGCTGAAACGACTGTTGGAAACGGGCGGAAACAGCGCTGTGCAGGGCATGCATCATCTGCTCGATGACCTGCGGCACAACGGTGGAATGCCCAGCCAGGTCGATAAAAGCGCGTTCAAGGTGGGCGAGAACCTCGCCACGACGCCTGGCGCGGTTGTCTTTCGCAACGAGGTGCTGGAGCTTATTCAATACCAGCCAATAACCAAAAAGGTCACTGAGCGTCCACTGCTCGTCGTACCTCCGCAGATCAATAGGTTTTATGTCTTCGATCTCTCTCCGAAGAAAAGCCTGGCACAGTACTTACTAAGCAATGGTGTGCAGACCTTCGTCATCAGCTGGCGCAATCCTACACCGGCGCAGCGCCACTGGGGGCTTGACACCTACGTTGGGGCCATCGAAGAGGCGATGGATGTGATGCGTGACATCACTGGCAGCGACGATTGCAATTTGTTGGGAGCCTGTGCAGGCGGGATGACTGCCATTGCGTTAGTAGGATACCTGGCGGCACGCCAGGAGCGCAAAGTCAACGCCGTGACCTTGCTGGTGAGTTCATTCGATACAGGGAACGATTCAGGCATCCTGGGCTTATTTGCCACTGAAGAGGCGATTGAAGCGGCACGGCGACGCTCTCATGCGCAAGGTGTCTTAGATGGAATGGAGATGGAACGGGTCTTTGCCTGGTTGCGTCCCAATGACCTGGTCTGGAATTACTGGGTGAATAATTACCTGCTGGGCAATGAGCCACCCACCTTTGATGTACTGTACTGGAGCAGCGACAGCACCCGCCTGCCTGCGAAGTTTCATAGCGAACTCTTAACCCTGTACCAGCAGAATCTGTTGCCGGTACCGGGCAAACTGACCGTGTGTGGTACACCAATCGACATTTCGCAGGTGGATTGCGATTTTTACGACGTCGGAGGTATGACTGACCACATTGTGCCGTGGGAGACCTGTTATCACTCAAGCTTGTTGCTTGGCAAACGCGAATTTATCCTGAGTAACAGTGGTCATATCCAGAGCATTCTCAACCCGCCCGGCAATCCGAAGGCGACCTTTTTCACCAATAGCGAGCGACCCGCTGATGCGAAGGCCTGGTTTGAAGGCGCCACGAAGCAGAACGGCAGTTGGTGGGAGCATTGGAAAGCGTGGCTGCTCGCCCGCTCTGGCTCGCAGAAGGCGGCACCTGCATCGCCTGGCAATAGCACGTACAGGCCCCTGGTTGGGGCACCGGGGACATATGTGTTCGAGTAGGCAGGATAGGATGCGCAAATGATCAGAGCGCCGCACAGCCTGGGGTATTACGGACAACTGCTGGCAGGCATGGGCTGGACCAGCATTCCCTGGCTACACCAGCTACGTCAGCCGACCCTTGTCATGGCTGGGAAGGACGATGCGATCGTGCCACCCATCAATGCCAGGATTATGGCGCGACTGATCCCCAATGTGACTATGCGTGTCTTTAAGGGAGGACACTTGCACGTTGCCTCTGTTCCACTCCTTCGGACAAAGTGTCCAGATGAACGCCGGGTTGTACAACCGGGCCACGCTCGTGTTGTTGCCACGTTTTACCCCGGATGCGACCTTCCGTCTGATGGAGCGGGAGAGCGTTACCATTTTTGCGGGCGTGCCCACTATGTACTGGGCCTTGCTCAATCATCCAGGAGCTGACAAGTACAACCTGGAGAAAATCGCCAGCCATCTGCGTTTGTGCATCTCAGGCGGAGCAGCTATGCCGGTGGAGGTCATGAGGGCCTTTGAAGCAAAATTCAACGTCACCATCCTGGAAGGGTACGGCCTATCAGAAACCAGTCCCGTTGCCACCTTCAATCGCCTGGACCGTCCAACCAAACCCGGCTCGATTGGCTTGCCCGTGTGGGGCGTCTCGGTGCGCCTGGTAGATCAGCATGATAATGATGTGGGGATCAACGAACTGGGTGAAATCATCATTCGCGGGCACAATGTGATGAAAGGCTATTACAAACGCCCCGAAGCGACCGCCGAGGCGTTCAGAAATGGCTGGTTCCACACCGGTGATATCGGGCGGCGGGACGAAGAGGGCTACATCTACATCGTGGACCGCGTGAAAGACATGATTATTCGCGGTGGCTTCAATGTCTATCCGCGCGAAATCGAAGAGGTGCTGATGACGCACCCGGCGGTGAGTTTGGCAGCCGTTTTGGGCGTGCCACACGAGCGCCACGGGGAGGAAGTCAAAGCGTTTGTCATTCTCAAGGAAGAGGTCCAACTGACGGAAGTCGAATTGGTCGCCTGGTCGAAGCAGAACATGGCTGACTATAAGTACCCGCGCATCATCGAGTTCCGCACAACGCTGCCCATGACGGCCACGGGCAAGATTTTGAAGAGTGAACTGCGCTAAGGCCAAGAAAATATTTACGCTACCCAGTAATGGCCGATGAATAGAATAATGTTTACTGCAAATAATGGAAGGCAGAACGCAATAACTATTCTATCGAAGGTGGTTCGTTTGCCCCATAGCGCAAATATAGCGGTGATCGGGAAGATCACCATCATGTAGCGTGGCTGCGAGGCCAGCGGCTCCAGGCTCTGGGGAAAACTAAGGGTGAAGAGTATTAATCCTAGCGCGAAGAGTGCATAGTGCAGGGGTATGCGTCTCCAACCAAGGGCGAGCGCAGGCATTGGGATAAGAGTAAAGCTCAGATCGAGTAAATCTTGTAAGTGGGTTTGGCTCAAGATCGAAGTTGAGAAAACTATACCGAGTGTGGAGCTTAATCCGACCCAGGGGAAGCTAAGTTGGCGGTGCCAGTGGAAGGTTGCCTCTTGCGAGATGAATAGGAAGGGGTTACCTTTTGCATAATACAGATAGATCATGTACGTGACGATACCGGCAGGTATCAGTAGCAATGGCACGAATGCATTCAGCTTTTCTCTCCAGGCATGGTGCGGCTGTTCAGATGCGATCCAGAAGCGCTGCACGTAGATGACCAGGTAGGGAATCACTAAGATAATGCCTGATGAACGAGTTAATGCAGCTAAAAAACCAAACAATCCTGCCAGCCACCAATCGAGCGGTTTACCTCGTCTGAGCAATAAAAAGATGCTAATGCATAGAAGGACGAATAGCGACTCTGTATAACCGGCAAAGAAGAAAATCGCGTAAGGGGAGAACGCAAAATAAAATAATGCTCGCCGGGCCATGTTGGGTTCGAAATCCCCGGCCAACAAGCGGTACAGCAAGACGAGTGCAAAATAAAAACAGATATTCGCGATAAGCAGGCCTGCGAAGTAGAAAGAATTGGGAAAGGAGCCACCTAGCAGCAGTCCGCCAAAGTGTTCGACCAATGACCAGAATGGGAAGAATGCCGTGTCGGGGATATATGTGTAACCATGATGCGCGATATTTGCGTATGCGACAGCATCCCAATGATACCAGGCATCGAGACAAGAATTGAGGGTGGCGGCGCAGTTCACAGGCAGAGTTTGTCTGGACGGGGGGAAGATTGCGATTCCAACATAACTAATCAGCAGTATGATCAGGCGGCTAAGGCCAAAAACCCACGCCGCTTCTTTCCAGGCTATTCTCGATTCTTGCATCATTGTAGACCCTCCTCTGCTTAGCGTATCAAGCCACCCAGAAATTTCCTACGAATAAGATGGTGTTGATGATAAAAAATGCCAGTGAAAGCGCTAGAAAGGTTTGGTTGAGGCGCGGACGTTTACCCCAGATGGCGAAGATAACGGTAATTGGGAAGATGACCAGTAAAAAACGCGGTTGGGAAAAGAGAGGCTGGGTCGTGTAACCAGGAAAACTAAGATTGAATATGACGAGCGCAAGTGCGAAGAGCGAGTAATGCAATGGTAAATGCTTCCAACCCAATGCCAGCGCAACGAGAGGAATGATTGTAAAGGTTGTAGTATACAGCTGCCCCAGCAAGTATAGGAAGGAAGGCTCGTTGAAATTTGCTTCAATAACCATAGCAAATGTTTGCCATGGTAAAGTAAAGTATCGAGACCAAATTGCCTCCTCTTCAATCTTAAAAATAAAGGGGTCACCCTTGGTATAGTACAGGTAGAGCATATAAACCAGAGCGCCAGCGGGAAGGAGTGCGATGGGAGCCAGCGCGTTCGGCCTTGCTCTCCAAGTGTGTTGCTTGTGTGCAGACGCTGTCCAGAAGCGCTGCACATACGCAACTAGAAAAGGGATCGCAAGGAACATACCCGCCGAGCGAGTAAGTGTCGCGAGAAACCCGCAGAATCCTGCCAACCACCAATCGAGCGGTTTGCCTCGTCGGAGTAACAAGAAGACGGCAATGCAGAGTAGTACAAATAGCGATTCTGAGTAACCCGCAAAGAAGAAGAGCGCGTAGGGAGCAAAGGTGAGGTAGATCAAACTGCGCCGGGCGGTTGCTCGATCAAAATCCTCAACTAACAAGCGGTACAGCAAGACGAGTGCGAAGTAGAAGAAGATATTCGCGAGCAAGAGACCTGCCAGGTAGAAAGAACCGCGGAAATAACCTCCAAGTAACAGTCCACCA
Organism: Chloroflexota bacterium; assembly: GCA_046726655.1. GTDB lineage: Bacteria > Chloroflexota > Ktedonobacteria > Ktedonobacterales > Ktedonobacteraceae > DATMNR01. The sequence goes on from JBKPAZ010000270.1 coordinate 7,851, forward strand.
AAGTGTTGCGCCAGCGGGTACAACGGGAAAAAAGCCACGTCTGGCGTATGTTTGTATCCAAGGTAGGAAATATTGAGGTAAGGCTTTGCATCCCAACGCAGCCATGAGTAGAATAGGGTGCTGAGACTGTAAGAAGTGCGTCTAAAGTAAGGGTCTAACGTCAGGGT
>JBKPAZ010000271.1:0-12324 GCA_046726655.1 Chloroflexota bacterium
TGGCCCATTGACATGATCCTGCCGACCAGGTCGACATCGGCGGCTTCACGCAGGACATCGTCCAATTGGAGGTAGGGCCGTGACCGTGTCACAAAGGCGATCTTGGGAACCGAAGGCACACTGTACATGGCTTCCTCAATACTCTCCGCCAGTCCAATGGCCACCCCGGCAGCGGCTCTGGTCGCCCCAATGCGCAGCAGTAACTCCTCGTTGCTATCGATCTGCTCAGGCGTCTCCTGTCCAGTCAAGCCAAAGTCCCCTGCGCGGCAAAACACTAAAGGATTAGCCGCATCCACAATCGAGACCTCGATCGGCCCGATTCCCGGTACCTGTAAGACATCCCTGACCTGCCCGGTGGGGAACAGTTTCCCCGTAACGGCCCCACCTGGATCCAGAAAATCCAAGACGATCTTGGAACCTGTCCCCGGCACACCAGGAATACTATAGTCGCCCTCTGGTTCAAAGCGGCCATTACGGGTGGGCACATGGGCGACCGTCACCTTCTGAGTGTTGGTATTGAGAAAGCGCACCTCGGTCAGCGGTTCCTGGCAGGGGACCAGTCCTTGATCGATGGCATAAGGGCCGACGGCGGCGGAGATGTTGCCACAGTTGCCGCGCATATCGATCAAGGGCTGCTCAATGCTGACCTGCCCAAAGGTAAAGTTGACATCAATGCCTGGTCGCGTGCCTTTGCTGATGATCGCAGCCTTGCTGGTCAGGGAGGTGGCACCTCCCAATCCATCAATCTGGCGACCATAGCGGTCGGGACTGCCAAAGGCAGTCAGAATAGTCCATTTCCGCGCTTCGGGGTCCTTTGGCAGGTCCTTGGCCCGAAAGAAGATTCCTCGGCTGGTGCCGCCTCGCATAATCACGGTACGAATTCTTGCTTGCATTGCAACCTCCTCATATGATAAACCACTACTCACGTGGAGTAGTTCATTATGTACTCATCCGTTCGTTCACGCAGATAACTCTCTCTGGGCCAGGATTGACCTGGCACGTTCGATCACCGGGCGATCGATCAGTTCGCCATCGAGTCGGAGTGCTCCCGCCCCTTCGGTTCTGGTTGCCTCCAGGACCCGCCTGGCCCAGGTCAGTTCGGCTTCTGGAGGCACAAATCCCTGGTTGATCGTTTCCACCTGCTTGGGGTGAATGCAGAGCTTGCCGCCAAAGCCAAGGCGACGTGCGCGTGTTACATCCTCCCGCAAGCGGGTCAGGTCATCGAGCGCCATGGTTACGCCATCGACGGGAGGCAATATGGAAGCGACCCGCGAAGCCAGCACCAGGCGCGAGCGCGCGTAGAGGAGTTCCTCTTGCTCGCCGGCGATACCCGTATTCAGTTGGAAATCAACTGCGCCGAAGGCGAGGCGTTCCACCCGCGGAGCCTGCGCCAATGCACGCGCATTCCAAATGCCCAGGGCGGTCTCCACGAGCGGCACCACCCCCGCTTCGCCAGTGAGGCGAGCTACGACCTCGGCAACCTGCTCGGGTCGCTCTGCCTTCGGCAGGACGACGCCGAGTACGCCGGGTAGGCCTACCACCTCGAGGTCCTGCTCGAACCAGTGAGTGTCCAGGCTATTGATACGCACGTAGACAGGTCGCGCAGGCTCGAGCCATGATGCGACTGTCTCACGGGCCAGGTCTTTGTGTGTGCTTTGCACCGCGTCCTCCAGATCGAGGATGACGGCATCTGCTCCAGATTGTCGGGCCTTCTCGAAGCGGTCAGGCCTATTGCCAGGAACGAAAAGATAGCTGCGACGGATCATATGTTTCTCCTGAACGTCACGCCTCATAAACATGTCGCCTCATACCAGGACAGGCACCGCGAGCCTCTTATTCAGGACTGCAACGCCGCTACGTGTCTAGCCTTCGGCTCAGCAGTCCTGCAAGGAAGTCCCATCCACTCAACCCATCTACCCCCTGTCCCTACGCACCATAGGCGTCCTTTCTGGTACCATGCGCGGGATCTTTGGCGCCTGCCCGCGCTTATAAACCATGATGGTGCGCTTAAAGGTGATCACGATCTTGCCATCGTGGTTGTAGCCAGTAGTCTGTACCGTCACAATGCCGACATTTGGGCGCGACCGGGACTCCCGTTTCTCTAGCACCTCGGATTGCGAGTAGATTGTATCGCCCTCAAAGACCGGGTTAGGGAGTCGGACTTCATCCCAGCCCAGGTTCGCAAAGACGTTCTGCGAAATGTCGGACACACTCTGCCCGGTCACCAGCGCGAGCGTAAAGGTCGAATCGACAAGCGGTTTGCCAAATTCGGTTTGTGCTGCGTAGTGTTGGTCAAAGTGAATCGGGGCGGTGTTCTGGGTCAGCAGGGTGAACCAGATATTGTCCGTTGTTGTGACTGTTCTCCCCAGTGGATGTTGATACACATCGCCGACCTCGAAATCCTCGAAAAAGCGACCCTGCCAGCCCTCTTTTGTGGCCATGAGCACGTACCTCCTTCTTCTTGTTTGTTTCTTCGCGTTAGATCACACAATCGGCTCTCAGTTGATTGATCTGCTCATCCTCGTAGCCAAGCGAACGCAGAATCTGCTCTGTCTGCTCGCCAAGGGCCGGAATGGGGTCCATGCGTGGCTCGACGTCCCGCATCGTGACCGGTGGCAGCATCGCCTTGAGCGGGCCGACGGGAGAGTTGACCTCACGCCACCGCTTGCGCGCTTCTAGCTGTGGGTGGTCCCAGAACTCCTGCATCGAGTTCATGCGGGCATTGGCGATTTGGGCCCGATCCAGCCGGGCGATAACCTGCTCGATGGTGAGCTGGCTGAACACTGCGTCGATCATGGCATGCAGGGCCTCACAGTTGGCAACCCGCCTGGCATTGCTGTCGAAGCGGGGATCGCTCGCCAGCTCAGGCTGTTCGAGCACCCTGGTACAAAAATGCGCCCACTCACGTTCATTCTGCAGGCCGAGATTCACCTGCTTGTTATCGCCCGTACGGAAAGGACCATAGGGGGCGATGGTGGCGTGGCTGGCTCCAGTGCGCGGCGGTGGTGTGCCACCATACGCTGTATAGTACGCCGCATAGCCCATCCACTCCCCAAGGGCCTCGAACATCGAGATATCGAGCACTGTCCCTTTCCCTGTGCGTTCGCGCTGGTAGAGCGCCGTGAGAATCCCGGTGAAGGCATACATGCCGGCTGCAGTATCGGCAATCGAGATGCCAACTTTTGATGGGGTATCGGGCGTCCCCGTCACGGAGACGAGTCCTGTTTCACACTGCACGAGCAGATCATAGGCCTTCTTGTCGCGGTAGGGCCCCGAAGGACCGTAGCCGGAGATGCCGCACACAATCAGGCGTGGGTAGCGTTGGGTCAGACGCTCTGGCTCCAGCCCTAGCCGCTCAGCGGCACCTGGAGCAAGGTTCTGGAGAAGCACGTCGGCGTCCTCTAAAAGCTGCTGCACAATCTGCCGGGCCTTTGGATGCTTGAGGTCAAGGACCAGGCTCTCCTTGGAGCGATTGAGCCAGACAAAATGGCTCGCCATCCCTTTCACAGTCTCATCGTAGCCCCGTGCGAAGTCCCCCACATCGGGACGCTCAATTTTGATTACGCGTGCTCCTAGATCTGCTAGCTGGCGGGTCGCGAACGGAGCCGCAACCGCCTGTTCAAGCGAGATAATGGTGATTCCCTCCAGCGGTAACATCAAGCAGCCTCCTAACTTTGCAGGCGGCCCTGGAGATAGAGCCAGCGAATAAACTCTCGTCGCTCGCGCTCTGGATCAACCTCATCATAGATGCCTTTCGTATACAAGGCTTTGAGCGCGATGAGGCCAGCAATCTGCTCCTGCGAAAAGCCTTCTTGCTCAAGCTGCTGCGTTTCTGTTTCAGGTGGGAACTTCTTTTGTGGTGCCATTGCTGGCCTCCTTTCTTTCAAGACTCTCCGAGCGTATGTGACGCCCGACGATGCCCATAATCTATTCAAACATTTCTTCTCACCGTATCACCTTGACAGACGGCGAGAGGGACCAGGTACATGAAACTGGTTACTCCTGTGATTCGCTCGGCGCAAGTCGCTCCAGCACACGGTCAACCATTTCTCCCGCTAGCCCAAGGTACTCTGCCGGATCAAGCAGCTTCGCCAGGGCAGCCCGGTCGAGGGAGGTGGCGATCTCCTCGTTCTCCGCCAACAGATCCAGCAGTGATTGTCCGCTGATGCTCGCTTGCCGGCTGATGTCGTACACCAGGTCATGAGCCCGTTGTCGCCCAAGATGCGGTGCTAACCCCATCATCACAGCTTCAGTGCTGATCTGGCCCTGGGTAATCTCCAAATTAGCACGCATCCGTGCGGCATCAACCTCCAGGCCTGCCAGTAACATGCGTGCCTGCTGTAGCGCCCCTGCCGTCAACAGAAAGATCTCAGGCACGGCGATCCATTCAATTTCCCACGGACCGGTGGAGCGCTCGTGATCCTCGACCATTGCGTCGAGGAGGGCCGCCACGAGTTGGCGAACCATCGCCACACCGGCGTGGATGTAATTGCAGGAGATCGGATTGCGCTTCTGCGGCATCGTACTGCTGGAGCCACGGTCCTTGGCATAAGGCTCGAACACCTCGCCGACCTCCGTCTGCATCAGCAACTTCACATCGGTCGCGATCTTGCCGAGCGTACCGGTCACCAGTCCCAGAAAGCAGCCGACTTCAGCGATCCGGTCGCGTGCGGTGTGCCAGGCGATCTCGGGCTGTCCAAGCTTAAGCTCCGCCATCAGTCCCTCCTGCACTTCCAGGCCATCAGTCCCAAGCGAGGCGAGAGTGCCAGCGGCACCTCCAAACTCGCCCACCAACACGCGGGGACGCAACTCTGCCAGACGTTGCTGGTGCCGCTCGATGGCAGAGAGCCAGGTGGCTACTTTGTAGCCGAACGTGATGGGGACTGCTTGTTGTAAGTTGCTGCGTCCGGCCATCGGTGTATCGCGGTAGCGGCGTGCGAGAGCGGCCAGGTGGCCAGAGATCGCGGCCAGGTCATCCTCGATGAGCGAGAGAGCCTGCCTGATCTGCATGATCGTAGCGGTGTCTGTGATGTCCTGGGTGGTTGCTCCCCAATGACAATACTCTCCCAGCTGGTCGGTACAGGCGGCCACCAGTTGCTGCACCACTGGCAGGACAGGGTAGCCGATCAATTCCGTCTTGCTCTTGAGCTTGGCCATGTCAATGATATCGAGGGTGCATTTGGCCGTAATTTCATCTGCGGCCCGTTGTGGGATGAGACCCTGGCGAGCCTGCACTTGTGCCAGTGCCGCCTCAATATCAAGATAGCATTGCACCCGATTCTCATCGGAGAAGACCCGGCGCATCGGTTCACTACTGAATATATGGCGGAAAACCGTCGAATCGATTGCTGTTGCGGTCATGGTTTTTTCCTTTCTACCTGGCTACTCGAGAGAATGATCTATGTTCCTTCTAGCCGAACGCGCCACTAAGAGTGAACTGTGCCTTGAGGCTATGATGAAAGTGTAGTCGAAAGGAAATAAACGACACATAAACATGACCGACCTCGCTATAAACATTGCGTAAATATTCGTCCTTACCAGCAACGCTGCGGTCAGAAGTGGGGGATAACCGCTCAGGGCTTCTCATCGCCTACGCCGACTCGCCCTTAACCCACATAAAACACTTACGAACTGCCGGAGGCACTAGCTTGAAATCGACCCCGTTGAGCGCAAGCTGGACGGGCCAACCTCGTTGCAGGGACCCATTTCAAGGTAGTAAAGAGTTAAGAGGTGACTTTGGGAGTTACAGCGGTAGAAAAGAATCGATTCCGGTACTCTTGAGAAGAAGTCATAAAGGATCAACATTATCTGTGGGTGTGCCTGAGACGCTGCTACTAGGTGCAGAAGAGGGGTGTCTACCTGCACTCTCACTTTCCGGCGCAACAAAGCGATACCCAACACCTGGCTCCGTCAGCAAGTAGCGGGGATGTGCGGGGTCATGCTCCAGCTTCTGGCGCAACCGATTGATATAGACACGCACATACTCAGCCTCACCGCCATATTCAGGACCCCAGATACGCTGTAGCAACATGCGATGAGAGAGAACCTTGCCTGCGTGAGTGACCAGTTGCTCTAGCAGGGAGAACTCGATTGGAGAGAGCCGCACCTCCACTCCCTGCAACCGCACGACGTGACCAGAAAGGTCGATCTCAAGGTCACCAAAGCGTTTCGTGCCACTTGCGGGCGGTACTGCTTCCCATTGCGTGCGGCGCAGTACTGCACGCACACGGGCCAGGAGCTCTTCCACCCCAAATGGCTTGGTCAGGTAATCGTCTGCACCAAGATCAAGTGCCGTGACCTTGTCGCTCTCAGCATCTAACGCGGTCAACACGACAATGGGTACTGCCGAGTGCTCACGCACGCGCCGGCACACCTCGAGGCCATCCATACGCGGCATCATGATGTCCAGAATCAACAAGTGTGGATTTTCTCTCTCCCACAGGGCTATGGCCTCAAGCCCATTGCTCGCTTCTAGCACCTCGAAGCCGCGTGCGCGCAGGTTCCGGCTCACGAAATCGCGTAGAGCCACTTCATCTTCGGCCAGCAGAATACGCTTCGCTTTCGTTGTCATGTATGCCTCCTCTCCTGCATCGAGAACTCCACCTCCTCTGACTCAGTAGGTAGTGAGACAGACGGCAGCGAGAAGGAGATCGTCGTGCCCTGCGTGCTGCTCTCTGCCCAGATAGTACCGCCATGTGCCTCGATGAAGGCTTTGCAGATGGCCAATCCCAGACCCGTGCCACTAGAATGCTGCTGGTGGCCGTATCGCGCCCGGTAGAACCGCTCGAACACGTGTGGCAGTTCGTCGGGATTAATGCCAGGTCCATTGTCCGAAACTGCTACGATAACTACTTCATCCCGTCTCTCGGCAGTAATGCCCACTTCGCCTTCACTATATAGGAGGGCATTGGCGACCAGGTTATGGAGCACAACTTCGATGCGCCCGCTATCGACGTTGACCAAAGGCAAGTCATCTGGGATTTGCGTAGAAATCGTGACATCGGGTGAACGCAGTTGCTCGATGATCTTTGCCACCAGGTTCTGTACACTGGTGGGTGCACGCTTGAGTAGGAGAAGACCAGCTTCCTGGCGCGAGAGGTCGAGCAGGTTACTGACGAGTTGGGCAAGCTTATCAGCCTCGCTGCTGATCGTCTGTAGAAAATGGCGCTGGTCTGCAAGCGACCAGGTCACGTCTTCCTGGAGCAGCGTGGAGGCATGGCCCTTGATCGCTGCTAGTGGCGTACGCACTTCGTGGCCAACCGCCGCCAGGAGCGTCGTCTTGAACTCGTCGAGTTCGCGCTCGCGCGTCACGTCCCGCAGGAGCAGACCTCGCCCAATCGGCCGCCCGGACTCGTCATGCACATCAAATAACCGCAAATGAATGGCACGCTGCAGACCAACTCGTCGAATCTCCACAACCACCTCCGGAGCTTTGGCCGACTGAGCCTGCAACAGAGCATGCTCACACTTCGTAGGATCCACCGCCGCAGTGCACAGCGCATCATAGAGGGCACGAATGGAGTTTCCTTCCAACACTGTGATTGGTAATCCTACCATCGTACTTGCGCCCACGTTGGCATACAACACCGTTCCCTCGATGCCTGTGAGCACAAGCCCATCGCTCATACTGCCCATGATCGCAGCCAGCGTCTGCTTCTCCTGAGAGGCCTGTTGGTACAGTCGCTCGTTCTCCTGTGCCACCTCGCGCAGTCGTTCATCACTACGCTCATAGAGCACCGCATGTTCCCAGGCAAGCGTGGCATAGTTGGCGAACACCAGCAGCAAGTCGATCTCATTCTGGTCGAAAGGACGAGCCTCAGTACGATGCACCAGCAGAACGACGACCCCCGCATGGCGACTAATAATTGGAATCGCCAACACCGAACGGAAGCCTTCCTCATAGGAGAGCGATGAGGTTTGTGGGCCGACCAGTTTCTGGACCGGCTTGCCCTCACGTAAGGCAAGCACCGGAGCCGAATTCACTTGCTCTGGGGACAAGGAGAGCGAGTGGTCATAGTGTTTACTGTGGCCTGAGCTTTCCAGTACGTGCAATACACCTTTCTCATCTGGCAGGAGCACTGCAGCGGCCTGCACATCCACCAGCCGCCGCACTTCGTGAGTGATCTTTCCGACCACCGCATGCGGCTCAAGCGAACTGACCACCGCATTCGACGTTTCTAGCAGCGTGCGCAACTCGCCGAGTTTTTTCAGCCCATCGCGCTCCAGGCGGACGAGCGACTTCGCCAGGTGACCAACCTCGTCGTCACGCTTGGCGAGGACGGTTGCTTGTACTGGAATGGATTCCTCAGAAGTTGGCAGCGCCTGGTGCTGGACAGCGAGCGTATGGAGGGGTCGGATGACCCGGACCAGCAGCATGAACCAGAACAGCAGTCCGCCGATGGCGAAAAGCAGCGCTGCGATCAGCAACCAGAGATGGAACTGCGCGACAACAGCCAGTGCCTCACTTGCAGGTCTCTGCACGACAACGGCCCATCCAGCGTCTGGAACAGGAACGGCACTAAACAGCCAATCCTGACCATCAGGCCCTGGTCCCAGGCTTGAGGCTATGTGGCCTTGCAACGCCTGGTTGGCGCCCGGCAATTGATCCACTACCGTCAACAATATCCGATGGACATCCGGTGTCGCTATCAGCTCGCCTCGCGAGTCAAGGATGCTGATCTGCAGTCGTCGACCCTGCTTCTGTTGGGCGTCGACAACATTACGTAGGGGTTCGCTGAGTTCAGCAAGCGAGAGGCTGGCAACGATAAGGCCAACCAACTTATTGCCGGGAGCATGCACTGATTCCGCGATGATAACGTCCGGAGCGAAGGTCGTTTCTTCTGCAATCCCCACCTCGAAAACTGGGCTGGTGCTATTCGTGTTGCGTGCTCGCTGGACGACACTGGGGGGTGAGAATTCTGCTCCTATGCTGACCTTTCCCGGTGGCCAGGAAACTTGAATCGTCCCCACTGGATCAAGCCAGGAGACTTGATCGACGTCGTTGCGAGCATCATGAAAGGTATGGAAGATGCTCTTCATCGCCTCAGGTGTACCCGCTTGTAATGCAATCTTGCCGAGCGAAACGAGTGATTGTTGTGCGTCCTGGAGATGAAAACGCGTTTCGAGTGCGATCTCCTGGGCCAGTGCCTGTTCTGACACCTGAACGTCATTGCGCAGCTTCTGCTCGACCACCGTGTTCACTCCCAGCCCTGCAAGGAGCACAATCACGACAAAGAGCAGATAGATGCTCAGCAATTGGAACAGGAGCGATCGACGCATGAACTGCACCATAAACAGTACTCCTGGATAAGTTCTATCGGTTTTGGACAATAGACTCATCCAATGATGGATCACGTATCAAGGATTCATATGCATTATACTACGTTATGCTACTGCGACTTGAGATAACCTATATCTGGCGCTTCTGGCGTGTTTCCTACTGTAGTCGCGCAAACCGCGCATTGTCCTGTTGCCGCTTGACGTCGGCTTTGCCCAGCAAGGCCTCAATGTGTTCCTTCGGCCAGATTACAACCCCATCTTCATCAGCAATGACCAGGTCACCATCTCGGACGACAACGCCTCCAATAGAGATTGAGCCTCCAACCACGACGGGACCCTGTTTGTTTGATGCGGCCGGGGTAACACCTCGGCACCACACACTGAACTGCTTTAACTGCCGAATTTCTCCTGCATCCCTCACCAGACCATCTGTGACGAGCGCAACGATTCCAGCAAGCTGCATCTCCAGGGCCATCAATCCACCGATGGTCGCAGTACGTGAGGTACTGCCACCCGCGACGACCAGAATTGATCCCGGTCGAGGCGATGCTCGTATCGCTTCGCGTACCGATAGGTTGTCATCCTGGCTCACAAGAACTACGAAAGCAGGCCCTATAGCTTGCGCCTCTGGCTTGAGAGAGCCAATCCATGAGGGCAGCACACCCTGTCCTTCGTTTGCATCTGATGCGAGCGTGGAGGAAAGCCAATCAGGGAACTCATTCATCGCGATCTTCCTTTCCACGTGTTTCCCTAAAGGAGTAATCCGCGCTTCTACATGATGGGAGTTCTGGTACCAGTTGCGAGGCCAGCACCAGAACTCCCATCAAGGCTGACAGATTAGCTCGCCTTACTCGCAAACTCGTTGGTGTAGGTCAAGCTGAGATCGATCTGCTTACCCTGGGGGATCAGATTGCTCTGATATTCGATGTTGAGTACCGACTGAGGTGCATCGGTAGGCATAACCCCATCCGGACTGAAGATGGCCATCTGGTTTTGCAACGCCGTCACGTAGAGGGTTTTATTGCCCGCATAGTAGTCGGCGGGCATCTTGTCCGCGATCTGCGCCGCCGTATGCGTCTGCATCCACTTCAGCGTCTTTACGTAGGCGTTCACCACCTTTTGCACGACATCTTTGTGGTTATTGACGTAACTGTTGTTCATAAACAGGCAGATGAACGGGTAAGAGCCGCCGAGAGCTGCCTGCGTCGACTGTGGCGTACGCAAGTCGACCAGCACTTTGCCGGCACCGCTCGACAAGATGCGTGAGATGGTCGGTTCGGTCGTCATACCCGCATCGATTTTCCCCTGTTGTAACGCTGCGATAAAGGTATCACCAGCACCGACGGGCACGAAATGCACCTGGTCCTTGGATATCCCAACTTTGTGCAGCAGGGCGGTGGTCAGCGTTTGAGTACCTGAGCCGAGTTCAGTCACACCCAGATTCTTGCCTTTGAGGTCTGCGACCGAGTGAATCTGGCTGGCCGCTTTGGCGGAAACGATTTCGGCTTCTCCCGGCGCAACGTTCAATAGAACCACAGCTTCCATTTGCTTGCCAGATGCTTGCAGCTCGATGGTGTGGTTGTACGACCCTGAGCCCGCATCCACCTGGCCTGCCAGCACTTCATTCTCCGAGGACTGCCCCGATGCCTCGTCGATCAGCGTCACATCGAGTCCCTGCTGCCTAAAGTATCCCAGTTGCTGGGTGAGCATATTCGGCAAATAAATCTGCTTGCTCAGCCCTCCGACCATGATCTTGAGTTGCGTCATGGTGGTCGTGGTTCCATTGACGGTCGTGGTACTGGTGGTAGGACCAGTACTGCCGCAAGCACTCAGTAGCACTATCAAGATGATGCCTCCTACCAGACCAAACAGTCGACTCTGCCGACTCCACATATTCATAGATTGTCTCCTTTCTGTTTTCACTGGTCACCTGCGTGACCCGTTGAGTTGTTGCTACCAGCCGATCCCGTCGATCGGACGCTTTCCTACAATGACACCAGGGCAACACGTTGAGCACATCCCTGCTCTAGATCGTCACGTCGCTGACGGTATTGGGCCTCCACTTGATCAGGCGATTTTCCAGCGCGGTGATTACTGCTTCCGAGGCCAACGCGACCACGGCCAGGATCAACATTCCAGCGAAGACACCATTGACATTGAAGGTGTTTCCCGCGTTCTGAATCATCAGGCCGAGGCCCTCGGTCGAACCCAGGTACTCACCTACCACCGCGCCGACAAGTGCAAAGCTAAAGCTGGTGTGCAGGCTGGCGAAGATCCACGACAGGGCTGAGGGAATGATCACACTGTTGGAGAGTTGACGCTCACTCGCCCCCAGAATACGCGCGTTCGCCACCACGTTGCGATCCACCTCGCGCACCCCCTGAAAGGCGTTAAAAAACACGATGAAGAACACCAGCACGGCAGCCAGCGCCACTTTGGATTGAAGTCCCAGGCCCAGCCCGATGACGAAGATGGGGCCGAGTACAATACGTGGGATCGAGTTGAGCGCCTTGATGTAGATGCCCAGCACGTCGGCCAGGAATCGATTGCGTCCCAACACGATGCCAAAGATGACGCCAAAGAACCCACCGATGAAAAAACCGAGGATTGCCTCCACTAACGTGGCGAAAATTTGCTGCCACAATGGTCCCTGGGCAGTGCCTTGCGTCACCCACGTGACGAGCTGATTCCAGATCCCCGAGGGTTGTCCCCAAAAGAATGGGTCGATGATGCCGACGGTTGTTAAGAACTGCCAGCCACCGATGAACACGACCAGGATCAGGACACGGATGCTGTTGACCAGGATACGCCTGCGACGAAGTGCAGCTTTGGCTGCTGGTACTCCTGTGGTATCAGGAGCGTTGAGAATGTCACGAGACTCGCTGCTTAGTACGCTCATAGCTTATCATTACCTCATTTCGAAGATCTTCCCAGATTTCATGATACAATTGGACAAAACGCGGCTCGAAGCGGATTTCCTCCACTTTACGCGGGCGTGGCAGATCAATGGTATAGATACCCTTGACCGTTCCAGGACCAGCCGTA
>JBKPAZ010000272.1:0-18749 GCA_046726655.1 Chloroflexota bacterium
ATACGAGATTTGGATTCAAGTCTCGTGGGCTCGGAGATGTGTATAAGAGACAGCCTTAAACGTAAGTAGCGCGGTGGACATCGACAAAGCAGTTGGCACAATTCGTGAAATGGGACTTGTTGGGACGGCGGGCGACCATAAAGGCCCACCCCGCCACTCCTCACCACCCTTGCCCTTACTGTAAGGCAATTTCCCCGGGAAGGATGGAGAGCTTGGAGGTAGTGTACTTGACAAGTACGCTGGAAAACGCCTATCCTTGCAGTAGAAGATCAAGCGCATACAGGGGAAACAAATGGTAACGGAACCGCTAGGAGTTGTACGAGTTGCCCGCCAGGTACTCGTAACCATCGTGGTTAACGCGGCATTACAGATTCCTGGTGTCGTCCGTATGGCCCAAAATAACGATCAATGGTCACGCTTGCTTGGGCGAGAGCTACCCAAACACGGTGTATCCTTAACGATCAAAGAAAATATGGTTTCAACGGACCTGTATATTGTAGTAGCTTCAGGCATAAATATTGTTGAAGTCGGTACTGCCATCCAGGAAGAGGTTGCGTCAGCGATCGAAGAAATGGTAGGTATGCAGGTACGTGAAGTTAATGTTTACATACAGGATGTCGCCTGAGTGGGATACACTAAAAGAGTGCCATGCAGGTACGACAGTTGAGAAAAATGTTAACCAGGAAGCCAGAAACGGGTGACAGCATAGGTTGCCCCTAGCAGCCAACAGCTCTGAGGATAACATGCCCATTGGGATACGCAGACAAGCGCGGATGATTGCATTGCAAACACTCTACGAATACGATACGGTACAACACTCACCCGAAGAGGTCTTGCAGCGGCATAGCGAAGATCGCCACCTGCAACCGAAGGTAGCTGAATACGCAAAAGAATTAGTAATGGGCGTGTGTGACCATCTTGCTGAAATTGATGCACATATTCAGAGCGCAGCGCAGGAATGGCCTTTACAACAAATGGCCCGGATTGATAAAAATATACTCAGACTTGCAATCTACGAAATTCTGTTTAATAATACGGTACCAGCAAAGGCCGCTATTAACGAAGCGGTGGAACTCGCCAAACTCTTTGGCAGCAATACATCCAGCCGGTTTATCAATGGCGTCCTGGGTACGATATTTAACCGGGCACAACAGCAGCCCACTTCAATAGCTGAAAGCGAGGTGAAATAGTGGAAACAGTTTCCCAACGGCTCAAAAAGATTATTGTGGATCAACTTGGCGTTGATGAAAGCGAGGTCGTTCCCAGCGCTTCTTTCGTTGATGATCTCAATGCCGACTCCCTTGACCTGGTTGAGCTTATAATGTCCCTGGAAGAAGAATTTAAGCTTCAAATTTCTGACGAGGATGCAGAAAAGATTACAACGGTTCAAGAGGCTGAGGAATACATAGAAGAACACCTACGATAAGTGCGAAAGCGTGAAGCGTACTAAAACACGTTAAAGATGGGCAACCGGCGAGATCAGGATGAAGTCGCGAACGAAAAGGTTTGTTTGTGGAAATCAAGCCTGCCGCTGAAGCGGTGGAAACCCTCATTCATGAATATGGCAAACTTGTCTTCCAGACGATTTATGGCTTAACAGGAGATTGGGAAGAGAGCCAGGATCTGACGCAGGATACTTTTCACCAGGCGTTGAAATCGATTGATGCAGCCCGCGCGAAAAGTGGTTCTCAGTTCCGCGCAAAAGCCTGGTTGTTACAGATTGCTCTGAATACGGTACGTTTGCAACGTCGCCGGCGCAGCATTTTTCGATTCATCCCTTTCTCACATATGCAGGGAGAGAGGGCGTCTGAATCTGGGGGTCCAATGCAACGGACCGATGTGGATGTACTGAATGAATCCGCTGCACCTGTTCAGCCAGTAGGGTACGGAGCAAGTGAGGGTATTGACCTGGAAGCCTTTGTAGCTGAACAGGATGCTGTACAGAGGACGCTAGCTCGCCTCACTCAACCGCTACGTACCTGCCTGCTGCTTTCGGTGATTGGGCAGTTCTCAACGAGAGAAATTGCGCAGATGTTAGATATTGAAGAGGCGGCTGTTCGCCAGCGGCTAGGTCGCGCTCGCAAACAATTCCAAAGTTTCTATGAGCTTGAGAGTGGCGAAGAGGTCGTTGATAACGCAGAGACTGCAAATGATACGAACATGTCACAAAAACGCCCACCCAATCATCATAGTAATATAGAGCGAGTTGAGGTGAGATTTCCGGGGTGAGGTGGGATTACCTGAATGGAGGTATTATGCGCAACGACTCAATCGAAACACTGTTGTTACGCCACTACGGTAGTACAGCACAAGCGCCCAGGGATTTAGAGGAAAAACTGCGCGCCTCGATACGGCTGGAGACAGTGGAACTTGAGAGAGAGCAACAGATAATTACTCGCCTAAGAGAACAGCGTGTGAGTCGTCGCCATGCAGTCCGCCTCGTGGCTATCGGTGCTGCTGGGTTGGGCGGTCTGAGTCTTGCCCTGGAGGGTGTGAGGACGATTGAAGCAGCGTTGATAGGTCAGGATGTCACCAAACCCGCATACTCATGAGGAGAAGACTACTGACTGTCATCTGTTAGTGATCTTTTTACGTAGTAGAATTTAGAATAGAAGAAGCATGCATAGAACCACCTGAGAAAGGATACGACCATGCCATTCGGATTTCACGGACTAGACCTTGTGGTCATCCTTGTTATTGCGTTACTGATTTTTGGGCCTAAAAAGCTACCGGAGATGGGTTCAGCTATTGGCAAGAGCATTAAAGAGTTTCAAAAAGGTATGAAAGAGCTGACCGCTCCAAAAGATGAGCATGAAGAAGAGAATAAGTTGCCAGCTACTGCTACAGAACTGCCAACCACCGCTACTGACATGAGTAAACTTAACGCCACAGCGGTTGAAAGGGATGCCAACATCAAGGAAACTACGACCACCAGTGAAGTCAGTAGCACAGAAGTAAAAATCGATTAATGTCGGTTGCAGACAGGGGGTGGGATTGCATCCTACCTTTTCGAGGAAGTTATGGCAACCAGTAACATAGATCAGCAGGATCCCATGGCAACAGCTAATGACACCATCATTGAAGAGGAAGAGACTGATGAGTCCTCCATGTCATTGGTGGAACACCTGCAAGAGTTGCGCTGGCGAATACTCAAGTCGCTCATCGCTATCGTTGTTGGTGGCATCGTCGCTTTTATCTTCCGGGTACCGATCATGAACTTCCTGACGCTTCCGTTACCTAAAGAAGCAGCAGATTCTTTTACTCACGGGAAGTTGGCAGTAACAGGATTGGCGGAAGGGTTTACTGTTTTCCTTAAACTCTCAATTGCCGTAGGTTTCTTGATTGCTCTGCCGGTAATTCTCTACCAAGTCTGGGCATTCATTTCGCCGGGGCTGTATGAGAGAGAAAAGAAGAATGCTGTTCCTTTTATCCTGGTTGGGGTCGTTCTATTCCTTGCTGGCATCGCACTCGGCTTCATTGTACTGCAATATCCAGTGCAGTGGTTAGTGAATTTTGCATCTAGCAGCTTTGCCGAGTTGATTACAGCTGATAGCTATTTCACCTTCACAGCATTTTTCCTGCTGGCCTTTGGGATAGTTTTTGAAATTCCGCTTGTGCTTACCTTTCTGGCACAGATAGGCCTGGTAACCTCGCAGATGCTTCGCAGGAAACGACCTGTTGCGTATATTGGGATGTGGGTAGCAGCGACATTTCTAACGCCAGGAGCTGATTTCTATAGCCCCATCATCCTTGGGGTGGCGATGACATTTTTGTATGAACTGACGATTGTGTTCATTCGAATAACGAAGCATTAAGGTATAAAGAAATATGTGGGGATCCGCTCTTGCATCCACCGGGTGCGCGGCCCCGCACTCCGTCAGAGGACCAGTCCCCTGCATCTACAGCGTGGCAGTCTCCTGAATCGATTGTTCGGGTGTAGTCTCATCAAGTCTGCCACGGTTACCTCGTCCAAATTTGGCCCAAAGGGTGATGATTGTGAGAATGTAGAAGAACGCGCCCAGGAGAAATATGGGTGGGTAGCCAAAATGGACGATAATCAGTCCCCCGAGAGTGGCAGCTATAGCCCAGGGTACTTGAAATGCAGCCTGGTAACTGCTGTTTGCCAGTCCCCGGCGCTTCTCGGATACCGATTCCATGGAGAAGACCTGGAGGATGCCTGCTGACATATCCATTGTGCCCTGGCGGAACAGGTAGAGTAGCGCGGCGAGTGGCAAGATGCTTGTCAGGCCAATGGTAAGTAAGAGCGGGATACTGGCAAGGCGCGTCAGGGTAATCGTGTTGATCTTGCCGATACGCTTAGCAAGCCGAGGCGCAGTTAATGTGAGGAGCGCGGTTATAGCATTCGCTCCACCATCGATCAGGCCAAAAAGCGCTGGAGAAGCATTCAGATGTTGCACAAAGTAGATGTTGAAGTATGGAATGAACAGTCCTGCACCTAATCCTGTAAATACGTAGACCAGCACGAGATAAAAGAATGCGCTATGAAGTAGTGCATTAACCCACCAAACAGGGTGACCCAAAAAGGGCCATCCAAGCCACCCAAGCAGGGCGGGGTAAGCCCCGCCCCTACTCACGGGCGTTTCGTTGAGCGTGTTTTTTTTGGACCAAGGGAGGGGTGAAGCGTGGCGGGTGCGCCGGGGGGGGCGAACATTGCTCATCATGAAGAGGGGGATGAAACTTGGGGCGGCAATTAGACCGGCAAAGAGCAAGGCAAATTGGTAGGAGCGAGCATCGGGCTGACTTGCCAACAGTGAGGAAGACCAGGGAGGTAAGGGCGCCATGAGCCGGGGGAGCGATCGAAACCAGGCGGGTAAGGCCCCACCAAGAACCTCACCCAACACTAACGTAATCAGGCCTAATGAAATATTCATACTAAAAAGATGTGAGCGTTCTTCAGGTGTGCTGTTCGCCGTTAAAAATGGGGCGGTTATAACAAGAAAGAATGCCAGCCCGACACCAACCACAAAGGCACTGATTAACAGAGGTAGAGGTTGGCGAAATAGGATCTGTCCCGCCCCGGCTACGCCGATAAGCGCGCTCGAGTATATGAGAATGGATTTGCCGCTGAAACGGTCAACACATGCACCTGCCGGAAAGATGGCCAGACCGGCTCCAATAGTCCCGATGAAGAGTACAGCTCCAACAAAATCGGCATGGTAGCCCAGGGAAATCAGGTAGAGATTGTAGAGTACGAGCAAGATGCCCGCTGTAACTCCACTTAATATGT
This sequence comes from Chloroflexota bacterium, assembly GCA_046726655.1. Taxonomy (GTDB): domain Bacteria; phylum Chloroflexota; class Ktedonobacteria; order Ktedonobacterales; family Ktedonobacteraceae; genus DATMNR01. The sequence continues at coordinate 5,249 of JBKPAZ010000272.1, forward strand.
TACTGATAAGAAACAGCCGGGCATTGCGCTGGAAACGCCTGAACTGCTGCAGATACTCAATGATCAGGCGCATCGTCGCTTCGTTCAGCTCCTTCGCTCTCCAGCGGCTGAGATGCTTCCGCTCCTGCAGGTTGAGTATGCCCAGGTGGTAGATTCATTTGGGCAGTCGCAACGTTTGAGAATTCTCCTGGTAAATTCGAATCATCAGTAGATATACCAGTAGTTATTGAGGAATCGGTATCAAGTGGGGCTGGCAGTAATAAAGGGCTGCGAGGTTTCTGCTTTATCAAGCCGGGCAAGAAAAAGGCCTTGAGCATACTCTGCGCCATGACGGTGCGCGCACGAAACTCAATTACTCCCCCAGCAATACGGTCAGCTACCGGCTCAACGTTTTTTTCAATGGTATTGACTTGTCTATGAGTGTTTCTGGCTATCTGTTCTATATGCGCCGATTGCACCATATGCATCGCCTGTATCGCCTGCCCTAACCTGTTATCAGGTTCTAAGGTAGCAGGTAATGTTTCGCTGCTTGGGGAGTGGATGGCCTTATCGATGCTCTCTATAATCGAACGCAATTGATGAATCAGTTCAATCTTGTCCCGTAGCCATGCATTACCATATAATAGTAGCAGCGAACCTACAAAAAAGAGCAATGCGAAGAGAAACACGTAAATGACCAGAACGAGAGCAGCAATGCGCCCCAAAGTAGTCAACAGATCATCATCTGCCAGTATCAAAAGCAGCATGGTTACTCTCCTTTAGAGGTGGAATTTAACTCTATTAACTCCAACTGCTGCTGCCGGCGTTCTTCATAGCGACGTCGCGCACGGCCCTTACCCAAAAACACACGCAACATTTGTTGCCCACCAACAAGAAAGCCAACTGCGCGTACGCTGGGTCCAACCGCATATTGGGTGGCCAGACGGGTAGTGCTACTGATAGTAGTAGCCGTCTGACTAGCGCTCTTTGTCGTATCCTTTACGACTTCAGTTGTTTCCTCTACTGACTGGGTGATCATTTCGACGGAATGCTGCAATGACATTAGCAAGGGGTTTATTTCATCGGTCACCGTTGCAAACGTTCGGAGTGCCGTCAACAAAGCATAGATGAGCAATACCGTTGAGATGATGAGAAAGGACGCCAGGACAATGATAGAGATAAAGAAAACTTGCAGTAAAACGCCGAATATTCGTGCAACGACGAAACCAGCTATCATCAATGCAAGGACAGCAGATGAAATGAGGATCACATAACGAGTCGTCTTCTCAATAGATCTATTCATAGATCGAGTCATAGATCCAGAGCTTTCCATAGATCGCCTCCTGACAGATTAGTATAGTCTAACTAATACTTGATTATAGCAGACAGCGGCAATTAAGCAACAGAGCTTCCACGTCTTTTTACCCGGCAACGGATGTGTTACAATGGGTGCACTGATTTTCTATAATAGGCACGCTGGTACCGTAAAGGAGGACTCAAAACTAATGCTAAGCATGATTCTCGCGGATACGATCTCCATTAAGATTGGCAACAATGTATTGTATCTGGGCACCAATCTAATCGTGTACCTGGTTGTGGCGGCTATTGTAGGTCTGGTAGCAGAGTTTCTCGTTGGTTGGAGACTGCCATTTGGAATCATTGGCGCAACTCTTGCGGCCCTGATCGGCATCTGGCTGATGACACAGGTGATTATCATTTCGGGTATTCCTGATTACAAGCTCGATACCTCTCCACCCATCTACCTTGTAAGAGCGCTAATTGGTGCTGCGCTCTTCGTGTTTCTCTGGCATCTGCTGACCTACCCACTTTATCGTAGTCGTCGTCGTTATTATCGTCGCTATGACAGGTATAGATAGGGGAAGAAGGAGGAAAATGTGGGAACACACCCGCACACCTAATGAGGACAAAGGAACCTTGAACAGGAATACACGTATAATTAGGTATAGAAGCAAATGGTGATAGAGAAAGAGATGAAAATACAGAGCAGTGGGTACACGCAAATGGTATGCTTTCAGAGATGCTAATGGTAGCAGTGGGCATTTACTTGAAGTACCATTACATACTGATGAGGAAGCTCTTACCAGGCGCATACAATCAAGCTATAGAACTGCGATAAACCGGCATAAGCAAGTACAGTGGTTTGAGGGTATCTCCTGGTTTACGTGGATAATTGCACTGATCACGATCGTGATGTGGTGTCTGACTGCTTACCAGGTGGCTCTTGCTGCCGGGGCACATACATTGCGTGATTTTCTGGCAAATGCTCTTTCGAATAGTCAGAACGGCGATGTGCTTGTCGCGTACGGAGCAAAATATAATGATGCGATTCTGGAAGGGCAGTACTGGCGCTTTGTAACACCCATCTTCCTGCACGCTACCATCTTGCACGTTGGCCTGAATATGCTCAACCTGATTGTCCTGGGAGTCTTCGTTGAGCGAATTTTTGGGCATCTACGTTTTTTACTGATTTACCTGGTGACAGGGGTAGTTAGCGTGATTGCCAGCTTTTATTTTGCGCCGCAAGAGATCAGCGTGGGAGCCTCTGGAGCTATCTTTGGCCTGGTTGGAGCTTATAGTATGTTCGTATTAGTTCATCGCAGAGCTTTCCGGCACAGGGGTATCCCAGCACTAGCCTGGCTCGTATTAATTATAGGATTGAATCTAAGCATAGGTCTTATCATTCCTAATGTAGATAATTATGCTCATGTAGGCGGTTTTGTAAGTGGATGCATATTGGGTTGGTTTTTTACACCATACTACGTATTACAATCTGGAGAAGGAAAAGCTATATTGACGGATGCGCATAGTCTTGCCCGTCGCTGGCCCCTGGCTCTATTGACGATTGCAGTAACACTACTGCTTGCAGTCATGGCTGTACATTTTATTGGAGGATAATGCTTTGGAAGCACAAACCGACGTTCAAACCTATATAGAACGTGGAAAGCAGGCACTTGCACAAGGTCAGGGGCGCGATGCGGCTATCGCGTTTGCGCAAGCTGCACAGATTGAACCAGAAAATCCGATGGTACACCTTGGGCTGGCCGAAGCGAACCTCGCGCTTGGTTCGTATGGTGTTGTGTATATGGCGTGTCGAAAAGTACAAGAATTGCAGCCCGAAGGTGGCATTGAAAGTGACATGGCGCAGGCGCTGCTTGACCTGCTAGATCGCCGCTATGAACGGGCTTTGCAGGACATTGAGACGGTCATCAACGAGGACCCAGGCAATGCTTATGCGCATGCAATGCGAGCGTACCTGTTGCGTATCAGCGGGCAGAGTTATGATGCGGGACTGGCAAGGTCCCGCGCTGCTCGCCTCTCATATGGAGGCCATTTTGAGAACTGCTTCCCGCCTGTCGAGGCAACATATGCACCTGGTTACGGCGCCACGCCTGTTCAGCCGAATGTTACAGAGCAGCCAAATCCGAACGAGCAAGTTGCAGGTGGTAACGGTGGGCCCAGGCTCGAACAGGAGCCTGTACCGACATGGTCACGCCCCAATAATATGCAGCGGCAAATGGTTCGCACACGTTTTTGGATGAGCCAGAATCCGCGTTTTGTAACCAACATTCTGATTGCTATCAATGTAGTGATATACGTGATTCTGGTTGTACTGAGCATAACAGGCCCAGGTCTGGATCAGTTGGGAGGAGTCAATGAAGTAGTACTTCTTAACGCTGGCGCTCAGGTCAACTTTTTAGTCGCGCAGGGACAAGTCTGGCGTATCTTCACGGCGATGTTTTTGCATTTCAACCTATTGCATATCGGGTTGAACATGTTTACGCTGTTCCTGATTGGCGGAGTCGTGGAGACGTTTTTTGGGAAATGGCGCTACCTGCTGATCTACCTGGGCTCTGGTATTGCTGGTGGCATACTGACTTACTTTGTGATGCCGCCACAAACTTTAGCAGCTGGCGCTTCGGGAGCGATCTTTGGTGTGTTTGGCGCGTTAGGTATGTTTTACATAGTAAACCGTCGAGCGCTCGGCAGGTATGGGACAGGGGCGATAACTAACTGGCTGTTCTGGTTGGGGCTGAACCTGGTGTTTGGCTTTTCAGTCCAGGGTATTGGCATCTGGGATCACATTGGGGGGCTCGTTGCTGGAATGATTATCGCGGCGCTGCTGATGCCGAAGTTAAGGCGGAGGGCGGTGTAGGCGAGGTTATATTCTGGGGGAGCCTATAACGGCTACAATACGCGCATACGTTCCAGGTTGGGCCAGTGTTGTTAAGGCATTTGTTTGTAAATCCATGGCATAGAGGGAACCATCGGCGTAGAAGGTTATAATGTGGTTATTGAACCAGGCACCCAACTCCATTAACAACTCTGTCGAGGTAGCGATTAGCCTGGGTTTGCCTGCATGCAGATGCGTTCCCGATCCACTAATTTGCACTGTATAGAGTGCGCTATGTCGATCATATGGGCCCTGAGAATCGCTTGAAAACTCGACATACGCGAGTGTATGCGCGTCGGGTGCAAAAACAGGTGTTGTGACCCAGTGATATTGAGCGCTGTTATTTAAGTTTTTCTGCCCTGCCAATACCACTTGTGATGCGCCCAGAGTTAGTGAAGAGCCAGAAAACGTTGTGAGATTCAGGTCGTTTGCATATGAAAGCGCGGCGATGTCGGTAGGTATGCTATTATCGGTGGGTACAGGCACTGCACCTTCATTTGATGAGTACAATAAACCGTTGCCATAGGGGGTCAGGGCGAGCGGTCCCCGTTGTGGATTTTCGTCTAACATTGATTGGGGCGTAGCAGATGCTTGAGTAATGTCGAGCGACCACAATCCATACTGCACCGCTTCATCGCTACCGCGATCATCGGTCAGTAACAACGTATTATCAGCCTTAGACCCGAAGCCATTCATGAAAGAGAAAATGCGGAAGCAAGGGCAATTCAAAGCAGGCTGTTGATAGACGACCGAAGGGGCCGTGATTGGGCCTGCATGTATATCGATATTACCTGTACCTTCCACAGGCCCGGTACTCCACGCAATCATCTTGCCATCATTGCTAAGAGCCATTGAGGTGATTACCTGATCAGGAGGTAGATCTGCGATTCTGGTTGGGGTTCCGCCGAAAGGATCCGTCAACCAAATACCATTACCGCTGTACAGGATTTGACCTGAAGGGGTAAGTATGGGAGGCACTGCTTCACTATAGATATAGCCCTGCGTAGGGATCAGGAGAGAAACATTACCGGTGCTGGAAACTCTATAGAGCTTACTTGCCTGCTCGTAGATCACATAATATCCGGCGGGCAATTGGAGAGAAGGTAGTGTTGCGTTATCCGGTGTAAAGATGGGAGATGTAGCATCCAGGTCCTGGGTGGGTGAAGGCGCCGATACACTGCTACTTTTACTTTTCGGGATCGGGTTGGGGCGCGTGTTTGTAGTAACTGGCTTAACGTAATGGCCATTGGGCTGGAAAAGGTTCACAATGAGCTGTCCAGAAAATAAAAGCAGTAATAAGCCAATAAGAATAAGCAAGGAGAGTATCCCTGCTTTAGTGAATCGTGTGCCTGCATGCACATCTGGCAACGGTTCTGAGATGCGTGACAATGGTTGTTTTGGTGGATCAGTCACTTGTGGCGCCAAGACCCTTGTTTATCCCCTTGTTTGATTAGTAATAAATATGAGTATACACCAAACTGTGACTAGCGAAAAGCCAATTAGTATCATCAGACTGTCTGACTTGTAGTTGAATGATGCCTGTGTGATTTTGCATCTTTGGCATGATGCAATACAAATGCCAAAGTTTTATCGAATACCTCTTCGCGGTCATGGTCCTTCATGACTACATGATATGAGCGATGAAGGGTGACAAGATGCTTTTCACGCGAGCCGATGAGTCGATAAATCTCTCTACCATCACGTGCAGGGACAACATGGTCGTGTAGCGAGGTTATAATGAGCGCTGGCGCGGTTATATGATCTAGTTCCGCTCGCAACTGTGGTAGAAAGCGCACCATGCTCTCAACTGGCTGCAAAGGCGTCCAGTGATAGACATCGCGTGTATAGCGTCGTCGAGCTTCTGGATCGCGCACATCCTCGCGTATGGTTGGCACTAATGGAAGAAGATATTTGCCGATACTTACTACGGGCTTTAGCCAGGGTTGTAAATGTAAAGGAGCGCATATCGGCACAATTCCGGCTATCTCTTCGTGAGCAGCAATATGTAGTGCTAGCGCACCACCAAGAGAATGCCCAACCAAAAACACAACATCGGACTGCTCTTTAAGCAGGTTCAATTCGTCGCGCACTGCTTGCGCCCAATCTTCCCAACCGATGGATAACATATCTCTGACCTTGCTGCCATGACCTGGTAGAAGCATGTTTTTGGTGACGATGCCGTGAGCCTGCAGAACATCCTGCAACTCAGCCATATCGCCTGTGTTACCGTTCAAGCCATGTACGAGCAGTACACCTATAATAGACTGGGGCGAGTGGGTGGGCGTACACTGTTGTGTTTGGGGTATTGTCATAATGCCCGGTTCCTCAATACGTATAAATAAAGAAAAGCTAACTGTTTACTGTGTTTTTATGTGTATTTCTATGTATTTTAGCATACCTACCACATATTACGTTTGAGCAAGGAAAAAGTTGGAGCAACAGCACTTCTGGGCTATGCGGGGGGGCGTTGCTCTTTGGGAGAAACAATGATATAGTCGCTTTCGTTATTCGTTCTATATGAAGTAATGTAGTTTCACCAGGTTCATCAATGTAACCAGCAATGATATCAATAGTAGGAGAGTTTGTTATGAAGTTCGCGACAAAAGCTATTCACGCCGGACAGGAGCCTGATCCTTCCACAGGTGCGGTTATGACTCCGATTTTTCAGACTTCCACCTATGTCCAGGCAGGACTGGGTGAACATAAAGGCTTTGAGTATTCTCGTTCGGGAAATCCGACACGCACAGCCTTAGAAACATGTATGGCGGCAATCGAAGATGGGAAGTATGGATTGGCTTTCGCATCTGGAATGGCTGCTGAAAGTGCGATCCTCAGCCTGCTCAGTTCGGGTGAGCATATCGTCTCTTGCGATGATTTGTATGGTGGCACTTACCGTATCTTCGAGCGGGTTATGCGCCGCTACAATGTTGAAACCACTTATGTAGCAGCAGGCAGCCTGGCTGCTTACGAACAGGCCATACGCGCAAATACGAAAATGATCTGGTTGGAGACCCCCACTAACCCACTGCTCAGGTTGGTGGATATACGGACCATCGCGGAGATGGCGCATCGTCGTAATCTGCTAGTTGTTGTCGATAACACGTTTGCAAGCCCTTATTTCCAGCAGCCGCTGAAGTTGGGCGCGGATATTGTTGTGCATAGCACCACGAAGTATATCAATGGACACAGCGATGTGATCGGTGGCGCGCTCGTGTTGAATGACGAAGAGATGTATGAGGCGATCAAGTTTTACCAGAACGCGGCTGGGGGCGTACCCTCACCTTTTGACTCGTGGTTGACACTGCGTGGCATTAAGACGCTAGCTGTACGTATGCGCCAGCACGAAGAGAATGCGCGAACGGTCGCAAGGTTTCTCGCTGAGCACCCACGAGTGGAGAAGGTGTATTATCCTGGTCTGCCTACCCATCCCGATTATGAACTCGCTAAACGTCAGATGAGTGGCTTCGGCGGCATGGTTTCGTTTCAGTTCAAGGGCACGTATGCGGATGTAGTGGAACTGGTGCGCCGCTTCAAGGTATTCGCACTGGCCGAAAGCCTTGGAGGGGTAGAGTCGCTGGTGTGCCATCCTGCTTCTATGACGCATGGTTCGATCCCGAAAGATATTCGCGAGTCTCGCGGCCTCACCGATACGTTGCTACGTCTTTCGGTTGGTATCGAGGATATTGAGGATATTATTGGGGATCTGGAGCAGGTGTTGAGGTAGGCACATCCCGCTGTCATGCCGTGCTCCCCCTTAGTCATGCCGAGCCCATTCGTTGCACTCAGGGTAAACTCCGCGAAGCATCTCTGCGCCCATCGCGACAGACCCTTCGCTGCCTCTTCGCTTCGCTCAGAGCAAGTGTGGCTCAGGGTGACAACCAGGGGAACCCTCTCACCTTGCCAGAGCCTGATATAATGTCCCCATTTGTTACGTTTATCAGTAATAACCGATGTAATCTATAGGGTTATGTGTACTCTTTTATACAACACATCTCTATCTTCTAATACTTATGAATAAGTTTATGAATTTCAGGAGGCCCAATTTAGGATGCCAGATTCCCGCTTTGCCCGGCGGAGTGCCAGCAAGGGTATGCTTATTGTTTCATTAGCGATACTCCTGGCGATGCTACTTAGCGCCTGTAACGGCAATCCCCAACTACAACAACAAGAGAATCAGAACAAGGCTAATCTTGATAGCGCTATCGGTCATGCACAGAGCATTGGGATACCTGACTCCATGCTGCAGCCGATTATCAAGCAGGAAAATCAACTGAGTCAGACCAACGCGCCAATTGGAATTGGTTTCCTTAACGATCAATCAGTGAATGATTATTATTCTAACGTCGCACAGCGATATGCAATGCTGACGGTCGAGGTAAACGGGCTGATTGCTCAGTCAACACAACAGTTTGATTACAAGGCCAGCCAGGATCTTCAGGTGCTTGAGAATGCGCTGGCCCAACGACAAGCGCAGAATTTTATCGAGGCCAGGACTTATGCGGATCAGCTTACGCAGTATCAATCACAACTGGCTAAGGCACAATTCCCGAAAGATTACATGCAAATCAGTGAGAATGCCAGGAGTTCCACGCAAGCGCTCCACCTGATGGGTCCTGCTTATTCGGCATTGCTGTCATTACGGCAGGTTATCCAGCAGTTGCAGGGATCGCGCCTGGATGTGATGGCTATCAATCAAGAGCAGCAGGACGATCTGCAGACCTTCCGTAAGGCAACTACACCGGGAGATTACTCACGACTCATCGATCAGATTAATACGCAACTGCAGGAAACAACGGTATTCTCCACACAGGCTATTCCATTCGTTGGCGCAGCTAAACTGAAAGAGTACAGCGCGGATATCGATCTGCTCAAAAAGTATGGACAAAATCCGGCCCCGTTCCAACATCGTCTCGAGGTTGACCAGGCATCACTCATTCAAGCAAAGAGTATCAGCGATTATCTGAGAGTTTCGGCACAAATCGATACTGATACTGCTTCTATCCAGTTGCCGCTCGTGCAGGGTGAGGCTACCTACGTACTGAAACAGTTCCATCAAGAGGTCTCGAAATGGGGCAATGCTCACCAGTATCATGATCCATACGACGGCGGTGTCTATAACCTGGATTATGAGTACGATTTGCAGGGCCTTGGTTCGGATGCCGATGCAACTGTACAGTCTGCACAGACGATGGACGACTACCAGTCAGCGATCGATTTGATCAACAATGACTTTTTACACCTGCGAGCTATGGAGGCCGATTTCAACGATAGGACTTCCTGGCATCAGCCACATGCTACCGACATTAGCTTGATGAAACACTATAATGTCTTCGGCGCTCATGCTGGTGCGGTACTTGTCGTCTCGCTGCTTGAGCAGACGTTGCGCTACTATAATAATGGGAAGTTGGTCAGGTCTTTTTATATTGTCTCTGGACAATATATGAGGCCTTCACCTCCAGGCTTCTGGAGCATCATCTTGCGTGAACATCCAACACAGTTCAAATCAACTGAGCCACCCGGATCGGCATTCTGGTATCCGCCAACGCCCATCCAATATGCGTTGGAGTATCACGCTGGCGGCTACTTTTTTCATGATAGCTGGTGGAGAGCAGATTATGGGCCAGGGATGAATTTCCCACATTACGATAGTGGCGGTGACGAAACCTTCGCAGGCAATGGGAGTCACGGCTGCATCAACATGGATCCCAATGATGTAGCGTGGTTGTATCCACAGATCGCGTGGGGGACGCCGGTGATCGTGTATTAGGATGTTTGACACGCTGATTAAGTTTCTGCTATAATCCAGGGGCACTCGACCCGACGAACTGTCGGCATTTTTGTAGATCAGCCCGTGTGGAAGGGCAGATGATTCGGGGAGGATTAGTACTTACATGCCCAATAACGCCGCTGCTAAGAAACGCATGCGCCAGGAGCAAAAGCGCCGCCTGCACAATCGCAGCGTTAAATCACTCGTGAAAACACAAATAACTAAAGCTCGCTTTGCCATTGCAGCTGATGCGGATGCTGAAGCTGCTGTGCGCATTGCAGTGAGCGAACTGGACCGCGCCGCCAAAAAAGGTGTTATTCATCGAAACAACGCTGCTCGCCGCAAATCGCGACTTATGAAGCAGCTCAACACAAGATAGGTTCTCGCGCAGAAGGCTCTGCCTCCTCTTGATTGCCATGGGCTGAGCACGACGCGCATAGGAGATTGTAGGAGATGGCTGAGAAACAAGTCGTAACCAAGCCCGCCGGACGGGCGTTGCTGCTGGCAGTTGAGAACGCCCAGTTACGTAAGGATATACCAGAAATCAAATCAGGCGATACCGTGCGCCTGCAAGTAAAAGTTGTTGAAGGGAACCGCGAACGCTTGCAGCCGTTCGAAGGTGTGGTGATGCGCCTGCGGGGCGGCGGTGTAAACCGCAATTTTACAGTACGTCGTATTACACATGGGGTAGGCGTCGAGCGCACATTCCTTCTCAACTCCCCCCGTCTCGAGAAGATCGAAATCGTACGCCATGCTCGCGTACGCCGCAAGCAACTCTACTATTTGCGCGGCTTGACTGGTAAGGCTGCTCGTCTGAAGGAGCTACGTCCAATGACAAGCAAACAGTTAGCTGCTAAGGAAGCTGCCAGGGCTGCGAAAGTTACAAATGTCCGCGAAACGACAACGACCGAGAGCAGCAGCAGTGAGAGCACCAACGAAGAGTAAACAAGAACCGACTTTAGAAGAAGAGATGGCCCTGCTCAGTCAGGGCTATTGCTTTATTGCTGGACTGGATGAGGCAGGGCGCGGCTCTCTTGCAGGCCCTGTTGTGGCTGCTGCTGTTATTTTACCGCTCTCCTCCCCACCCCGGGAAAATTTTGATGGCTGCCTGGCTTGCTTTGCAGGAGTGCGTGACTCGAAAGAGTTGACGGCGAGGGAACGAGAACGCCTGTATGAGGTGATCATGCAGCATGCTCTGGCGGTTGGCGTTGGCATGGGATCCGTCGAAATGATCGACGAGCGCAACATTTTGCAGGCTACTAAATACGCCATGCGCTGCGCACTCGCGCAACTGAGGATCGCCCCCCAAGCACTCCTGCTGGATGCGGTACGCTTGTCCGAGGTTGAACTCCCACAGCGCTCTATTATCAGGGGTGACTCGCTTTGCCTCTCTATCGCGGCCGCCTCCATCGTCGCCAAGGTCACCCGTGATCGCATGATGATACAACTGCACGAGGAATATCCTGCTTATGGATTAGCTCGACACAAAGGCTACGGCACTGAAGCCCACCTTGCGGCTCTGAGTCGCTATGGAGCCACTCCTCTTCACCGGAGAAGCTTTGCGCCAGTACGAGAACTGTTCGGTCTATTTCAAGAGGAAGAGCTGAACAGTTCTCAACTGACAGAGAGTTCTACGGAGCTGAGGGGATAGGTTCGTTAATATCGCCGAAATCATAAGGGCATAGCGGGCCAACCGTGGCTATGTAGACGAGCGAATTGCCACGATGGGTAATGTAATAGAGCTGGTTTCCATCAGTGTTGTTGGTGCCCCACACCAGGTCATAAGCGCCCTGTTTCACAGGTTTGAAGCTAAAGCTGCCGTCGTGCTGGATCACTGTAGTTGGCGATGCACCGAGTAACGAGAAAAACTGATCCGTCGAAATGTTCACGTAGAGGCCTTGCACCAGCGCAGCCAGTGGTGTAAGCGCTGAATTGTTTGGCACAGATGTGACAAAATGACCTTTGACCGGCTGAGGCGCTTTCAACGCGCTGGTAGCCTGCTGCCCTTCAGGGGTATCCCCAAATTTGGTCGATAGTTGCTGATAGGTTGGGATGGCGCTGGAACATGATGCGGAAGTAAGCTGCTCCTGACCATGGCCAAATAATGCTTTCGCATAATCCTGGTGCAACTTTTGCGCTTCAGGCGAGCTGGAGAATCGTGAAACCACCGTTTGGAAGTTGGTGATGGCACCGGCGTAATTTTTGGCCGCGAGCTGGGTCTCCGCGAGGTTGTAGTAGGCGGTGGCGTCCAGGGCATTGGCCTGTGAGTGACAGGTGGTTGAACAGTAGGATAGTTGTAGCAACGCATCGTAGTGGCTGGTGGCGGCCTTATAATCATGCTGCTGCGAGGACTGTTGTCCCCATGCAAGATAGGCCGTGATTGTATCTGATTGGGCGCGAGCGACACCGGCGCTGGCGGAGCCATAACTGGTCAGCACCGTGTTGAACTTGGCGATGGAAACTACATAGCGCTGCTGCGAGTTGAGCTGCTCACCCCACTCGTTGTAGACTTGTGCTATATTCTCAGAGGTGGGAGCGCCTTCACCCGCCAATTGATACTCATTGATGGAGGATTGCCACTGCTGCTGCCCCTCCCAGGCGTGCGCTTGCAAACTATGGATGGTGGATTGCTGAGTCAGTCCAACCAGGCAGAGTAACAATAGGAGCAAGATGGATAGCCCCGCGGCGACAAGCTGGAGCAGACGTGTAGGATTGGACTTTGCCGCCATACCAAAGAGAATGCGTACTCCCGTCACCAGTATAACCACGAGGGCAAGGATACCTGCGACGATACCCATTTGCTGCGCACCCGCGGCCCAATCGCTGCCCGTTAGCTGCAACGCTACAAGTACGAGGACGACTACCAGGATACTGACAATCAACGCCCAGATGGGCATTGGTTTAGACAGAGATTTGTACCAGGGCTTTCGCACCCCAGGTGGAGGAGTTGGTGGCGCTTGAGGATAAACATAGGGAGGTGTGGTTGGCATTTGCGGTATGTTGTGGTAATTTTCGATTGAAGGAGCTGATTGCCCTGTAAATGAAGGTTGGGGTACACCGAACACTTCTGCTGATCGATAGCGATCGTTGGTCGGATAGGTTGGTGGGGGGTAACTTTGAGACATACCATACCCATTTGGGGGAACATCCTGGGTTTGTGGTGCCTCTTGTACGATGGGAATATACTCTCCGGCCGGAGATGATGCACCACTGCTCGATGGGACTCCCCCGGTTGGCATAAATGGCGGAGGGTTTGTTCCTTTCTCTAACCGGCTGCCGCATCCCCCGCAGAATGTAGCATTATCAGGGTTATAGCTTCCACATTGGATGCAAAACATGACGCTCCTCGATTCTTCTTTCTCAATAAGACTGGCTTATTGTGCTTTCAAGCGAAAGCCATTCTATCAAAATGAAACGCTAAAGAAGATGGCATCAAAATCATAGGTGGACACAAGGACGGGTAATAAACCAAACGTATGATTCCGAAAACTACTTCTCTAATAATACCTGAAAACCTCTGCTAATACAATGGACGTTCAAGGGTAAGATTTTTAGGTTTGCAG
>JBKPAZ010000273.1:0-15255 GCA_046726655.1 Chloroflexota bacterium
CCGCTTCCAAAGCGCATATGCTAACTTTCTAACACACATCACTGGCATCACCAATAACGCTGACCTGAACAGATACACCTCACTGATGCTCTCCCGCCTGATGTTCCTCTACTTCATCCAACAGAGGGGCTTCCTTGATAATGACACAAACTATCTGTCAAACCGTTTGAAAATGATACAGCATTGTAATCACATCCATCCCAATTTCTACCAGGACTTCCTTTTGACCCTTTTCTTTAAAGGACTGAGCAAGCACATACATTCACCTGAACTCATTGCCTTTCTCGGTAAAGTACCATTCCTGGATATCGATCTCTTCAAGACGCATCAAATTGAGCGCGACAACTCCTCTACCATCAGGATATCCAATGAGGCTTTTGAGCGTGTTTTCGACTTCTTCGATATCTGCGACTGGCAATTGGATGATCACCTGCCGCGCAACGACAACCAGGTCACTCCCAACATTCTGGGCTATATCTTTGAAAGCCGTATCAACCAGAAACAAATGGGTGCCTACTATACGCAAGCAGACATCACCGGCTATATCGCTCAAAGCACTATTATTCCTTTTCTCTTCGATGCTACCGAAAAGAAATGCCCTACCGCATTTCTAGCAGGCAGTCCTATCTGGCAACTCTTGCGAGATAACCCCGATCGCTATATCTACCCCGTCGTTAAAAAAGGAGTTGAGCTTCCCTTACCCTCCAGGATTGCTGAAGGATTGAGCGACATTTCCAGGCGCAGCAACTGGAACAAAGCTGCCTCAGATGCATACGCTCTGCCTACCGAAACCTGGCGCGAGGTCATATCACGCCGTCAACGTTTTCAAGAGTTACGCAACAAACTCGAAACAGGCACGGTGCATTGCATCAATGATCTTATCACCCTCAACCTCGATATATACCAGTTCTCTCAAGACGTAATTGAACACTGCGAGGAACCCGTCCTGCTACAAGCCTTCTATGAGAGCCTCTTGAATCTCACTGTACTTGATCCCACCTGTGGCTCCGGCGCTTTCCTATTTGCTGCGCTCGACATCCTCGAACCGCTTTACACAGTGTGCCTTGACCGCCTGGAACAAATCGAGACTGTCAATTCACCTGGCGGGGGCAAACCCTGCCACTACACATCAGAACCTGGCGCGAATAGCCTGGCTAAATGTAGTGGCGGGGCTTGCCCCCGCCAGGAAGATTATCTCAACCGTCGCTACACCATCCTCAAATCCATCATCACATCCAACCTCTATGGAGTCGACATCATGCAAGAGGCCACCGAAATATGCAAACTACGCCTCTTCCTCAAACTTTTAGCTCAGATCGACCTGCCAGAAGAGATCGAGCCCCTTCCCAACCTCGATGGTAACATCCGTACGGGTAATGCGCTTTTCGGCTCTGCCAGCCAGCTAAACCACCTTAAATGTAGTGGCGGGGCTTCTCCTTGCATCTCGCCTGACTGCGTAGCAGTAGACGCGGCAGCGTCGTTGGCGAGATGGATAGGTGCCAGCCCCCGCCAGGTAAATCAACCTCGCCCCCAGCACGAAATCCAACCTCACCTCCGCCAGGACAGCCAACCTCACCCACACCACGAAATTCAACCTCGCTCTCGCCAAGAAATCCAACCCCGCCCCAGCACGGAAAACCAGCCGTTTCACTGGTCCATCGAGTTCTATCGCGTCATACAAAACGGTGGATTCGATCTGATTATCGGCAATCCACCGTATGTGGAGTCTGAGAAAGTTAGCAATGCCTACAAGCTCGCGAACTTCACCACCTTAGCTACAGGTAACCTCTACGCTTTAACTATGGAACGTTGTGCAAACCTGCTTGCGCCAGGTGGAAGATCAGGTATGATCGTGCCAGCATCCGCTACTTGTACTGATGGCTACATACCCTTACAGGAGTTACTACTGGAACAATCTTCGCTCCACATCTCGTCCTTTAGCGACCAGCGCGGTAAACTCTTCGACATCCCACATCCTCGTCTGTGCATTATCACCTATCAGAAACGTCCCATCCCCAAAAGCGTCTTCTCTACATCCTACCTCAAGCCTGGACGAGAACTCCGAGATTATCTCTTTCAACGACTGGAATTTATCGAAGTCACGCAACAAGTGAGGACAGGCATTATTCCGCGTTACTGCTCTCCGCTAGAACAAACCTTGCACGCCAAACTGCGCAACCAATCACAGCGGCTGGGCGATTATCTTTGCAAAACGGGGCAACACAAGTTGTACTTTACACGGAAGCTCAGCTGGTTCGTCCAGGTTACGCCTTTCATTCCCAAAATCATAGACAAGCACGGCAAGATTCGCAAACCTTCTGAACTCAAAACACTCCTCTTTTCGTCACCCGAACATGCAGCAATCGCCCTTGTTGCCTTGAACTCCAATCTCTTCTACTGGTTCTTAACCACAGGCAGCGACTGCCGCAACCTGAATATGCGTGAGGTTCTTGGTCTGCCCCTTAACATAGATGAGATGCCTATCACGATCCAGCAAGATCTCTACAAGCTTGCCACACAGCTATCCGAAGATCTACAAGCCCATTCCGAAATGAGAAGCATGAGCTTTAAAGATACCGGGACGCTTACAATACAATGTATACTTCCAGGGAAGT
Source organism: Chloroflexota bacterium (assembly GCA_046726655.1). Lineage (GTDB taxonomy): Bacteria > Chloroflexota > Ktedonobacteria > Ktedonobacterales > Ktedonobacteraceae > DATMNR01. The sequence continues at coordinate 2,616 of JBKPAZ010000273.1, forward strand.
CCAAACCAATCATAGATGAGATCGACCGCCTGCTTGCACAACACTATGGCCTCTCCGATGAGGAACTTGATTTCATCGTCAATTACGATATCAAGTATCGTTTGGCCAGGAGCTAAATGAGCGGGGCTTTTCTGTATAGCTTGTCTCTACTGTGACTCTAGAAAGTTTCTGACTGTGATGCTTGTTGTCTTCAAACTACTCCTGGCTCCAGTGTTAATTGGATTGGTAAGTCTTGCAGGTCGTCGTTGGGGTCCTGCTGTAGGTGGCTGGCTTGTTAGTCTTCCCCTGACGTCAGCTCCGGTTATTCTTTTCCTGGCTATCGATCAGGGAACGGCTTTTGCATCCAGCGCCGCGCAAGACACATTGCTTGGCGTGGTATCGATGGCGACTTTTTGCCTGATTTACTGCTGGTTCTCGCTTCGTTTTGGCTGGTTAGGCAGCATGCTGGCGGGCTGGTCAGCCTTTTTTGCGTTGACGGTTATCTTAGAACACATATCGATGCCCCTGCTCCCGTCATTTGTGGTAGTGATAGCCTGCCTCGCTATTGTTTTGACAATCATGCCTGAAAGTCACAGTAAGGGTATCAGGATAAATCCTCCACTATGGGATACTCCGCTGCGGATGCTCGTGGCAACGGCTTTTGTGTTAGCACTGACCGGCGCGGCCACCATCTTAGGGCCACAATTGAGTGGCTTGCTGGCGCCTTTCCCAATGTTTACCACTATTTTAGCTGTCTTTACACACCATTTCCAGGGCGCCAGTGCTGCTCGCCGCTTAATTCGAGGTGTGATAACAGGTACTTTTACCTTTGTGGTCTTTTTTCTGGTCATCAGCTCACTGGTAGACAAGTGGGGCATAGCAGCCGCATTTGGCCTGGCAATACTGGCTGCTTTGGTGACACATGGCACTTCGCTTTTCCTGATGAGCCGCTCTCAGAACACTTGAAGCGGTTGCAGCTTGTCATTCTGAGCGAAGCGAAGAATCTACGAGCCGCTGTTTGAATAACTGTCATGGCAACCCGAGCACCCTCACATCCTGCGGATGTTCTACCACAAAACGATACTCGATTTTCTGCTCGCCATCTGCAGCCAGCGTAAATTGCCAGGTGAGTAACTCAAGTTTGGTGCGCTCAGTTGGTGTCGGCTGAACACTCTGCACTTTCACCTTCACACGCTCATGCTGGGAAACGGGCAGGTGATCGCGAATAACTACTCGCCTGGGTGCGCTTGCATAGTTATGCACCGTGATACGATACGCATAGGTAATGCGCCGCATATTGCCCTGTAAGGCATTACCTTTCTCCACGTTGCGCTCAATCAACTCACGTTTAACCTTTATGCCATCATCAATACCCAGGAAAATCTTAAACTTTTCCGCTGGCGCAGTCGTCTTCACGTTCGTCGTCCCCACATACTCGCTACTCAGAAAAATACTCGTGTCACCGCTCAACAGCACGCGATCGGTAGTATTCACTATTGTCGCTCGCAGGTGTACCTGCTCATCGACCAGGGGGGCGCTCACGAAATCGAAAGCGCACGGCAGGTTATCTCTCGCAATCGTCGTTTTGTGGGGAGAGTTATCAGATGGGATATCAACCGAGCGTCCAACACGGAAAATCAGCGCGGTTCCTGTTTTTTCGACCGTAGCTGTAGCTACATCAGCAGTTCTCAGCTCTTTCTCCTGGATCTGCTCCTCCTGTTCTTCATCGAAAGCGCCACCATCCGCAAGTGCCATGGTTGGCATGGCCATCGGCTGTACCGCGAAATTAACTTGTTGATTACCTGATAAGCCCGGCATCGACGCTACTCTGGACTTTGCTGCACGCAAAGGGCCAGGTACTGGGGGAGTATAAACATTGAGATACCAGGGATCGAGTTCGGGCAACACTGCCGCCAGGCTAGGACGGGCCGTGGAAAGTGAGAGGCCCACATCCTCCCAACGCTCTCCTGTAGACTGCTGCACCACGCCCACATAGGTTAGTTCGACTTCCCCTTCGCCTTTCCCATCGTTCATCTGCACACGCACATCGTACTGCGGGCACCAGGAAGCTCCCAGCACCAGGTACGACAGTTCCAGCTCAAACTCACCCGCCTGCGCCAGAGATACTGTGACCACGGCCGCCAGGCGGTCTGGAAGCATGTTACCCTGCATCTGCGCAAGTTCGCGTTTTTTCGCCTCAATCTCCTGCTGCACCTGTTTCAACTGCACTTCGAGGTTTTGAGCGGCCTCGGCATCCTGCAAGGCCTGATTGGCTGTGAAGCTAAAAAAATCGGCGCAATCCTGTGGCTTCATCTGCCCCTGGGCCAGCCCCTTGGCAAAATCTCGGGACTGCTCGCCCAACGCACGTAACCACTGGCGGCGGTCATTGAGTGCGCTCCGGCGCGCCTCGAGTAATTGCTGATTCTGCACCAGTCGTTCCAGTTCGTCTTGCAGGGCTACTACTTCTGCTTCTGGCGGACGACTTCTAAACGCAGTAGTGATATCGACATTCAGAATACGAATACCTTGCGGTCCCCGTCCAGCCGCACGCAGCGAATCACGCAAGAACTGCGGAAGATTGTTGACTCGTAGTTCATGCTCGCCCGCCTCGAGTTCGATATTGCCACATCGCGTCACAAGCGCACGGTCAGCATAAACGGTCACTTCCTTTATAGGCGCTTCCAGATCTATCAAAGCGTTCCTCGCAATCTTTTTATAACATGTACTCCGCACAAGTGTAACATCTGCTCACATGTACGTCCACAAATGCGGGGTTGTTGCAAAGGCCGGAGCGCCTGACTTGTAAGTATAGTTGCCGCAAATATTACGCATGATCCAACCGGCGCAACTCTATTTTCCCATCTCGTTCACGCACCGCAAACGTTGGTTCCGCGTAGACCGCCGGGCCATTCACCACGCTGCCGTCGCTCATGCGGAACCTCGAACCATGCCAGGGACACATCACCACGCCATCTTCGAATGTCCCTTCATCCAGTGGACCCCCCAGGTGCGTACAGATAGCGCCAATCGCGTAAATGGTATTGCCCTGTTTCAATAACACTGCTGGGATGCCAGCCGCATCAACACGGGTGAGTTCGCCTTCGGTCAGGTCTTCCACGTTCATGACAGCTATATAATCATCAGAACCACCTTCCCATGCCTCATGGTTCACACCGATGCCCTTAGCTAAGGACAGCTCACCACCAAGGTAAGCAGAGAAAAGCGAAGCCAGGTAGCCAATCGTCGAGAGAGCCACCCCTGCACGGCGTCTGCCAGTCAGACGCAATACCAGCGAGCCAATGTTGGTCAGTAGTATACCGCTATTGAGCAAGCCGTGCATTAAGCCAACACGCCGGTCGGTGCCATACAGGTCGCTCCAATCGGTCACACCTGTAACTGCCGCTGCGGTCGCTCCCACAATACCCAGCGCCATCACGATGTCTGCGCCACGAGCAACGCCTTCAGACTCATCGTTAAGCCAGGCAAGATCAAGCAACATGGCACCACTCCATGCTCCAATCGGTATATCAGTGAACACCGGGTGCAAAGCATGTCCAAGCCACGTCCCATTGAGCATATCCTTGATTCTGCGGCTGGGTTGCCCAGGCTGACCATAGAGCTGCAACAGCCAGTTCTGAAGCGGTGTCCCCAGTTTATCCAGCCAGGTCTGACTCTCAACGACCCTGGCTATAGCGTAACGAAGTGGGGGATTCATCGGCGGTGTTTCGGCCCAACTTTTCTGTTCTCCCTGCATTACTTCCGCAGTCATTGCTGATGTTCCTTTCTCATGCAAATGCAAAATATCTCCGACAAAATTCAAGGTACGCATTTACTATACTCTCAGCCAACAATAATCACAAGGCGGATTAAAGCCCAACATCGAGAATGGTATCTCCGGCTTACGCTCCCTCAAAATATATTGCACTACGTTCGGGTTGTGAGCATAGAAATGCCTAGCGCAACGCAATGCGCTTTGCAGTGTTCGGAAACAGACCCGCATCTCTTCACACATCGGCAACGCGACATAGCGAAAACCATGCTCAGCTAACCAGTCATAATCCTGTACCCGAGGCCAGATAATTACAATTTTGCCACCCGACTTCGTCACGCGCCGGAATTCAGCCAGGCCCAACTCGCCGCCTTGCGCCGGATCAGACGTAAACGCTGAGCAAGAAAGCGTCATGTCAACGCTATCATCGGTGAGTGGAAGTTTGTCGAAGCGTCCCTGGAACGGCATAATGCAGCAGGGACCTGGCTGGCTGGCTAGTTTTTGCCATAGAATGCGTATCAACCCTGGTGAGGGCTCAACAGCATAAACCTTCCTGGCGCCATAACGCACACATTCGAATGAAGCACGTCCACTTCCTGCGCCAGCATCAAGCACAACCTTATCACGTATATCTGGCTCCAGTTGCCGGAAAATACCTGGGTGAAGTTGCTCACCTTCAATCAGTTCCTCGTACAAGTCGGGAGTCTTCCAGTACGTCAGTTCCCAAAATAGCCCATCGAGTACACAACGACGCGCTGCCTCTACCTGAGCTTCTGGTATCGACCTGCGCATTTCATCTATAAAGCCTGAGCGTTGCGAGGGCAGCAAATTTTGTCTGATGCGCTGTATCAACTCCTCTGAAGCGCCTTGCAGACTTTGCGCCAACTGCTCTACCGTCAACCCAAAACCACAATTGCCCAGTATGACCCGCAGTGTACCATCGTCAAAGACCTCCAGGTCTTCAATATGAAATGGGTTCTCAAACTGAGTTGTGGGAGCAGTATTTATTTCTTCGATGTCTGGCACTAATGGGTCCATCGTCAACAACTCGAGTCATACAACTGGTACATTCGGCAAGAAAGGATGAAAACCGATTTTAGGAATTAGAGCAAAATATAGACAAATCTGGCATTTTAGAACTTTTCATTTGCACTTTACTATAGCACAAAAAGAGCGTTAGTAGCACCTGTTCCTTGACGAGAGGAAGATCTGACGAGCAAGCAGGCTCTGCTTCCTTGGACAGGCAATATTCAAGAGTTTGTGCTTCACTCAATATAGTGCTACGATATGTGCGTCTTTGCCGATACTTTTTTTTGCGAAAGGATGGCGAAACGTGCAACAATCTCTTTCACCTGCAAAAAAGAGAAAACGAGCGGCAGGCGCGCAACAGTCCCCGCATAAGCAAGCAGGACGGCTGCGAGCACGCTCGATTGTAGCGGGTATTGCAGCGGCCCTTGTGCTGGTTCTGCTGATTGCGCTGGGGTCACGAGGATTTCACTGGTTTGATGCAACCTTGATTGGTTATGCGGTGGGAACGATTTTCGCGACGGCAGCGGTGACCTACAAGTATATGTTCTGGTTGTCGCGCCCACCAACGGGCCGTTATTGGCGAAGGAGTTGGCAACTTTTCCTGTCCTATGCCAATTTCAGACGTTACACGGCTCTGATACCCGCAGCGATTGGGGATCTCTTCGCGCAAACATTCATCCGCAGGCGCGGCCTCTATCGCTGGATCACGCACCAGTGCATCTTTTGGGGAGTGATCCTTTCCTGCCTGATTACCTTCCCGCTGACCTTTGGCTGGCTGCGCTTTACACAGACCACGACGGGTCTCTATCGTATCTGGTTCTTTGGCTTTGCCTTATTTGCTTTCCGCACTGACTCAGTCTTCGGCTTCGTGATTATTCACGCCCTGGACTTTACCGCCGCGCTGCTCTTTATTGGCCTGGTGCTGGCCTTTCACCGGCGCTTCCACGACCTGGCGTTGGTGGCGGTGCAACGCTTCCGCTTTGATATTGTACCGTTAGCCCTGTTGATGGCCATTGTTGTGACAGGGTTGGCCCTGACCGCCGACAGTGCCTGGTTAGGTGGTGCTTACTACTGGTATCTTTCGCTCACCCATGAAACGGTGGTCGTCCTCTGGCTGATCTCGTTGCCTTTTGGAAAGTTCTTTCACCTGATCGAGCGGCCAGCTACGGTGGGCATCGAACTCTACTGGCGCACAGGAGAGAACACAACGCAGCAGCGCTGTGCGCGTTGTGGCGAGGAGTTTGCCCCTGCCCGCTTTATTCAAGACTTGAAGCGCACCCTGTACGAAGTTGGCGAGGACTATACTATTCGTGAGGCGCCGCCACAGCCGTTTGGCCTGCCGGTCGATGAGCCACCTTTCAAAAGCACTCCGACTGAAGAGCTTGTGATCAGCAAGCTCTGGTGGCAGGACCTTTGCCCGCCTTGTAAGCGCATCATGCGCGCACAGGCCAATCTTGCTGCGCTTGGACGCGATGGCAATCAGTTCTTATGAGTTCAGATAGAGGGAAATGCTGCCATGAGTGTCGATAAGAGCATCTTTCACCGCCGACAACGCCAGTCGGAGACATTCGATTATCATTCAGGCGCGCAGTCACCAACGCCCTGGAAGTCTGATGAGCAAATCGAGCATTACGTGCCGACACATTGCTGTTACTGCGGCGTGCAGTGCGGCATGTATCTCAAAGTGGCTGACGGGAAGGTGGTCGGCGTTGAGCCGCGCGAGGACTTCCCACTCAACCATGGCATGCTCTGCCCGAAAGGCGCGACTGCTTACCAGACGGTTAATCATCCCGATCGCCTGACCTATCCGTTGATGCGTCGCACTGGGAAGGATAGCCCGCTGGAACGCGCGAGCTGGGATGAAGTACTGGATACGATTGTAGCGCGTTTTCGCTCTATCCAGGGAGAGTATGGCAAGGATGCTGTGGCGATCTATAGCGGCTCTTCGATGACCAACGAGAAGTGTTACCTGATGGGCAAGTTTGCCCGCGTTGCTCTGGGAACGCGCCACACCGACTATAACGGGCGACTGTGCATGTCCTCGGCAACGGGGGCCAATGAGCGCTCCCTTGGCATCGATCGCGCCGCCAATCCCATCAGCGACATGCTGCACGCCGATTGCATTTTCGTCCTCGGGGCCAACATCGGCGAGTGCTTCCCTATCGTGACCAGTTACCTGTGGCAGGCGCGCGACCGGGGCTGCAAGTTGATTGTGGCCGATCCCCGCCAGACGCCTATCGCGCGCACCGCCGATATTTTCTTGCCATTGCGTTCTGGCACCGATTCTGCGCTGCTCAACGGCATGTTGCACGTGATCATCAATGAGGGATTGATCGATGATGACTTTATCCGTGAGCGCACTGTGGGGTGGGAGGAGACAAAAGCAATGGTCGAGCAGTATCCGCCGGAGCGCGTAGCGAAGGTGTGCGGCCTGCGTCCAGAGGCAATTATCGAGGCTGCGCGCATGTATGGGCATGCCCGGGCGGCGTTGATCTACACCGCGCGCGGGCTGGAACACCAGAGCAAAGGAGTTGATAACGGCGTCACTGCCGTCAACCTGGCGCTTGCTACAGGCAATTTTGGGCGGCCTGGCGCTGGCTACGGCACTCTCACGGGGCAGGGCAATGGGCAGGGTGGGCGCGAGGTAGGGCAGAAAGCCTCGCAACTTCCAGGCTGTCGCGAGATTGAGAACCCGGAAGACCGCGCCTATATTTGCTCGGTGTGGGGTATCGACGAGCAGGACTTGCCGCACTCTGGTTATCCCGCAACCCTGATGATCCCAGCCATGCTGCGCAAGGAGATACGCGCCTGCTTTATGATCTGCTCCAATCCCATGGTCTCACTGCCCGATCAGCATACCGTTGAGCAAGCTCTGCGTGGGCTTGACCTGTTCGTTGTAACCGACTTCTTTCTCTCGGAGACGGCGGAACTGGCGGATATCGTACTGCCGGGGTCCGTGTGGGCCGAGGATGAGGGGACGATCACCAGCCTGGAGGGGCGCGTCATCAAATACAACAAGGCGGTCGATCCTCCCGGTGAAGCGCGGGTGGACTGGCAAATTGTGTGCGAACTGGCCCGACGTCTGGGCAAGGGACTGTACTTCGATTTCCACTCGGCTCGCGACATCTTCGATGAGTTGCGGCTCTGCACCAGGGGCGCAAAATCAGACTATTGGGGCATCACCTACGAGAAGATCGAGGAGCAAAACGGCGTCTTCTGGCCCTGTCCATCGCAGGAGCATCCTGGCACGCCGCGCCTGTACGAAGAGCGTTTCGGCTTCCCCGACGGCAAGGCGCGCTTCCACCCCATCGTCTATATTCCGCCCGCCGAAGAGCCGGACGAAGCATATCCACTGGTGCTCACTACCGGGCGTGTCATCTATCACTACCTATCGGGCAACCAGACGCGGCGCGTACCGTTCCTGATGGAGGAAGCTCCCTATCCCTGGGTGGAGATGCATGAGCAAACAGCGGCGCATTTAGGCATCGCCGACGGCGACTGGGTAACGGTTCGCACGCGGCGTGGTGAGATGACCGCGCCCGCGCTGGTGGTGCGCTCGATTCGACCGGATACGTTATTCATTCCCTATCACTATGGGCATACCCAGGCTGCTAACCAGTTGACCAACCCGGTGTTTGAGCCGATGATGAAGATTCCGGAGTACAAGGTCTGCGCTGCTGCCGCAGTTCGCGCGCAGCAAAAGCCTGAGTGGGCCAAAGACATAGACACCCAGGCGCTGCTTGAGGCAGGGCGACGGAGGCACGAACTGCCCATCGCGCATGCTCAACCAAACCCGACATTGCGTTAGAGGAGGGAAGAGACAATGGCAGACCTGGTAAAGAGAATCTTTCTCGATCCCTCGCGCTGCATCGGGTGCCGCTCGTGCGTTGCCGCTTGCCGCGAGTGTGATACACACAAGGGTGAGAGCATGATCTACATTGATTATCTCGAGCGTCACAACACGGTGGCCTCCTCGCCAACGCTCTGTATGCACTGCGAAGACCCGCTGGCCCCCTGCGCGCAGGTGTGTCCCGCCCAGGCCATCCTTGTCAGTCCCGATGGGGTTGTGCAATCTGCGGACGAGACGCGCTGTATCTACTGCGAAAACTGCGGCTATGCTTGTCCTTTCGGCGTTCCCAAGTTCAATATTAGCGGTCACTATATGCAAAAGTGCAACCTCTGCTATGACCGCACCAGTCAAGGTAAGGGTCCCATGTGCGCGACTGTTTGTCCAACGCAGGCCATTTTCTATGGAACCTACGAAGAGTGGGTGGCGGCAGGCCGCGCGAAGCAGGGGGCGAAACCTGTGAATACCTTCTCCTTCGGGCGACAGCGTGTGGGGACGCGCAACTACGTCGTCATGCGCGAGCAAGATGAGGAACTGGACCTGATGGCTATGATCGAAGAGGCCGACCTGGGCTGGCGAGCCAACCTCCCGGCGGCTACAGCCAATCAGCATGCCGATACCTGGGTCGATGCATAAACGGCGGGCATCCCCCAGCACTAAGCCCCGCCTCAACCCTGGACGCCGCGCCAACCCCTCGAACCAGTGACGACTCCAACACATGCTTCGAAAGAAAGAGAGCAGAGAGGAGCAAGTAGATGGCACAGGAAGTGAACCCGCAAGCAGCGTCAGAAATCTCAACACAGCCAACAAGCAGACCAATGCTGCCATATGAGGGCAGGGACGAGGAATGGCGCAAAGAGTTCCCCTATCCCTGGGACGAGGATGAGGTCGTCACGCGGCGCGACACCTTGCGCTTTCTTCTCGCCGGTTCGGGTGCGCTCTTTCTGGCGACGGGTGCGCTTGCCATTCTCGGCGCTCTACCCAGGGGTTCCAACGTGACGGCAATAGCGATTGCGAAGGAGGGAGAACTCGCCGAGAACCAGTGGAAGGTCTTCAACTTCCCCGACGAGTATGCGCAGGGTATACTGATTAACCTGCCGGGTCATGGATTGGTTGCCTATAGTGATGTCTGCACGCATCTTTCGTGCGCGGTGCTCTATCAAGGGGACGGGAAATTGCATTGCCCATGTCATGAGGGACTCTTCGATGCAACAACAGGTGACGTACTTGCGGGCCCCCCGACACGACCATTGCCGTTGATACAGCTTGCCAGGCAGAATGGCATGATCTACGCCGTGAAGGAGATAGCACGATGAGTACTAACAACGCCAGAACCCACAAGCGCAAAGCCAATCCTGATGATCCACCTGTACAGCGACCACCACACGGGACGCGCGGAGCAATGCCAGGCCCGAACTTTCTTGGCTTAGAGGGGCGTATCGCCATTGTGCAGGCACAGGTGTTCTTGCTGGCCGTGATCCTGATTGCGCAACTCTGGCTCATCACCGGCGCGCTCTACGAACTGCTCTCCGGGCGCACTGCAAGTCTAGGTTGGTTGGCTCTTGCCAGCGGGATAGGCTTTATCCTCGCGCTGATTATCACTTTCTGGCCCCGCCGGCGCATCGAAGAACCTTAATCGGCCTCGCCGCCGCTGTTCCCTTGTAACCCTGTGAGGAGAAGCATGCATATGGAGTCGGAGACAGACAAAACAGAAGTCGTACATAACAGTGATACTGACGAGAAAGATCGCCACCAGCCAGGCGGAATGTCCCCACCGCAACGGCCTTATGGTCGCATCGACCGGGAGCACCCCATCGGCGGTGAAATGTCGGACATTGTGCGCGGCCTGCTCAGGCACATCCGCCTACCCTGGTTAACACAACACTACGCAAAGACGCCTGTGCTGGCCATCTTCAGCTTTATCAACGGCTGTATCAGCATTGGATTGATGTCTGCCCTGGCGCTGATTACCGGGTCGCCGTTCATCTTCCCCTCGCTTGGGCCGACCGCGTTCCTCTTTTTCTACACGCCGCGCGCGCCTTCCGCCTCGCCGCGCTATACGCTGGTCGGTCACACCATTGGTGTGCTGGCAGGCTACTTCAGCCTTGTCGTCACGGGCTTGACGACTGCAGGTCCAGCGCTGGCCGTCGGGGTGACCTGGCCTCGCGTCATCGCTGCCGCGCTCTCGCTCGGCCTGACGTCGGGTTTGATGGTGCTCTTCAAGTCGCCGCATCCTCCCGCAGGTGCAACGACGCTGATTATTTCGCTCGGCTTACTCACCAAACCCTGGCAACTGCTCGTGCTGCTCATCGCCGTCGTGCTGCTCACCCTGCAAGCGCTCGCCATCAACCGGCTGGCGGGTATCCCTTATCCACTCTGGAACCCGGTCAAGGAAAAAGAGGGAAGCTCGGGATAAGAGTGATGAGAGACTTTTGTCACATCACATGAGTGACGCTTTGTTGTATGCTGGATTTTAGCAATAATCCGCAGGAAGGAGAGCATCAGGTGCATACAACAGTTCATGGGAAAATCATGCCTCCTCCAACATCGGATGAAGCACGCAAGCAGGAGCCATTCTCGCGTGTTTCTCCGATGTTGAAGACAGCCCTCCTCATGGGTGCTGGTGGCGGGTTCGTACTGGCAACCGTGCTGACACTAGCGCACGCTTTCTCTGTGCCTCCTGGCGCGTGGTGGGAAGCGACAGCGCAGGCGCACGGACATTTACAATTGTACGGATGGGCGGGACTATTTGTACTGGGGGTTGCATTATACTTTCTCCCACGGCTACGCGGAACACCATTGGTGGGTGCGCGCCTCGTTCCCTGGCTCCTGGGTATCCTTATCGTGAGCCTGGTCTTGCGCGCCGTCACTCAACCATTCGTGGCGACGAACATGGGTAGTATGTGGCGCATAGGGCTGGTCGGCAGCGGTATTTTAGAGGTGGCAGCCATTGTTATGATCCTGTCTTTGCTCATACTGACCGCGCTGCATGGCCCGCGTCCAACAACACGCCCGGCCTATTGGAGTGTCTTTCCGTTCTTCGCGGGTGCGTTCTGCTCGTTGGGTATCGCCAGTATCATCAACCTGGTGAATGTCGTGCAAGCAGCGCAGGGAAGCGGGTTGGCGTTGTATGCAGGCGACACGCTGAATGTGACACTGGGTCTTTTCGGCTTTCTGATGCCGATGGCGCTGGCAATGTCAGCTCGCTCGCTGCCCATGTATGCAGGTCTGGATGGCTTTCCGCGCCGGGTGCTGTGGCCTCTGGCAGGCCTATACTTCACAGGGGTAATCCTGCTGTGCGTTGGTGTAGAGGGCGGCCCGGGGCCTTCGCCCTGGACAGGCTTTGTTGATGGTCTGGGGATGATGCTGTTTGGAGGGGTTGTGCTGCTTTTCGTGGGTATCTTCCTGAGCTTGATACGTCGGCGAGGCCATGTACCAGAGCGCGTGGCGAAGCTTGCGCCATCGCCGGAAACCCTGGCACAGACCTATAAACAGCAAGTGAAAAAGGAGCAAACGCATTACGGACCTTTCGTGGGGTTAGTGGCAAGCGCCTATCTCTGGGCGATGCTCGGCGCTCTGCTGCTGCTCGTCGATGGTGGGAGTTTACTGGTTACAGGCAGCGAGCTGGTTGCCTTTGATGCGGTCCGCCACAGTTTTGCAATCGGCTTTATTGCCTTACTGATCTGTGGCATTGCTCCGCGCATGCTGCCAGGCTTCTCCGGTGGCAAGATTGTCTCTCCGAAGCTGGTGAGCGCGACGCTCTGGCTTGGCAATGCCGCCGCTGTGCTGCGCGTTAGCTCTCTCCTCTTTGGCCCGTTCTTTGCTGGCACACAGGGATTGGCCATAAATACAATCCTCCTCAGCCTTTCCGGCCCAGTGGGTTTAGCCCTGGCGATCTGCCTGGCGATCAATCTTTGGCCAACATTGCATTCCTCTCCTCAACACGTCGTGTGAAGCAGTGGAAGTCAATACTGCTCTTTTGGCTTTTCAAGCTCTTGTTTCTCAAGTTCTGCTTG